>CAIPVR010000064.1 GCA_903868545.1 uncultured Actinomycetes bacterium
GACCTGGCCGGTTTCGACCGCACCTGCGAGGCGCGGGGCTGCCAGGGCGGTGACGTCCTGCTCGACGGCGACGGGATCGCCCTCGGCGCCGACCTACGGGTGCGTGACGGCAAGTCGCCCACGGCGACCCGCCGGTTCCCGTACACCTTCAACCCCACGCTGCCGGACAACCTGACGGGTCGCTACATGGACGTCCTCACCCAGCGGGGCACGCGCTACGACGCGGCGATCACGCTCAACCCGACCTTCCTCAACCAGATCCTCCGGGCCCTGGCCGAGGGAGGGTCAACCCCGGGCACCGGCACGCTGGACACCGACGGCTCCTCGGGCGGCACGAGCCTGACGGTGGACGCCGAGGTCGCCCCGATCGTGGTGACCCAGCAGCTCTTCCCGGACCAGCCGCCGTTGACGGTCTTCGTTCCCGACCTGCGGATCTCGGACGGGACCAACACCTTCGCCGTGAACGCCGCCGTGGGTGTGGGGCTGGAGATCGACTCGGCCTCCCGGCGTCTGCGGCCCCGGCTCGTGGTCGGGGTGGATGTCGACACGCTGTCCTGCCCGATCGGGCGTGACAGTGTCGTGGGTCTGTTCAACTACTCGCTGTGCGCCAACAACGACTGGAGAGGGGGGAGCAGGCCGACGCTCCCCAGCATCGCGGACCTGGCCAACTACGTGGTGAACTCGCTCGTCAGCCCGCTCCTGCGGGACAGCATCGGCGAGATCGAGATCCCCACCGTGTCGGGCTTCGACTTTGTGGCGCTGGGCGACACCCGGGTGGAGTCACGCAACGGGTTCCCCACCCTGTACGTGGGGATCAAGAACGGCGGGCTCCGCGTGGTGCCGTCCGGGACCGCCTCCAACCTCACCGTGGTGGCCCCGGTCAGCGGGTTGCCCGGGACCGGGCCGATCACCTGGGACTTCCAGGTGCGCGACCTGAACAGCTCCGTCGTGCTCGATCCGCCACCCGGCACCTCCTCGCTCCTCACCGCACCGGCCTCGACCTTCACCGTGGGAGGGCCGTTCCTGTTCGGGCTCGGGCAACGCAGGGTGGCCATCACGGTCACGGCGTCACGGGGCGGCACCACCTTCACGGCCACGCAGAACTACTCCTGGTTGGGCCCGGCCTAGATGTGATGACGAGGGACGGGGCCGGGTCGGTCAGGTCCGGGTGCCGCTCCGGCGGCCCTGGGCCACCAACCCGGCCACGTCGCCCTCGAGGTAGTCGGTGGCCCCGTCGTCGCCGCCGCTGCCCATGATCTGGCGGCGGCCCAGGTGGGGCTCGAGGTGGTGCGCGAGGCCGGCGGCGTGGCCGAACTCGTGCAGCACGGCGGCCCGCAGGAGGGCGGGGTCCGCCAGCACCGAGGGGGCGAGGGTGATCGACGCCGCGGTCAGCTGTCGGCTGGTGCCGTACAGGGTGGTGCACCCGCCCTCGTTCTCGGTGTCGCACGACGTGCCGCTCCGCACGACCACCTCGCCGCTCGCGACGCCGGGGCCGGTCGGTGCCGGACCGAGGGTGAACTCGATCCCGGTGTGCTCGGTGAGCCGGGCGAGGGTGAAGCTCACGTCACCGGTGGCGACGGCAGCCGAGGGGTCGATCCGCACGGTGTAGGCGGGCAGCGACAGGAGCGGACCGAGGGTGTAGCCCGCACCGACCACCGACCGTCCGGGGCCGGGGTCGACCGGCGCGGCCGGTCCCCGCAGCTGACCCGTCGGCGGCGAGCAGGCGGCCGCGGCCGTGACCACCGCGACGAACACGAGGGCGACGGCACCGCCGTGCAGGCGGCGCCGGTCCGGCGGCTGGTCGCGGTGCGGCGCAATCATTCCGCCGCGTTGTCGGCCGCTCGCTGCCGCTCCCTGAACCTTCCCCGGCGCGGTCGGTGGCCGGGGTGGTGCCGTTCAGGCCCAGACGTCGCCGTCCACGAGCCGCGCCAGGGTGTCCACCGCGGCGGGCAGGTCCACGGTGGGGTCCACCGACGAGCCGTACAGCACGGTGCCGAAGGTGGCGGCGATCAGCACGTCGGTGAGCACGTCGGGGTCCACCCCCGGGCGCAGCCGACCGTCGTCGGCCCAGTCGCGGAGGGTGCCGCGCACGAGCGACTCGAGGCCGATGGCCCCGTCGCCCAGCGGGACCCGCAGCTCGGGGTGGCGGGCCCGCTCCAGGGGTGCCAGCACCATGAACTGGACGAGGTCCGGTGCCTCGGCCACCAGCGCGCCCAGGAGCCGGAGGTGGCCGCCCGGTGTGGTCGCGCCGTCCTGGTGGACGAGCGTGGCGAGCAGCTCGCCGAGCCGGGCCGCGCCGTCGTCGTACACGGCCGCGAACACGTCGGCCTTCCCGCCGAGGTGGTGGCGGAGGTTGCCCGCCTGCATGCCGGCGGCCTCCGCGATCGCCCGCGTGGTGGTGGCCTCGTAGCCGTGCTCGGCGAACTGGTGGCGGGCCGCGTCGAGGAGGATCCGCCGGGAGGCGCCCGGGTCGGTGCCGGCCGGGCGGCCCGGGCGCCGCCGTCCGGTCACGTGGACGGCAACGTCAGCGGCGTGACGTAGATGTTGGTGGGGCCGAGCTGGCCCTGCACCCAGGCGAGGTCCTCGCCCTCGATCGGGGAGCTGTAGTTGTAGACGAGCAGGCTGTGGGGCCCGGTCCACACGATGCCGGGGAAGGCGGTGTCGCCGCGGCTGGGGAGGTCGGCCACCCAGTTCACGGTGCGGGTGCCGCGGTCGAGCTTCCAGAGCGCCAACCGCTTGGGGGTCACCCAGTAGGCGGCCTCGTAGGCGAGGTACTGCAGGTCGCGCGGCAGCCAGCTGATCCCGAGGTCGAAGCGGCCGTCGTTGGCCATCTGGCGGCGGGCCAGGATCCAGATCTCCCCCTCGTGGGAGAACACCAGCGGCGAGTCGAACTTGCGGGGATCGTCCGCGCAGTCCCAGTTCGCGATGTCGCCCGGCGGCGCGGTGCACACGAGGGAGCCGTAGCGGCCCTGTTCCCCGGCCTCGTTGCGCATCACCGCCCACAGGCGGCCGTCGTCGTCGAAGGCGAAGTCGGACTCGCTGGCACCGCCGGTGCGCACCACCGGTCGGGCCGGGTCGACCGGGGTCCAGTCGTAGCCGTCGGTGGTGGTGAGCAGCTCCACGGCGATGGCCGGCTCTCGGTCCACCGTGTAGGAGTCCTCCCCGCCGCGGTAGCGCACCATGTAGGGCACACCGTCGACGGTCTTGGTGCGCCACACCACCGCGTCGCCGGGGCTCACCGGCACCGGGTCGGTCCAGGTGCCGTCCGCGCGGCGCTCCATGCCCTGCACCCCACCCGGCTCGAAGGCGAAGGGGTTCGTGCCGGCGTCGAAGAAGTACAGGAAGACGGTGCCGTTCAGTGCGAGCAAGCGCGGTTCGCGCATGTCGCGGCCCCGTTCGACCACGGCCTCGCGGGTCCAGGTGGTGCCGCCGTCGGTGCTGCGGAACACGACGATCTTCGTGAACGGCGTGGCGAAGTGCACCAGCGACGTGCGGATCGCCAGGTAGCGGGCGCCGTCCGCGTCGAGCACGTCGAGGTTGTTGTTCGACTGGAGCAGCCCCGTGTCGGCCGGGATGCCCGGTCCGGGCAGGACCTGCGTGGTGGGGCCGATCACTACCTCCTGCGCGGGCTCGGTGGGTGCGGGGACCGGCGGCGGCGAGCAGGCGGCGAGCACGACGGCGGTGAGGCCGGCGAGCAGCACCTTCGTGGTGTTCCTCATCCCGTCATATTGTCCGATCGGACAATTAGTTCGCCAGTGGGTCCGAGGTCCGCCGCCGACGGCAGGTCGTGGCCGTGGCGGTCGAGCCACTCCCGGAGGGCGAGCGTGGCCTCCGTGTCGTTGCGGTTGTAGGTGAGGATCCGGTGGCGGTTCGCGGCCCGGACGGGGGCCTCGGTCGCGCCGACCGCGAGGCGGTGCCACTCCATCGACTGCTCGCCGCCCGGGTCGTCGTCCTCCCAGTCGAAGCCGGCGGCCCGGGCCAGGTACTTGAGTCCCATCGACGTGCCGGTGAGCAGGTGGTCCCGGGCCAGCAGGTAGAGGTCCACCCATTCCGACGAGCCGACGAGTTCCTCCACCCAGGTGGCCCGCCCCGGGGCGGCACCCGGCAACGTGGCGAGGCGCCGCAGCGCCCCCGCCTCGGCCTTCTCGTTGAAGCAGTAGACGGCCAGGGTGAACCCGGCCCCGTGGACCGCCGCCCGGACGCCGTCCAACCAGTCGGCGAAGGCCTCGGCCACCGCGACCTCGTGACGGCCCGGTTCGGGGTCCCACGTGGTGAAGCTCCGGTAGCCCTCCTCCCCCGGAGCGGCGCCGCCCGTCCGGTCGGTCACGAGGGCGCCCCACAGGTACACCCCCGACTCGACGTTCTCGAGGTCGATGTCCACCTCCACCTGGGCCCGGGGAACCGCAAGGCGGCCCGTCCCGCGGCGGCGCTCGACGGGTGACGCGGCGAGCCGGGCCCGGGCGAGGTCGACCGACGCAGCGATGTCCACCCGGGTGCCGTCGTAGGCCGGGTCGTCGTGGCGGCGACGGGCGAGGTCGGCCACCGTGCGGACCCCGCGGTCGCGGTGGACCACCCACCGGTTCCAGGTGGCGCCGGGCAGCAGGCTCACGTGGTCCTGCGCCTCCAGCACCGCACCGCAGTGGCCCCACCACGGACACTCACCGCACTCGCGGGTGCGGACCGGCACCACCCGCTCCTCGCCGCGGCCGGCTGCGGCCACCACGTCGAGGCGGAATCCGAACTCGAAGTCGTAGACCTCGAGCGCGGACCGCGATGCGTACCCCCTGCTCCGCGACGGCGTTCGCCAGGTGGGCGCGGTGAGGTCGGTCCACACCACCTCGTGCTCCACGCCGACCACCGCTCCCCAGGCCGCCGGGGCGGCGTGCCCAGCGGCCTCGAGCAGCCGGTGATGGTGGGCGAGGGCGAGTTGGTCGTCGCGGCGACGCCGGGCCCGACGCTCCTCGTGCGGGGCCGCCGCGTCGAGGGCGGGCGACGACAGGGTGGCGAACCGGGCCGGGAGGTCGCGCCCGTTGGTGGACACGGTGCGGTGGTCGCGCACCAGGAGCGGGTGGTAGCCGCCGGACGGCGCGGCGAGCAGTGCGTCGGGCGCACCCCGCCGCCGGCCCGCGTGGTCCTGCGGGAGTGCCGGGTGCACCACCACCGGCACCCCGTCCGCGAGCGCCTGCGTCGTGGCGACCTCGGCCCGGGTGCGATCGGTGGGCGCGTCGTCGAGCACGAGTGCACC
>CAIPVR010000065.1 GCA_903868545.1 uncultured Actinomycetes bacterium
CCCGTGGAGAAGGCCAGGAGGAGCACCGATCCCCCGTCTCCCGAGATCCCCAGGGGAGTCAGGGTCGGCCGGCTTCCGTCGAGCGCCGCCGGAGCCCGGACGAACTCGCCCGTCGCGGTCCGCCAGATGTAGGGCTCCACCTGGTCGTCGGTGTCCGAGGGAAGCAGTCGGGCGTTGGTGTTGGCCACGACGGTGGAACCGTCAGCCGACAGGAACGCCTCGGGAGACCGTGACGAGCTCGGTACGGTTCTCGGCCAACGCCGGTAGGTCATGGACCCGGGGGTCCACAGGTAGAGGTCGGGTCCCTCGAGGTCGCCGGCGGTCAGGTTCGACGGGCCGGAGGTCCTGTCCCGGATCAGTACCGAGCTGCCGTCACCCGAGATGTCCTGTCCATTGGCACTGCCGGAGGCGAACCCGTCGGTTCCCGCGGGCATCGGGATCACGGAGTCGTCGGTGAGATCCCAGACGACGACGTCGGTCACGAGCACCGGGATCACCACGCCGAAGTTGACCGGCTTCGTGGCCTTCCTGTTGACCATGACCCACCGGCCGTCGGCGCTGATCCGGGGCAGAACGAGTCTGTTCGCGTCATCGAGGGGGACGTCGGCCTCCGTGTTGACCGGTGCCCGCCGGTAGGTGTCGCTGCGGAGATCCCAGACGAAGGCGTCGCTGAAGCCGTTGGTGTCTCCCGCCACCAGGTTGCTCGCCGGTGACCGGAAGGCGACCTTCGATCCGTCGGCCGAGATCGACATCCCCCTGCTCTCCCCGTTGGGCCGACGGCCGTCCACCCCGGGGGGCTGGGCGCGGTAGCTCCTGGTCCGCCGATCCCAGACCAGCAACTTCGCGAGGGTGCTGGTGTCGCCGGGCACTGCGTTGGCGGCCGTCGGGTTCACCAGGACGAACCGACCGTCGGCCGACGTCGCGCCCGGGCTGGGAAACGCGTACCCCTCGATCTTGCGGCCGTCCGGCCCGTTCGGCTGACGCTCGTAGCCCGGCCCGCAGCGAACCGCCAGCACGGCGTCGATCTCGTTGACCGCCGGGTCGACGGACCCGTCGCTGCCGGTGATGTTGGTGACGTCGGAGGTGGCGCCGGCGAGCAGGCACTGCTTCACCTGCGCCGCCGTGAAGGTGGGGTGGGCGTCGAGGACGAGCGAGGCGATGCCCGTCACCAGCGGGGCCGCCATCGACGTGCCGGACTTCCGAACGACGCCCGGGATACCCGTCGGGGACGTGGCCGGCACGGCGCACGCCACGACCGTCCCGTCCGGCAGGAGGAACCCCCCCACGGTGCCGGCGGGTCGGAAGGCGCAGTCCGTCGGGTCGTGGATGCTCGACTGCACGAGCACGCCCGGAGCGGCCACCTGACCGTCACGGGCGGAGAAGCTCGCGAGGTTCAGCCCCCCGGACGTGTCCACGTCGTCGGTGGCCGACACCGCGATCACGTTCGGGCGGGTGAGCGAGAGGGCCTGCGGCAGGGCATCCCTGACCCCCCTGCCCTCGGCGCCGCAGTTCCCGGCGGCCACCACGAACAGGACGTCCGGGTGCCTCGCCACCGCTGCGTCCCACGCCGCCCGCAGACCCGCTGGGATCGCCCGCTTGCACCCGTTGGTGTCGTGCACGCCGCCGATCACGAGCGAGATGTTGACGAGGCGCACGTCGGGCCGCTCGTCGAGCCAGGCGTCGATGCCCGCGACCCGGTCCGCGTCCGACGCCGGCGAGACGCCGAGGTCGAGGACGCGGAGCCGACAGTCCGGGTCCACCCCCACCGCTCCGCCGTTGCCGTCGGCGCCGCACATGATCCCGCCCACGTGCGTGCCGTGGTCCGACGCCAACCAGGCGTCGCGGCGGTCGAAGACGTTGTGCCCCGGCAGCAGCATGTCGACCGTCGCGGTGTTCGGCAGCAGGTCGGGGTGGAATTCGTAGAAGCCGGTGTCGATGATGCCGACGGTGCGCCGTGGGGCCGGGGCGGCCGACGCCCACACCGCCGGCAGCCCCACCTGGCTCAGGTGGTACACCACCCCGGGCTGGGCCGGGTTCAGTTGGAGCGCCCGGTAGTCGTCCGGCGTGGTGTCCACCTCGCCCGGCGGCTCGGACACGGTCTCCTCCGCACCCGTCACCCCCGACAGCGCCCGCAGCAACGGGAGCGCCGCGGCCACGTCCGGCACCCGCACCCGGTACAGGCCGAGGTCGCGTTGCGCGCCCACCACCGCGCCACCCAGCGCTGCGGCCAACTGGGCCAGGTCGGCCGGCGGCGACGGAGGCGCCGCGAACACGTCCACGTGACCGGGCAGCACCGACGTGCCGTCCGGACGGGCCACCCACGCCTCTGGCGCCGGCAGGGGGAACCCGTCGGGCACACCCGGGCCCGGGTCCGTCACCGTCACCCGGAGGTCCAGCGTGCGGGCCACCAGGTCCCCCGACGGGCACGCGCCACCGCCCGGGTTCGTGGCGCAGCCGGCGACCGCGAAGGTGATGGTGCGGGCCCCTTCGGGCGCCGAGAGCGCCCCGACGCGCACCGCCACCGACCCCGGCGCCGACGGCGCAGCCGACGCGGACACCGACAGGCCCGACGTGTCGCCCACCGCGGCGCCCACCGACGTCACCACCGACGCGCCGGGCACCACCACCTCCAGGCCATCGGTGGTTCCCGACACCACCGACACCGACGCCGACAGGACGGTGTCCGACGACGGGACCGTCGTCGTGGTCGTCGTCGGAACCGCGCTCGTCGTCGTGGTCGAGCTCGTGGATGTCGAGGTCGTGGACGTCGAGGTCGTGGACGTCGTCGTCGTGGTCGAGGTCGTGGTCGTGGTCGTGGTCGAGGTCGACGTCGTGGTCGACGTCGTGGTCGGGACCGAGGTCGTGGTCGAGGTCGACGTCGTGGTGCTCGTCGGCACCGTCGTGGTCGTGCCACCCGACGGCCCCGCCACCGCACGCACCTCGGTCGACCGGCACCCCACCAACGACACCGGACCGTCCGGCACGTTGCGGGCCACCACGCACGCCGTCACCGACCCCACCGACGCCGGCACCGTCACGTCGAACCCGATCGCCACCCGGCCAGGCGCACCAACGTCCGGCCGCTCCCGGTCCGAACGGAACGGTCCGAACCACGAGCCGTTCACCAGCACGTCCACCAGCAGTGGCTCGGGGGTGTCACGGTCCCAGGCCCATCCGACCAACCGGACGGAACCCTCGCCGGGCTCGAGGGACTCGAACCGGCCTCCCGGCACCGGGCTCGTCCCCGGCTCGGGCGCCGGTACGCACGCGACCGCTGCCGTCCCGATCACCGCCATCACCACGGCGAGCACCATCGCCCGCGCCCGCACCGCCCCGCGTGCCGCCATCGGCCCGTCAAGGTACGGAGGCCCACCGCAATGGGGCCTCACGCACGCGTCAAGAACGCATGCCGCTCACCGCCCGTGCCCGGGCCGACGTTCTCGGCGGTTGGGGTACCCCAGAGCGCCCTGAGGACCCCTATTCGCCAGGAGGAAGGAGGTCGACGGGGGCGTCGCCGCGGGCGAGGCGCTGGAAGCGGTCGAGCGCCCCCAGGCCCACCTCGGGCTGCGGCAGCACCCAGAAGCGGCCCTCCCGCACGGCGGCCACCACCGCGTCGGCCACCGTCGCCGGGTCCCCCCCGGCGTCGTTGCCGGCCCGGACCGCACGCGCCACCGAGGCCGCGACCCCGTCGAGACGCTCGTCGTCGACGCCTGCGGCGGCCAGCGAATTGGCCGCCATCGGTGTGCGCACGTTGCCCGGGCACACGACCGACGCCCCGACCGACTCCCCGACCGACTCCCCGACCGACGCCCCGACCGACGCCCCCCGGTCCCCGCCCGCGTACGTTCCGCCGCTCGCGCCCTGCACACGGACCAGCTCGTGGTGCAGCGACTCCATCAACCCCACCACCGCGTGCTTCGTGGCCACGTACGGGGCCAGGCCCGGCGTGGCCACCAGGCCGGCACCCGAGGCCACCGCCACCACGTGCCCGCGACCCCGCGCCAGCATCACCGGCACCGCGGCCCGCACCCCGTGCACCACGCCCCAGTAGTTCACACGCGTCTGCAGCTCCCACTGCCCGAGCGGCATCTCCCAGCTCAACCCCGGTAGGTACACCCCGGCGTTCAGCACGCTCAGCGCGAGCCCGCCGAGGTCCTCGGCCGCGGCCACGAGCGCCGCGTGGTGCCCGACATCGCCGACGTCACCCTCGAGGAGTCGCACGACCACGCCATCGCGCGCCGCCCCCCTCGCGCGCTCCCCCGCCGCCTCCAACGACGCCGGGTCGCGGTCGGCCAGCACGAGCGAGCACCCCTCGGCCGCGAGGCGCTCCGCCACCGCCGAGCCGATCCCCCCGCCGGCACCGGTCACGATCGCCACGCCCGAGAGTTCCATGCGGGCCGGACCCTACCGGTGCGCCACGGCGGCGAACCGGCTTCGGACCCACACCCGCCGCCCGTTAGCGTGGGCCTCCGTATGGCAGCCGTCCCCCCCACCCCCAGGTCCGTCCGCGACGTCCCCGACAAGCCCACGGTCGACGGGCTGGAGGAGAAGTGGGCACCCCGATGGGACGCGGAGGGCACCTACCGCTTCGACCGCGCGGCGGACCGCGACCGGGTGTTCTCGATCGACACCCCGCCACCCACCGCCTCGGGCTCGCTGCACGTGGGCCACGTCTTCTCCTACACCCACACCGACACCGTCGCCCGCTACCAGCGCATGCGGGGGATGGAGGTCTTCTACCCCATGGGCTGGGACGACAACGGCCTGCCCACGGAACGCCGGGTGGAGAACTACTTCGGCGTGGTGTGCGACACCTCCGTGCACCCCGTGGAGGGCGAACTCGAACTGCCCGCGGAGCCGCCCAAGGACCGCGGCGACTACCTGCGCATCAGCCGACCGGACTTCATCGAGCTGTGCGAGCGACTGCTGGTGACCGACGAGCAGGCGTTCGAGGACCTGTTCCGGCGCCTCGGCCTCAGCGTGGACTGGTCGTACACCTACACCACGATCAGCGACTCGACCCGGGCCGTCTCCCAGCGGGCGTTCCTGCACAACCTGGCCCGGGGCCAGGCCTACAGCCAGGAGGCGCCGAGCCTCTGGGACGTCACGTTCCGCACGGCGGTGGCCCAGGCCGAGCTCGAGGACCGCGAGCGTCCGGGCGCGTACCACCAGCTGGCCTTCCACCGGCCCGACGGCACCGACGTCCTCATCGACACCACCCGGCCGGAACTCGTGGTGAGCTGCGTCGCCCTCGTCGCCCACCCCGACGACGAGCGCCACCGCCCGCTGTTCGGCACCACCGTCACCACACCCGTGTTCGGCGTGGAGGTGCCCGTGCTGGCCCACCCCCTCGCCGAACCCGACAAGGGCACCGGCATCGCCATGATCTGCACCTTCGGTGACCTCACCGACGTGATCTGGTGGCGCGAGCTCGACCTGCCCACCCGCGCCGTGATCGGGCGCGACGGCCGTTTCGCGGAGGAGGCCCCCGAGTGGCTGGCCACCGAGGAGGCCCGCGCCGCCTACGACCGCATCGCCCGCAAGGCCCCCGGCGGTGCCCGCCAGCAGATGGTGGAGCTGCTCACCGGGTCGGGCGAGCTCCGGGGTGAGCCCCGGCCGATCACCCATCCGGTGAAGTTCTTCGAGAAGGGCGACAAGCCGCTCGAGATCGTGACCAGCCGCCAGTGGTACATCCGCAACGGCGGCCGGTCCGACGAGCTGAAGGACGAACTGGTCGCCCGCGGTGGCGAACTCGCCTGGCATCCGCCGTTCATGCGCCACCGGCTCGACAACTGGATCCAGGGCCTGAACGGCGACTGGCTGGTGTCGCGCCAGCGGTACTTCGGCGTGCCGTTCCCCGTGTGGTACCCGGTGCTCGACGACGGGACCGTCGACCACGACCGTCCGATCCTGGCCGCCGCGGACACGCTGCCCGTCGACCCGCAGTCCGACTGCCCGCCCGGCTACGACGAGCAGCAGCGCGGCGCGCCCGGTGGCTTCGTGGGCGACCCCGACGTGATGGACACCTGGGCCACCAGCTCCCTCACCCCGCAGATCGCGTGCCGCTGGGGCGACGACCCTGACCTGTTCGACCGCACCTTCCCCATGGACCTGCGCCCGCAGGCCCACGACATCATCCGCACGTGGCTGTTCTCCACCCTGCTGCGCAGCCACGACGAGTTCGGCACCGTGCCCTGGCGCAACGCCGCGCTCAGCGGATGGATCCTCGACCCCGACCGCAAGAAGATGTCCAAGTCGAAGGGCAACGTGGTCACCCCGCTCGGCCTGCTCGACCAGCACGGTTCCGACGCCGTCCGCTACTGGGCGGCCTCCGGCCGGCCCGGCACCGACACCGCCTTCGACGAACAGCAGATGAAGGTGGGTCGGCGCCTCGCCATCAAGCTGCTCAACGCCAGCCGGTTCGCACTGTCGTTCGGTGACGTCACTGCCGGCACCGCGGTCACCGAGCCGCTCGACCGGGCAATGCTCGCCGCCCTCGCGGACCTGGTCGACGACGCCACCCGGGCCTTCGACGGCTTCGACTACGCCCGCGCGCTCGAACGCACCGAGCAGTTCTTCTGGCGCTTCTGCGACGACTACCTGGAACTGGTGAAGGCCCGCGCCTACGGCTCGGAGGACGGACCGCCGTCGGCGGCCACGGACTCGGCGAGGGCGGCGCTGGCCGCGGCGCTGAGCACGCTGCACCGTCTGTTCGCGCCGTTCCTCCCGTTCACCTGCGAGGAGGCGTGGTCGTGGTGGATGGAGGGCTCGGTGCACCGGGCCACCTGGCCCGACGCCGCGGAGCTGCGGGCGCTCGCCGGCGTCGGTGCCGAACCCCGGGCGCTCGAGGTGGCCGCCGCCGTGCTGAGCGAGCTGCGCGGCGCCAAGTCGGCGGCGAAGGTGGGCATGCGGGCCCGGATCGAGCGGGCCGGGGTGACCGACACCGCCGAGCGGCTCGAGCTGCTGCGCGGCGTGACCGCGGACGTGACCGAGGCCGGCCGCGTGGACGAACTCGACCTCGTCGAGGGCCCGGAGTTCTCCGTGGTCGCGACCCTCGCCCCCGCCGCGGACTGAACGCGCACCACGCGGGCGCAGGATCGCCCGGGGCCGAGGGCGCAGGATCGCTCAGGGCGCGGGCGGCAGGGGCAGCGCGGCCACCGAGGCGAGGGGCACGCCCGCGACCTCGAACGCGGCGAGCACCCGCTTGCGGTACTCCCGCTCCACCTGGAACTGCCCCGCAGGCTCGGTGTCGCACACCACCCGGAGGGTCACGCCGGTGGCGTCGATCAGGTGCACGCCGAGCACGTCCGGCGCCCCGGTGATCCGGGCCGCCCACTCCGGTTCCCCACGGAGCTCCTCCCCCACCTCGCCGAGGAGGGCGCAGGCACGGTCGACGTCCGCGTCGGGGGTGACCACCACGTCGACCACCGCCCGCGACCAGCTCTGGCTCTTGTTGCCCACCCGCACCATCTCGCCGTTGGCGATGTGCCAGACGGTGCCGTTGATGTCGCGCAGCCGGGTGGACCGAAGGGTGATGCGCTCGACGGTGCCGGTCACCGGCGGGCCGGCGTCGATGATGTCGCCCACGCCGTAGCGGTCCTCCACGAGGATGAACCAGCCCGCGAGCACGTCGCGCACCAGGTTCTGCGCCCCGAAGCCCAGGGCCACGCCCACCACGCCGGCCGAGGCGATCAGCGCGGCGAGGCTCACCCCCAACGCCGACAGGATCGCCGTGGTCGCCACCAGTACCACCACCGCGATCGAGACCGAGGTGGCGATGTGGGTGAGGGTCACCGCCCGCGCCTCCGACCGGCCGGAGCGCTCGCCGGGCACGAGTCGCTCCGGGACGTAGCTGCCCACCTTCTCGGCGCCCTTGATCATCGAGCGACCCAACCGGCCGATCAGCACCTTCAGCACCCACATGGCCACCAACGCGACCACCACGATGCCGAGGATCCGCAGCGCCTCGTCGGTCAGCCACCCCGCGGCCCGGGCGAGGACCTCGTTGCCGGTGGCGTCCCACACGGGCTCGCACAGGGCGCCCGCGTCGGCGCAGAACGACGGCGTCGCGGTGACGGCGGACAGGGGCACGACGGCGAATCTAGCGAGGGGCCGCGGCGCGCACCGGCCCCCGGCAGCGGGGGCGCCGGGGGCGCTCCCAGAAGGTCGTACGGGTGGTCGCGGCCAGCCACTATCGTCACCCTCCGTGAAGTCGCGCAGACGCAGGTGGGCCGAGGAGGTCGAGCGGGCCACCCACCGCGTGCGTGCCGAGTACGACAGCGCCCTCGGCGAGTCGGGGATGGTGCTGTTCCGCCAGGTGACGCCCGGCACCGACGGCCACTTCGTGTCGCCGTCGCTGGTGCAGGTCCTCGGCTGGGACCCCACCGCGTTCCGCGAGCCCGGCACCCTGCGCGGGATCGTGCATCCCGACGACCTGGCCGCGTTCCGCGAGATCGTGCCGGTGGGCCCGCTGACGCCACCCGCACCGGCGCCGCCCACGGACCACGCCTTCACCGCCGAACCCTCCGGGCGCGCCGCCTCCGTGCCGGTGGAACCGGTCGTGCGGTTCCTCGCCGCCGACGGCGGCTGGCGCCACCTGCTCGTGCGACGCACACCGGCCGGCCCCCACGAACCGGTCCGCGGCGTGATGGTGGACGTCACCGTCAGCGAGACCGCCCGCGTCGAGGAACGACGGTTCGCCGAGGTGGTCCGCCGCAGCGCCAGCGCCGTGGTGCTGCTCGAGTTCATCGACCTCACCGAGCCCACCACCCTCCTGTTGCGCTCGGCCAACCCGACGGCCCGGCGTCTGTTCAACCTGGAACACCACTCGGTGGACGGCACCCGCATCGACGAGATCTTCGGCGCCGCGTCGTGCCGTCTCCTCCGTTCGGCGCTGTTCGACGTGGCCCACACCGGTGAGTCGCTCACCGCGGAGCGCCTGTCCTTCGCCGAGCTGCCCGACACCTGGCTGGACCTGCGCCTCGACCGTCTTCCCGACGGCACGCTGGCCGCCACGGTGACCGACGTGACCCGCACGGTGAACCTCGAGGGCCGCCTCCGCCACCAGGTCAGCCACGACGCGCTCACCGGCCTGCCGAACCGCACGCTGCTCGACGAGCGGCTGTCCACGCTCACCACCGGGCTGTCCGACGGCCACCACCTGGCCCTGGTGCTGGTGGGGATCGGCGGCCTCCACGAGGTGAACGCCACGATGGGCCACCAGTACGGCGACCAGCTCCTCGTGGAGGTGGGCCGACGACTCACCGCCGAGTGCCAGGAGGCCGACCTCGTCGCCCGCATCGGCGGCGACGAGTTCGCGGTGCTCGGCCCGGCCGTCCCGGGCGAGGCGGCGGCGCTGGAACTCGGCCGGTCCGTGGAGCAGGCGCTCGCCCGACCGCTCGACGTGGACGGCCAGATGGTGCACCCGTCGGCCCGGGTGGGGGTGGCGGTGGCACCAGCCCACGGCGGCGATCCCCGCACGCTGCTGCACAGCGCCGACGCCGCGCTGCGGCTCGCGCACGCCGACGCAGCGACGCTGTCGGTGCACGACCCGGTGGCCGAGCGCAGCTCGGTGCGCCGCGTCGGCCTGCTCACCGAACTGCGCCGCGGCCTCGCCAACCAGGACCTCGAGCTGCGTTACCAACCCCTGGTGGAGCTGCGCACCGGCCGTGTCGCCCGGGTGGAGGCCCTCCTGCGCTGGCAGCGCGAGGACGGCGGCAGCCGCATCCCGGTCGAACTGCTGGAGATGGCCGAGCAGTCCGGCCTGGTGGAGCCGCTCACCCGCTGGGTGCTCGGCGAGTCCGCCCGCACCGCCGACCGCCTGACCACGCCGGCCGACGCCGTGGTGGTGAGCGCCAACCTGTCGCTGCGCCAGCTGGCCGACCCCGGCCTGCTGAGCTTCGTGGAGCTGCTCCTCACCTCCGGCGAGCTGTCGCCGGAGATGGTGGAGGTGGAGATCTCCGAGACCGAACTGGGCGACGACCCGGTTCGCGCCCAGCAGGTGGTCTCGCGCCTGTCGGGCATGGGCCTGCGGGTGGTGGTCGACAACTTCGGCACCGGGTACACGTCGATGGCCACGATGGCCGACCTCGAGGTGAAGGGCATCAAGATCGACCGCAGCTACATCTCCACGCTGTCCTCCGCTCCGGCCGACCTCGCCGTGGTGCGCTCCACCGTGGAGCTCGCCCACGGTCTCGGCCTCGAGGTGGCCGCCGAGGGGGTCACCGACGGCGACACGCTCGCGCTCCTCGCGGAGATGGGCTGCGACCACGTCCAGGGCGTGCACCTGTCGGGCCCGGTCACCCTCGACGCGCTGCCCAAGCGGGTGGGCGAGCTCGAGGAGGCCATGCAGGGCTGGGTGGCGCTGCCCGGCCCGATCCTCCTCGACTAGCCGGCCCCCTCGCCCCCGGCGCCTGCCACCTCGGTGGCCCAGCGGTAGTCGGCCTTGCCGTTCGGCCCGCGGAGGACCCGGTCGACGGTCACCACCCGCTTCGGGCACTTGTAGCCCGCGAGGTGCTCCTTGCAATGGGCGATGAGCGCCGCCGGGTCCACCGTGGCGCCCTCCTCGGCCGCCACCACCGCGGTGACCGACTGGCCCCACTTCTCGTCGGGCAGCCCCACCACGTTGGCGTCGCGCACCGCCGGGTGGAGCTTGAGCACCTCCTCCACCTCCTCGGGGTACACCTTCTCCCCCGCGGTGTTGATGCACACCGAGCCGCGACCCAGCAGGTGGATCGTGCCGTCGGCGTCGACGGTGGCGAAGTCGCCCGGCACGGACCAGACCCGGCCACCGAACGTGCGGAACGTGGCCGCGGTCTTCTCCGGGTCCTTGTAGTACCCGACCGGGATGGGCCCTCCCACGGCGAGCACGCCCACGTCCCCGGAACCGGGCGTGACCGGCTCGCCGTCCTCGCCGAAGACCGCGGCGTGCTCGCCGAGACGGAACGTGGCCGTGCCCGCCGAACGCCGGCGCGACGCGGTGGACCGCCCGAAGCCGGTGCCCTCCGAGGAGCCCAGCAGATCGGCGAGCAGCACGTCGCACCACTCGAGGAGGGCGTCCTTCACCGGCTGCGACCAGATCACCCCCGAGCTCACCACCACCTGGAGCGACGACAGGTCGTAGGGCCTCCCCACCGACGCCGCCTCCTCGAGGGCGGCCAGCATCGGCTTGGCGAACGCGTCGCCCACGATCGTGAGCTGGGTCGCCCGCCGGTCCTGGACCGTGCGGCACAGTTCGTGGGCGTCGAAGTGGTGCCCGGTGAGGGTGATCGCGCAGCCGCCCGCCGAGAGCACCCCCACGGTCGCCATCGCGGACGTGCCGTGCATGAGCGGGGCGGCGGGCACCAGGCGGATCGCACCGGGCCCGTCGTGGAACGCCCTCACCGCGTCAGCCACCTCGTCGGGCGTGGCGGGAACGTCGCGGCGCAGCACCTTGAAGGTGGGGGCGGCGGTGCCCAGCAGGCTCCGGTGGGGCCACATGACGCCCTTCGGCATGCCGGTGGTGCCGCCGGTGTAGAGGAACCACTGGTCGTCGCCGGAGCGCTCGATACGGGGCATCGGCTCGGCCGCGTCGAGCGCCGTGTCGTAGTCGAGCGCCCAGTCGGGCACCGGGTGGTCCTCGTCCGCGTCGACCACCAGCACCGTGCGCAGCAGCGGCAGATCGCCGCGCACGGCATCGAGGCGGTCCACCAGCTCGGCGGAGACCAGCACCGCCTCGGCGTCGGAGTTCTCCAACAGGTACCGAAGCTCCGCCTCGAGGTACCGGTAGTTGACGTTCACCGGCACGCAGCGCGCCTTGAACGCACCGAAGGTGGCCTCGAGGTACTCGTTGCCGTTGTGCAGGTAGAAGGCCACCTTCGCGTCCGGACCGAGGCCGGCCGCGGTGAGGTGGCCGGCCACCCGGGCGGCACGAACGTCGAAGTCCCTCCAGGTGCGCACCACGTCGCCGTGCACGACCGCGTCCGCGTCGGGCACCGTGTCGGCCACCGTCTCCCAGACGGTCGCCAGGTTCATGCCGGCCTGCGGGTTCGTGCCGTCGGCCACCGCTCGGTCCCCTCTCGTCGGCCGACGGGATCGTTCGCCGGCGTACTACTCTCCCCCGGCGCCGGGCCCGCCCAGGTCCGCCACCGAGAGGAGCCACCATGCCCGCCCGCACGGCCGACTCGCCAGCCGAGGCCGCCAGCCTCGTCCGCCCCGCCGACTCCGTGGCCGTGGGCCTCGGCCCCGCCCACCCGGTGGGGTTCCTCCACGCCCTCGGCGAACGCGACGACTGGGTCGACCTGCAGCTGTTCGGGGCCCTCCTCACCGACCTGTACGCGATCTTCACCAAGCCGGGGGTCCACTACCGCAGCGGGTTCTTCGGCCCCGCCGAGCGGTTCCTGCGCGACAGCGGCGCCGACATCGAGTTCGTGCCCGCCGACTTCCGCCGCTTCGGCCCGATCGTCGAGAAGCTCGCCCCCCGGGTGATGGCCACCGCCGCGGCGCCGCCCGACAAGGACGGCTACGTGAGCCTGAGCCTGCACGCCGGGGCCACCACGGACGAGCTCCACCGCTGCGGCCGCGACCCGGAACGACTCCTGATCGTGGAGTACAACGACAACTACCCGCGCACCCACGGGCTCGAGGGCGTCTACGACCACTCGCTGCACGTGGACGAGATCGACGTCCTGCTCGAGACCGACGCGGTGCCGATCAACCTGCCCGACGCGGCCGGTTCCGACGCGGATCGGGCCATCGCCGAGCACGCCCGCGCCTTCATCCGCGACGGCTCCACGCTGCAGACCGGCATCGGGGCCATCCCGTCGATGATCGCCTCGCTGCTCGCCGAGGGTCCCGGCGGCGGCTACGGCATCCACTCCGAGATGTTCACCAACGGCCTCATGCGTCTGCACCAGGCCGGCAAGGTCACCAACGACCACAAGGGCGAGTTCGACGGCTACTCGATCTGCACCTTCGCCGCGGGGGTGCCGGAGCTCTACGAGTGGCTCCACGAGAACGGGGAGGTGCGCTTCCTGCCGGTGGGCATCGTGAACGACGCCCGCTACATCGCCGAGAACCGCGACTTCGTGTCGATCAACGGGGCCACCGCGGTCGACCTGTACGGCCAGGTCGCGGCCGACACGATCGGTGGCCACCAGCACTCCGGGATCGGCGGACACGAGGACTTCCTCGCCGGTGCCGGCCTCCAGCTCGACGACCGCTCGCTGCTGTGCCTGCGCTCCTCGACGATCGTCAACGAGGGTCGCGTCAGCCGCATCGTCACGAACCTGGCACCCCAGATGCTGGTGACCACCCCCCGCCACCAGATCGACGTGGTGATCACCGAGTTCGGGTTCGCAGAGCTGTCGGGGCTGACGGTCCGCGAGCGGGCCCGGGCGCTGGTGGAGATCGCGCACCCCGACTTCCGCGCCGAGCTCGGCGAGGCCGCCGACCGGATCGCCTGACACCCACACCCCCCACTCCCCGGCTTCGTGTCGCGCCTGCACACTCATCGGTGCGCAGGCGCGACACAGAGCGGGGGTCAGGCTCGGGCCCAGCGGAACCGCGCCGCCAACGTGTGGCGCCCCGGCGTGGCGCGGTGGCGCTCGGCCGCGTCGGGCCCGCACGATGCGGTGCCGAGGCCCCGGTGGACCCCGAGGAACAGCTCGGTCACCTGCGGGGCGTCGAGCGGACCCAACTCGTCGGCGTGCGCGGCCGCGAACAACTCCGAGGTGCGGTGGTGGCGAGCGGAGAACCCGGGGCCCGGCCGGTCGGGCACCACCTCGAGCGCCACACCGGCGGCGAGGTCCACGACCCGCAACCAGCGCAGCCCCGTGTGGAACCCGTGCTCCTGGGGGAACGCGTACGGCACGTACTGGTCGGCCACCCCGGCCCGCCACCGACCCACCCGGGCCGCGGCCCGGCGGTCGGGGTAGGACTCACCGGGCCCGTCGCCGAACCAGTGGAGCTCGTCGAACGTACCGGGGAGGTCGACCACCACGCCCAGCGCGGGCACGTCGGCGGCGCCCTCCGCCAGCTCGACGGTGGCCACCACCTCCCACCAGCCGTCGGCCACCGGGGCGACGCGCAGGGTCGACGTGCCGGGCGCCGGACCGTCGGCCAGCGCGGACCACGGCGCCAGGTGCTCGGCCCAGTCGGCCATCCACCCCACCTGGATCGCGTCGTTGTCGGTGAGTGCCCTGAACGTGGTCGCCCGGAACGCCAGCTCGACCGGGGCGGGCACCGCCGGGGTGCGACCCACCACCGGGCGCATCGAGGGAGGCTCCCCGCGACCAGCGCCGGGCACCGGCAGCTGCTCACGGGCGACCACGTGGCCCGCCGGGGCCCACGGCGTGGCGCGCCGCTGGGTCCATTCCACGGTGAGCCAGAGCTCCTGACCGGCGGCGAGCCGCGGCCGGGTCCAGCCGAGGCGCAGGTCGTCGTGACCGCGGGGCGGCACCGGGTCCAGCGCCAGGGTGCCCCCGTCGATCCGGCGCCCGTCGAGCTCGAGGGTCCAGCGACCGCGCAGATCCGCGGTGTCGGTGACCCAGCGGCGGTTGTGCACCCGGAGGCGGCCGCGGGCCGCGTCGCGCAGCTCCACCCGCACCGGCCGGCCGACGTGGTGCACCTCGGCCATCGCGGGATGCGGCCGACGCGCTGCGTCCACCAGCCCGTCACAGATGAAGTTGCCGTCGTTCGGCCGGTCGGCGAAGTCACCGCCGTACCCCCAGGCCGGTGAGCCGTCGGGGCCCTGCAACACCGCGTCGGCCGTGACCGCGTCGGCCGACCCGGTGTCGTCGCCGGCCCCCCGGGGCAGACCGTGCTCCAGCCACTCCCAGATGAAGCCGCCCTGCAGGCCGGGAGTGGCCTCGAACGCGTCCCAGTGGTCGGCCAGCGAGCCGTTCGAGTTGCCCATCGCGTGGGAGTACTCGCAGTAGATCAGGGGACGACGGGGGTCGTCGCCACGGCCCGCCCACTCGAGCACCTCCTCGAGCGACCGGTACATCGGGCACACGATGTCGCTCACCGCGGCCTCGGCGTACAGGTCGTGCATGAACGGGCCCTCGTACTGCACGGGACGGGTGGGATCGAGACGGCCGACCGAGGCGCGGGCCGCCGCCTGCGGGGGGCCGTCACCCGACTCGTTGCCGAGGGACCAGACCACCACGCTCGGGTGGTGCAGGTCGCGGGCCACCATGCGCTCGACACGCTCCACGATCGTGGCCGAGTACGCCGGGTCGTGGCAGAGCGACGCCTGTCGGGCGTGCGACTCCACGTTGGCCTCGTCCACCACCCACAGGCCGAGTTCGTCGCACAGTTCGGTGAAGTGCTCGTCGTGCGGGTAGTGGCTGGCACGCACGGCGTTGAGGTTGTGGGCCTTCATCAGGCACAGGTCGCGGCGGGTCAGCTCCGCCGGCACGGCGCGGCCACGGAGGGGGTCGTGCTCGTGGTGGTTGACCCCGTGCAGCAGGACGGGCGACCCGTTGAGGCGCAACTCCCGCCCGGCCACCTCCACCGAGCGGAACCCGGTACGGAGCGCGGCCACCTCCGCCACGGCGCCATCGGGACCCCGGAGGGTGACGAGCACCCGGTAGCGGGTGGGCGACTCGGCGTGCCACGGGCGGACCCCGGGGACGTCGAGGGCCACCTCCACCACACCGGGGCGCACGTAGGTACCGGAGATCAGCTCGGCGGCCTCCGACGACGAGTCCCAGGTGGGCACCGGGAGCGCGCCGGTGGTGGCCACCCGCCGGCCCCCCATGGTCTCGACCGCCACCTCGACCGACCACCCGGGGGCCCGCACGGCCGGGCCCGCCACGGTGACCGCCCCCGCCACGGTGCCGATGTCGGTGCCGGTGCCGGCCGGGCCCGGGGCGAGCCCGGGCGCCAGCGCCAGCCCGGACAGGTGCGTCGGCGCCGTGCTGTAGAGGGCGACGCTGCGCTGCAGGCCGTGGTGCCACCACTGGTCCTGGTCCTCCACCCAGGTCTGCGCCGACCACTTCGGCACCATGACCGCGAGCTCGAAGCGCCGGCCCGCCCGCACGAAGGGGGTGAGGTCGTACTCGGACGGCAGGCGGCTGTCGGTGCCGTAACCCACGAACGCGCCGTCGGCGAACACGGCGTGGAACGACTCGGCCGCCCCGATCCGCAGCACCACCCGGCGGCCGGCGAACGAGCGGGGCACCGACACGGTGCGGCGGGCCACGCCGATCGGGTTCACGGTGGGCACCGACGGCGGCTCACCGTCGAAGGGCATGACCACGTTCGTGTAGTGCGGCGACCCGTGGCCCTGCAGGTCCCAGGCGCCGGGGACCGTCACCGGTGCGGTCACCGGCGGGCTGCCGGCACCGTCGTGGTACTCGAGTTCCCAGGTGCCGTCGAGGTCCACCCACCACGGCGACGACGTGAACGTGGCCGGGTCGGTACCGTCCACCAGCCGGGCCGTCGCCGGGTCGGGGCACGGCACTGCGAGCGGCCGCATCGGCAGGCGGCCGAGCGACGTGGCGGTCGGGTCGAGCCAAGGGCGGCCGGGCAGGGCGGCGAGCAGTCGGTCGAGCGTGGCGGGCCGGGTGTTCGTCACGACGGGACCCTAGGACACCACCCCGCCACGGCCGGCGGGAACTTCGGACATCAGGGGTGCTCCGGGCGCCCTGAGGACCCCTATTCCCCTATTCCTCTGGTCCTCTGGTGGCGGGGTCAGAGGGTGCCGGCGTCGAGGCGGGCGAGCACCTCCGCGGCACGGGCACGCACCTCGGGCAGGTCCGACAGGCGCCGCAGCCCCGCCATCTGGTTCCGCATCCGGCCGTTGCCGCGGAACCGCTCCTCGTGGCGGGCGAGGAAGTCCCAGTAGAGCGTGGTGAACGGGCACGCGTCCTCGCCGGTGCGACGGCCCGGGTCGTACCGGCAGCCCCGGCAGTGGTCGCTCATCCGCTTGATGTACGCACCACCCGCCGCGTACGGCTTGGTGGCCATGCGGCCGCCGTCGGCGTGCAGCGTCATGCCCACCACGTTCGGCGACATCACCCATTCCGCCCCGTCGACGAACCGCTCCCACATCCAGTCGTTGAGCTCACCGGGGCGCACCCCCGTGAGCAGACACAGGTTGCCGAGCACCATGAGCCGCTCGATGTGGTGGGCGTAGGCGTGGTCGTCCACGTGGCCGAGCACGTTGGCCACGCAGGCCATGTGCGTGGCCGGGTCGTCAGGACGGTCGGTGCCGTCGGGGCCGTCGGGTCGGCCGGCCGAGGTGAACGCCGGGGGCAGCGGACGGTCCGCACCCAGTTCGTTCCACCCGTCCCACTCCGACTCCCACAGCCACCAGAGGCCCCAGACGTACTCCCGCCAGCCGATGACCTGGCGGACGAACCCCTCGGCCGAGGCCAGCGGCACGCGGCCGTCGCGGTAGGCGACCTCGGCCGCCTCCACCACCTCCGCGGGGTGCAGCAGGCCGAGGTTCATCGACGACGACAGGACCGAGTGGGCCAGTTTCCACTCCGCGGCGAGCATGGCGTCCTCGTGGGGCCCGAACCGGGGCAGCCCCTGGTCGATGAACACCTCGAGACGCTCGAGCGCCTGGGCCCGCGAGGTGGGCCACAGCCCCAACGGCGCCGCGCCGACGGTGCCCGACGGGAGACCGTCGGCGACCCGCCGGTCGAGGTCGTCGGGGGCGAACACCGGGGCGTCGGGCCAGCTGCGGCCGTCCCGGGGCGGCGGCTCCCGGTTGTCGGCGTCGAGGTTCCACACGCCACCGCACGGCTCGTCGCCGTCCATGAGGACACCGAGGCGCACCCGCTGCCACCGGTAGAAGTCCTCCATGCGGAGCCGGCCGGGCCGGGTGGTGGCCCAGGCCGCGAAGTCCTCGTGGTGGCAGAGGAACTGGTCCGAGCGCACCGTGGTGCAGTCGAGCTCCGCCGTCAGCCGTCGTGCGGCCCGGGAGTTCGGCTCCGTGACCAGGACCTCCTCCGGGGCGGCCGCGGCTCGGTGGGCGGCCAGCCCCGAGGCGAAGTCCGGGGCGTCGCGGAGATCGACCTCGAAGCCCTCGTCGCGCAGCTCGGCCGCGAACCGCTCCATCGCCGTGAGGTAGAGGTGCAGCCGCTGGCGGTGCCACGGACGGGACCGGGCCTTCGCCCCGGACCGCACGAGCAGCACCCGGTGCGTGGCCGGCGTCGCGTCGGCGAGCGCGCCGATGGAGCGGTTGAGCTGGTCGCCGAGGACCCAGACGGTGCGCACGTGGACGGGGCGCCGGAGGGCCGGCGGCCGGTCAGGCCGGGGTGGCCGAGCGCAGGGCCGAGAGGGCCTCGTCCGCGTGGACGTCCATGTTCATCTCGGAGGAGATGACCCGGAGCAGCCGCCGGTCGGTCCCGATCACGAACGTGGACCGCTTGTTGAACAGCGGACCCATTCGCTTCACCCCGAACGCCGCCGCCACCGAGCGGTCGGTGTCGGACAGCAGCGGGTAGCCGAGTCCGTGCTTCGCGTCGAAGGCCGCCTGCTTGTCGACCTTGTCGGCGCTGATGCCGACGCGCTGCGCGCCCACCTCCGAGAACTCCGCGGCGAGGTCACGGAAGTGGCACGACTCCTTGGTGCAGCCGGTGGTGAGGGCCTTCGGGTAGAAGAACAGCACCACCGGGCCCTTCTCCAGCAGCTCCGACAGCGACACGGGCGTGCCGGTCTGGTCGGGGAGGGTGAAGTCGGGTGCGAGGTCTCCGGCGGCGAGCATGGCGTGGAAAACCCGGTGGGCCGGTCGGGTATTCCGGCCCGGCCGCCCGGGCCGGGCCCGGCCGCTCAGGCCAGCAGGCGCTGCCGCAGGGCCGGGGGTACGGAGGGGTCGAGCCCGGCGTCGAGGAGGTAGGCCTCCGCACCGCCGTGACGGGCCCGGAGCCGCGACAGCGTGACCTCCATGGTGCCCGGCCGGGCCGACCACACCCCCAGGTGCAGTTCGTCGTCGCCCGCCTCGCCGTACGGGTGCCCGTGGACCCACAACCACGTGGTCTGCACCGCCGTGGCGAGCGACGAACGGGCGTAGTCGGCCACCACCAGGTCGTCGGGCACGCCGAGCAGTCCCAGGAGCAGCATGGCGAGCAGGCCGGTCCGGTCCTTGCCCACCGCGCAGTGGAACGCCACGCCCCCGTCGGTGGCCGCCACCTTCTCCACCGCGCCCACGAACCGCCCGCCGAAGCCCTCGAGGATCTCGGTGTAGCGGTGGACCAGCACCGGCGACGCGTCGGTGTCGGTCGGTTCGAGCGCGGCCACGTCGTCCGCGTCCCAGGCGTAGTTCGGGTCGAGCACCGGGTGGTGGGCCAGTTCGATGCCGTCGTGGGCGAACACACCGTCGGCGGTCTGCTCCGAGTGGTCGCGCAGGTCGAGCACCACCCGCACGCCGTGGTCGTGCAGCGCGACGCGGCTGTCGTGGCGGGCCCGGTGCAACGAGTCGCCGCGGACCAGCACCCCGGGCCGCACGGCCCGACCACCCGCGGCGGGCAACCCGCCGAGGTCGCGGGTGTTGAAGATCCCGTCGCGGGCGAGCACGGGACGTAGCGAGCTGGTGGGCACGACGGTCCGATCCGGCTCAGTCGAGCGCCAGGACCACGCCGACGCCCTCGGCAGTGACCCGCAGGTCGTCCACCCGGACCGGCACGGTGTCGGTGCTGCCCGGCACGAGCGGCAGCGCGACCGTGGCCGGGAACCGGAGGCGCAGTGGGACCGCGCCGGCCAGCCCGCCGACGGTGCGGCTCAGGTCGTTCACGAAGCCGGGCAGGAAGGACGGCAGCTCCACCCAGGCGGCCTGCACGGTCAGCTCGAGGCGGCCGCCCACGAGGCGGGGCCGGATCTCGGTGCGCAGGGCGCTGCGGAGGTCGGGCAGCCGGTCCGAGAGCACCCGGCTCTGGCGCAGCGTGCCGCCGACGCGCTGCTCACCGAGGTCGAGCTCCAACTCGAACGGCAGGGGCAGGTTGCCGATGGCGCGTTCCAGCAGCAGGTGGGCCAGGTGGTCCACCGCGCCGGCGGCGGCCCCGACCCCGAGGCGGTTCCCCGCCACCGGCACCGGCCGGGCCACGCCCTCGGCGTCGGGGCGGGCCGGCAGGGAGAAGGTGAGGGTGCCGGTGCCCACGCCGACCGTGGCTCGGCCCGTGTCGACCCCCAGCTCGTGGAGGACCATGCCCACGTCGGGGCCCAGGTCGGTGCCGACGGAACCCACGTGCTCGCCGAGGGACGCGAACAGACCGTCGCCCATGGAGCCGAACATCACCTGGACCATCTGGGTCATCGGCACCCAGGTGCCGGGGTCCACCCCGTCGGGCACCGGCGCGTCCGGGTCCACCTGCAGGCTCACGAGCTCGGCGCGGGAGAGGTCGAGGCCCACGTTGACCGTGCGGTCGTCGCGCAGCTCGACCATCGGGTCGACCAGCGCCTCCACCCGCACGGGGATCGGGGCGGGGAGTTCCGGAAGGCCCAGCGGCGCACCCTCGACGACATCGCCCTCGTAATCCGCCGTGCGCACCGAGACGTCCCCGTCGGCGGTGACCACGGCACGCGCCCGGCCGCCGTCCTCGGCCCGGAGGTCGAGGGAGCCGCCGGTGATCGTCAGCGCCAGGCGGAGGTCCACCTCCCCCATCGCCGGCAGCACGACCTGCTGCTCGAGCGGGTCGAGCGGGACGCCCTCACCGACGACCAGCGCGAGCAGGCCGTTCAGCAGATCCTCCGTGAACGAGACGACCACGGCCGCGCGGGCGGTGGTGGGCTCTGCGGTGGTGGGGTGACCTGCGTCGGGTTCCGCTCCGTCGGGCATGCCGGCGGTTCTAGCCGACCCGACCCGAAGCGTACGAGGCGAACAGGTCCACCACCGCGGCGGGGTCCGCTGCGAAGCCCTCGGAACCGAGGGCCAGGGCCGAGGCCTCGTCGACCACGGCACCGCCGCCCACGAGCACGGGCACCCCCGGCAGGCCCTCGCGCACCTCGCCCACCTGGGCGGCCACGCCGTCGAGCACTTCGGGTGCCGACACGCAGAGCCCCACCGCCGTGAGCCGCCCGACCTGGCGACCTGCGTCCACGAAGGACGCGGGCGGGGTGTCGGCCCCCAGGTCCATCACGTCGAACCCCGCACCCCGGAGGAGGTCCGACAGGATCGCCGTGGGCAGCGAATGACGGTCACCCGCCACCGACCCGAGCACGACGGTGCCCCGGCGGCGGCCCGGCCTGGCGAACCGGGGTCCGAGCCGGCCGATCAGCCGGTTGGCCACGGCGGACGCCCGGTGCTCCTCGGCGATGGGCAACTCGCCCGCCGCCCACCGCTCCCCGATCCGGCGCATCGCCGGCGAGAGCATCTCGGTGAGCACCTCGGAGGGCTCCGCCCCGGCGGCCATGGCCGCCTCGACCACGCCCCAGGCGCCGGCTTCGTCGCCGGCGAGGAGCCGCGCCTCGAGACGCTCGCGATGGGTTCGGCGCGACGTCGGGGCCGGTTTCCCCGGACCGCCGCTCTCGTCACGTTCCACGGACCGGCCCGGACGATCACGGCGGAACCCGGCGAGGTCGACCTCGTCGACCCGCCACTCGTCGCCCACCTTCGTCGCCGGAAGGCGGCCGCTCCGCACGTAGCGGTAGGCGGTCATGTAGTGGACGCCCAGGCGTTCGGCCGCTTCCCGGAGGCCCAGTTGGGCGGGGTCGGCCGGTGTGCGGGTGCTCATCCCGGCCGCTCAGTCCTGAGTGAGGTAGCGCCCGACCGCCCGCCACGACGGGTGCAGGAGCTTGGCGAGTCCGCGGTGCTCGAGCTGGCGGATGCGCTCCCGGGACAGTCCGACCTCGTCGGCGACCTGGGCGACCGACAGCGGTTCGGAGCCGTCGAACCCGTAGCGGAGCCGCAGGATCACGCGTTCGCGGTCGTCGAGGACCGAGAGCATGTCCTCGAACTCCTCGGGGAGCAGGCGGGAGGTGACGTCCTCCACCTCGGCCCGGGCACGTACGTCCTCGATGAAGTCGCCGAGTTCGGCCCCACCCTCCTCACCCACCGAACCGGAGAGCGAGATGGGGTCGGCCGACACCCGCATCAGTTCGGTGATGCGCTCCTCGCTGAGGTTCGCCGCCTCGGCCAGTTCGGAGAGCTCGGGCGCCCGGCCCATCGTCTGCTCGAGGAAGGTGGTGGTCTCACGGAGGCGGAGGAGTTCGTCGTTGGCCCGGCTGGGGAGACGGACCGAGGACCTGCTCCCGGCGATGCCCCGGGAGATGAACTGACGGATCCACCACACCGCGTAGGTGGAGAAGCGGAAGCCCTTCTCGGCGTCGAACTTCTCGACGGCCCGCATCAGGCCGAGGTTGCCCTCCTGGATGAGGTCGAGGAGGGGCACGCCGGAGGACTGGTAGCGCTTGGCGACCGACACCACGAGGCGCAGGTTCGACTTCACGAACAGGTCGGAGGCCTCCCTGCCCTGTTCGGCGGCCCTGCGGAGGCGCCGGCGTTGGGCCGGGGTGGCCGACCCGTTGAGTCGGCTCAGTGTCTCCTCGGCCCTGCGACCCTCGGCGATGGACCGGGCCAGTGCCTGTTCACCCTGCGGGGTGAGGAGGGGGTGGCGGCCGATCTCCTCGAGGTAGAGGCCGACCGGGTCCTGCGCGGACCGCTTGCGGACGGGGGTTGCGGTGTCGCTCACGGGCTCTGCAACCATCGGACTTAGTGCTAAATGCCCGCCCGCCCGCGAAATCCGTGGTGACACGGGTCGCCCTCGCGCCGCGCAAGCGTCGCGCGGGCCGGGCCCGATCCGGTCAGCCCTCAGCAGGGCAGCTCGACCTGTCGCACCTCGACGGACGGCGTCGGTGATCCCGCCGGACCCGCCACCAACAGGAGGAGCTGGCCCCGGTACTCGCCCGTCTCCCCGCACCCGGGGCCGGTCACGTCGTGCTCCACCTCCAGACGGACGCGGCCGTCACCGTCGACCCGGTCCACCCCGACCAGCCGGACGTCGTGCCGATCACCCAGGTACCCCACCACGCCGTACCAGCGGTCGGCCCGCACCTCGGGTGCGCCGCCCCGACCGCGCGCCCCCTCGCCGCAACGGGCCCGGGCGAGCAGCGCAGCCGGTTCCCGACCGAGACCGACGACGCGGCCGGCCGGCACCCGCCGGAGCGGATCGTCGCTCTCCCGGTAGCCGCAGAGGATCGTCACGCCCGACCAGCCCCCCTCCTCGACCGAGGGCGATGGGCCGGAGCCGCACGCCGCGCCCACGAGCCACACCGCCGTGAACACCACCACCGTGCGGACGGCCCTCGACCGCCCGGACGCGCGGATCGCTCGACGCTGCTCCATGTCCGTTCCGACGACCCGGAGCCCCGGACGGTTCCCCGCACCCCGTCGGCTGCAAGAATGGTGAACAGCGTCAACCAGGGGGACACCGCCATGCCCGTGCCGCGCACCGCCACCACCGCCCGCCACCAGGACCTCGACCTGCGGCTCGTGCAGGGCGCCTGGCCCGACGACGTGCAGGGCGAGGTGGTCTTCTCCGCCCCCCAGGTGGCACCCGACCTGGCGTACGCGTTGTTCGGCTTCGGGGTGGTCTGCCGCCTCTCACTGCGGCCCGGCACCCACGGCGCGGCGAACGACCGCTTCGCCTGGCGGGCCCGCGTGACCGACACGCCCAGCCAGCGCCTCCACACCCGGGCGGCGGAGCGGTTCCGCCCGGGGCCCACCGGCTACGCGTCGCCGTTCGGGTTCCCGAACGCGGCCAACACCGCACCTCTGCCGTGGGGCGACCGCCTGTTCACGACCTGGGACGTGGGCCGGCCCGTGGAGGTGGACCCGGTGGACCTCACCTACCTCGCCGACGTGGGCGCCCAGGACGGCTGGGGCGCGCCCACCATGCCGAACCCCGGCGTCCTCCCCTTCTACTTCTCGAGCGCGCACCCCGTGGTCGACCCCGAGCGCCACTGCCTGTGGACCGTGAAGCTGACCTTCGACGCCTCCGGCGGCATGCAACTGCACGTGGTCCACTGGGACGGCACGGGCACCGCCGCGAGGTGCTGGCCGATCGAGGGTGGCATCGTGTTCGGCTCGTCGCACACCGTGAGCCAGACCCGCGACTGGCTCGTGCTGGCCGACTCCGGCAACTTCAAGACCGATTCCGGGGAGATGGCCGGCGGCCCCCGGACCGTCACCGTCGACGACGACGCCGCCGTCTACCTGGTGCGCAAGGACCAGCTGCTGGGCGCCGCGCAGGGCACGCCCGTCACCCCGGTGCGGGCCCGGGTGGCGCCCACCACCGGCCACTTCTACGCCCGCTGGGACGACAGCGACGGCGTGCGCGTGCTGTTCGAGCACATGGACCGGATGGACCTGGGCTTCAAGCTGGAACCCGGCGACCTCGACGCCCACGGCCGACCGGTCGACCCGGCGCTCGTGGGCTTCTACAACATGGGCATGGCACCGAGCACCTGCTCGGAGGTGCGCTTCGATCCCACCACCGGGGACAGCCGGGTGGAGGCCCGGTTCCGTGAGGACTGGACGTGGAACCTCGAGCTGTCGGCAATGGACTGGAGCGCCGAGGCACTCGCCCGACCCACCCGTCACCACATCGCCTACCAAGGCTGTCGGCCGGGGGCGGTGTCGCAGCGGGCGGTCGCCGCCTACGGCGACCGCCTCGGCCCCATCCCCGAGCACGACACGCCCGGCGCCCTCGTCTCGCTGGAGCGCGGCGGCCTCGAGGTGGCCGCACGATGGGACTACACCGACACCGGGGACCACATCACGTCGCCGGCGTTCGCCCCCCGTCAGGAGGCCGTGCCCGAGCGCGGCACCGGCACGGATCCCTATGCCGGGGCCGAACCCGGCGGGCACGAGGGCTGGGTGGTGCTGCCGGTGCTCAACGACGACGGGTTCCGGGTGGAGCTGTTCGACGCCGCACGGGTGGGTGACGGGCCGGTCGCCACGCTCGCGACGCCCGACCGTGAGTGCGTGCCCGTCCTGCTGCACTCGGCGTGGATGCCGCGGGCGGTGGCCCACGACCCGGGGATCGAACGCCTGCGCTTCTCCGACGAGGTGGACACGGTGGACCTGACCGCGCTCGGCGACGACGTCGCCGCGACCGTGCGGGCGGTGGCCGACGAACTCGACGGTCGGGTCGCGGTCCGCTGACCGCCACGACGGCCCATACTGACGACATGGATGTCGTGGGTCAGGACGGGGACGACCGGCGCCCGGACGGCCACGACCACCCGACCGCCCACGAGGTCGTCGAGCGGGTCCGCGACGCCGCGTTCGAGGCCGAGCGGGCGACCGGTGAACGGGAGGAGACGGAGGCCGAGATCCGCCGCGGCGTCATCATCCGCCTCGCCCGGATCATCGGGGGCTTCGTCCTCATCGGCCTCGGCCTCGCCCTGCTCCCCCTGCCCGGACCGGGTTGGGTGACCATCCTGGTGGGGCTCGGGCTGCTCCCCTACGCCTGGGCCCAGCGGACGATCCGCCTCATCCGCCGGCGCATCCCCGGCGTCCCCGAGGACGGCCGCATCCCCACCCGCACCTGGATCGTGATGGGCCTGATCGTGGTGGCCACCATGAGCGTCTCGATCCTCTTCGGCGACGCCATCGGACAGTTCCTCGGCGACGCCTGGTCCTCGGTCTGGAGCTGAGCCGGGCCGCTACGGTCCTGCCATGACCAGCTTCCCGCCCGCGGTCCACCACACGCTGTCCGGACTCCACGCACCCGACGGCGACCCCGGCGGGATCCGGCTCGCGGTGCACGAGCTCGGTGACGGCGGCGACCGGCCCCCCGTGGTGTTCTGCCACGGGTTCCCCGAACTCGCGTACTCCTGGCGACACCAGCTCCCGGCCGTGGCCGACGCCGGGTTCCGCGCCATCGCCCCCGACCAGCGTGGCTACGGCGGCTCGAGCGCGCCCGACGCCGTCGACGCCTACGGCCTGGGCAACCTGTGCGGCGACCTCGCCGACCTGCTCGACGCACTCGAGGTGGAGCGCGCCGTGTTCGTGGGCCACGACTGGGGCGGCTTCGTGGCCTGGGCGATGCCGGTGCTGTTCCCCGAGCGCTGCGCCGGGGTGGTCGGGGTGTGCACGCCGTACGTCCCGTTCCCCACCACGGCGTTCCTCCGTTCGATGTTCCCGGACGACGAGAAGATGTACATGCTCTGGTTCCAGCAGCCGGGCGTGGCCGAGTCCGTCATCGACCCGCGGGCCCGGCTCCTGTTCGAGAAGCTCATGATCGGCGGCGTGGACCCGGCGGAACTGCTGGCCGCCCAGCTCGCCCGAGGCGAGCTGGACATGAACCCCTTCCGCGACCTCGAGGGCCTCGAGCGCGTCGGCGAACCGATCGTGACGGAGGACGAACTGTCGGTCTACGCCGACACCTTCGGCCGCACGGGCTTCCGGGGCGGCGTCAACTGGTACCGCAACATCGACGCGAACGCGGCGGCCCACCCGGAGGTGGGCACACGACCGCTGGAGCTGCCGACACTGATGATCTGCGCGGAGTGGGACCCGGCGCTGCGGCCCGAGATGGCCGCCGGCATGCCCGACCTGTGCGCCGACCTGGAGCTGCACACCGTCGCGAAGGCCGGCCACTGGGTCCAGCAGGAGAGCCCGGAAGAGGTGAACGACCTCCTCGTCGACTGGCTGGTCCGCCGCTTCGGCGGGTGAACCCGGCGACTCCGGCGGGCCCGGCGGGAAGAACCGGGCGCCGCCGGCCGTTCGGATCCGCTGGACGCCCTCCGGGGCGACCGTCCCGCGTCACGGGACCCACCACGAACCACGAGAGCGAGCGACCATGGCACTGAGCGTCGGCGACGAGGCCCCCGACTTCACCCTGAACGACACCGACGGCAACGCCGTGACATTGAGCTCCTTCCGGGGCGAGCGCTCGGTGACGGTGGTGTTCATCCCCTTCGCGTTCACCGGCGTGTGCCAGGGCGAACTGTGCGAGCTCCGGGACCACCTCGAGACGTTCCGGTCGGCCGACAACGAGGTCCTGGTCATCACCTGCGACCGGGCGCCGAGCCTGAAGGAGTGGGGTGCGCAGCAGGGCTACACGTTCCCGCTGCTGTCCGACGGATGGCCCCATGGCGAGGTGAGCCGGGCCTACGGGTGCTTCAACGAGGCACTCGGCTGCGCCGAGCGGCTCACCGTCGTCGTCGGAAAGGACGGCAACGTCGCCGACCTGTTCCGATCCGGCGGCCTCGGGGAGGCCCGGCCGCTGTCCTCCTACACGGACGCCCTCGCCAAGGTCTGAACCGGCCGGCCCGCCCGGCCCACCCGCCCGGCCCACCCGCCCGGCCGGATCTCCGGCGGCTGCACGCCCGTTCCGGGCGTTGCGGACCCCTATTTCCCGGGACGGGCGGGGGGTTCGGGCGGCGCCGAGTGGCCGACGGCCTCGCGCAGGAGCGCCCGGAGTTCGTCGACCCTCGCCGGCCAGGTGTACCCCTCCGCCACCCGGGCCGCCGCGGCCGCGCCCATGCGCACGCGGCGATCCCGGTCGGCGAGCAGCCCGCCCACCTCCCGGGCCACCTCGTCCACGTCGGTGCCGTCCACGAGCACACCGGCCTCCGGCGCGCCCACTGCGTCGGGCACCCCGCCGATGCTGCCCGCCACCGCGGGCACCCCTACGCCCTCGGCCTGGATCACCACGATCCCGAACGCCTCCACCTCGAGGCCCCGACGCCGCTCGCGGGTGGGGAACGCGAACACGTCCCCCGCCGCGTAGTGGGCCGGCAGTTCCTCGTCCGGCACCTGTCCGGCGAACACCACGTCGCCGGCGACCCCGTGCCGTCGGGCCAGCCGCTCGAGCTCCTCCCGGTACTCACCCCCGCCCACCACGAGGAGCGCCGCGCCGGGCACCTGTCGGCGGATCGCCGGCAGCGCACGGATCAACGTGTCCTGGCCCTTGCGGGCCACCAGGCGCGACACCGTCACCACGAGGGGTCGACCCACCAGCCCGTGCCGGTGACGCACTGCGGAGCCGTCCACCCCCGGGTGGTACTCCCCGGGATCCACGGCGGGTGGCAGCAGGGCGTAGCGGGGCCCCGGCCCGAACGCGGGCCGCAGGAGCCCGTCGCACCAGTTCGACACGAACGTGACGAGGGCGGCGTCGCGACCCACGTGCCGCAGGAAGCGGGCGCCGCCCGGGGCACGGGCCGCGCTCACCTCGAGGCCGTGGGTGAACGCCGCGTACGGCACGCCGGTGCGGCGCCGCAGCCACGGGCCCATCAACCCGAGCGGGAACGCCGCACCGAACAGCACCACGTCGGCCCCGCTGCCGCGCACGAGCGCCGCGACCCTGCGTGCGACGGTCGGCGTGGGGAGCAGCGTGGCCCGCGGGTGGCGCACCACCCGGTACGGCGCGGTGGCGTCGAAGGCCGCCGCGCCCTCCCACGTGGACCCGAACAGGGTGACGTCGTCGCCGGCCGCGGCGAGGCCGCGGGCGAGCTGGTCGACGTAGTACTGGATCCCGCCCACCCGGGGCGGGAGGTCGTTGGTGACGACGAGCACCCGCATGCGCCTCAGCCCGCCTCCCATCGACCCGCCCCGGTCCCGGGGTCGCCGACGAAGCGGCCCTCGGGACCGACCAGCGTGGTGGGAGGGTCGGCGACCAGCAGGTCCTCGCAGCGGGGTGGGCCACCGGCGCGGGCGGCCGCGTCGACCCGACGCCCGACCGCGACCACCTCCTCGAGCAGCGCCCGGCCCGCCCCGGGCACCTCGGCGAGGTGGTCCGACACGGTCACCATGCCCCCGGTGGCCGCCACGAGCTCCGCCCACCCCCGTACCTGCGCCTCGGTCAGTCCGGTGCCCCCGGCGCGCAGGTGGAGGCGGCCGGGGTCGTCGAGCCAGAGCCGTCGGTGCTGGTGGGCCCGGCCCATCGCGTTGCGCCACGCGTTCCGCACCGCCGGCACCGTGCCCCGGTAGCCGGCGTCGGGCCACAGGGCCGGGTCCGGGGCGAACCATCCCGCCGCGTCGGGGCCGGTGCGCAGCACGTCCACCGCGCCGAGGCACGGTCCGAGCGGTGCCTCGGCCGCCACGAGCGTGACCGGGTCGCCGACGCCCCTGCGGAGGGCGTCGAGCCCGGCACGCACCCGCTGCGCGGGGGTGCGGCGCGGGTCGTGGAAGTGACCGGGCAGCGCGGGCGCACGCACCTCGTCGAGGGCCAGGTGGGAGAAGCCGAGGTCGGCCAGCTCGGCACCCAGCCCCTCGAGGTGGTCGAGCACCTCGGGATGCGACGTGTCGAGCACGTGCACCACCTCGGTGCCGCCCCGGACGCCTCCCACCAGCGGTCCGCCGTCGGGGGCTCCCGCCAGCCAGTCGGGGTGCCGGGCGGCCAGCTCGGCCGTGGGCGCCACGAGGAACGGGGCCAGACCCAGACCCGGTCGGAGCCCCACCGAGGCCACGGCATGGGCGACCGCCCCGAGACCCGACGGGAACGACGGGCCGGCGACGCACCAGTCACCCACCTCGGCGGCGACGCCGTCGTCGAGGCGGAACACGTCGAGGGGCCACTGCCCGGCCCGGTCCAGCTCCGCCAGGAACGACCGCTCCCCCAGGCCGGCGCCGAAGTACGGGCCCGACGCCCACACCACCTGGTGGGGACCTCGCACGCGGGCCGCGGTGCGACGCCCGGCCTCGGCGGCCCACCCCTCGAGCGCACCGACCGGGTCCCCCGTCGGGGTGATCCACACCTCGTGCAGCTGGCGTTCCTCGCCGGCTCGGAGCACCGCGCCGCCCAGGAACGCCTCCGACACCAGTTCGTTGCCGGTGCGACCCGGCCCGTAGCGGAAGGTGCCGTCGTGGAGGTCGCCGCCGAGGAAGCCGGCCACCACCCCGCCGTCGTCGTCCGCGAGCGCCACCACGAGCTCGGAGCGCAGCTGCTCCGCGGGCACGGACGAGCCGTCGGCGTGGTGCGCCGCCACCGACCACGCGGCCGTCGACCCGGCGGCCGGGTCCACGTCGATCCCCGGACGGAGCAGGCCGCACCGGCTCGACGTGCACCGGCCGTGGGAGAACATCCGCACCCGGCCACGCACCTCCCGCGCCGAGAGCACCGTCCGCACGCACCGCAGCGCCACCGGCCCACCGGTGCCGTTCACCACCCGCCACGAGAATCCGGTGGGGGTGTCGCGCACCGACACCTCCACCCCGTCGGGCGCGGCGGCGCCGTCGGCGGCCACGGCGGTGCTGCGGTGGCGGGTCAGCTGCATCCGGGGGACGACCGGGCGGGGCCGGACCGGTCGCTCAGCGGACCGTGTCGCGGAAGAACGCGAGCGTCGCCTCCCACGCCGCGGCCGCCGCCCCCGCGTCGTGGGCCTCCGGCCGGGTGTCGTTGAAGAAGGCGTGCCCCACCCCGGGGTGCACGCGCAGCTCCACGTCCTTGCCCCGCGAGCGCAGTTCCTCCTCGAGGGCCCGGGCGGCGGCGGGACCGAAGAAGTCGTCACCCTCGGCGTAGTGCCCGCGCACCGGCGCCTGCAGCCGGTCCCAGTCGGGCTGGGCGCCGTCCCACGGGATGAGCCCGTAGAACGGGGCGCAGGCGGCCACGTCGTCGGCCTCGTTGCACGCAACGGTGAGGGCCAGACCGCCGCCCATGCAGAACCCGATCACGCCCACCCTGGAGGAGGTCACGGCGTCGCTGGCCTTCAGGAAGGCGATCGCACCCCGCAGGTCCTTCGCGGCCTGGTCCAGGTTGAGCGCCATCATGAGCTTGCCGGCCTCGTCGGGTTCGGAGTTCCCCACGGCGTCGCCGCGGTAGAGGTCGGGAGCGAGGGCGCTGAAGCCGGCGGCCGCGAACCGGTCGCACACGTCCTTGATGTGGTCGACGAGCCCCCACCACTCCTGGATCACGAGGATGCCCGGGCCGGTGCCCGTGGCGGAGGGGGAGAACCAGCCGGAACCGGTGGTGCCGTTGGAAGGGAAGTCGACCATGGAACCCATGCCGGGAACCGTACTCACCCGGCGAGGCGGAAGAGTTCCGGGGCGACCGGGCAGTCGGTGCGGCGCAGCGCCTCCGCCGGCTCCACCACCCCACCGGTCCCGGCGACCCGGTCGACCAGCGCCATCGGGACCCGTTCCTGGGCCGCGCCGAGCGGGTCCGACGAATCGGACCACCGACCCACCAGCGCCTCGTACATGCGCGCCGGGAGCAGGCGCCCGGCACCGGCCACCACCCACGTGGGGACCCCCTCCGCCCGGGCCGCGGCCGCCGCGGCCCGGCCACCGGCGGGCACGAGCACCTCGTCGGGACCGACCGCCAGCGCGTCGAGCAGGAGCACCCCTCCCCCGCCGGTCGCTGCGGCCTCGGCCACCGCGGTGCCGGTCGTGCGGGTCGGCACCTCCTCGGCCACCACGTCGAGGTCCGCGAGCCGACGCACCAGGTCGTGGGCGTCGCCGCCGCTGTCGACGCAGAGCACGGTCAGGTCGCCGCGCCGGCCGAGGGCGCCGAGGGACTGCTCGGGCCAGCCCACCACCACCACCGTGGCACCGTCGGGGAACGCGGCGGCGAGCAGGCGCGGCGTGGGGTCGTCACGCAGTTCCGTCACCGCCTCGCGTGCCTCGGCGAAGGGGTCGGGCGAGCACAGCATCCGGGCACACAGCCACCACAGGGGCCCGCACTCGAGCTGTCGGTCGATGATCCGGCGGCAGGCGGCCACGAGCCCGGCCGGGTCGTCGCGGAAGGCCCCGAGGGCCGCCGCCGACTCCTCCACCAGCAGATCCGCGGGCGCGCCCTGCGCCCGGGCGACGAACCGGAGCCGCTCGATCGGGTGCACCGGGCGAGTGTACGCGGCCCGGATCTGCCCACCCCGGGCGGGGCGCGCTACTTTTCGCACCCGATGACGACGGCGCCCGCAGACCTCGAGCTCCACCCGATCGGGGGCGAGACCCGCTCCATGGGGCAGCAGACCGCCCTGTTCCACCTGGTGCTGGTGGCCATCGACCCGTACACCCACGAGAGCTCGTGGCTTCTCGAGACCGCGGGGCGGATCCTCGAGGAGTTCCGCGGTGCGGACTGCCGGGTGGCGTGGCTGGTCACCGCACCCGAGGCCGACGCCCAGGCGTTCCTCGGCCCGTGGGCCGAGCGGATCCTCACCTTCTGCGACCCCGACCGCACCGTCGTGGCCGGCCTCGGGATCGGCGCCATCCCCGCGCTGGTCCACGTCGGCAACGACCTCACGGTGATCGGCCACGTCGACGGGTGGGACCCGGAGGAGTGGAAGGTCGTCACCGACCGCCTCGGCGACATGATGAGCTGGTC
>CAIPVR010000066.1 GCA_903868545.1 uncultured Actinomycetes bacterium
ACGCCGCGGCGCGGGCCCGGGGCGCCGCGCCGCGTGCGCTGTCGCTCGGCTCGGAGCGGCTCGACGGGCTCGCGGCGCGGGCCCGCGCACACGACCCGGCACTGTCGCTCGCGCGGGGGTGGAGCATCACCCGACGCGACGACGGCACCGTGGTCCGCAGCGCCCACGACGTGGCGGCCGGCGACGTGCTGCACACCACGGTGGCCGACGGGACGATCGACTCGGTGGTCACACCGCCGGGCGGGCCCACGGGATGATGGGGAGATGAGCCCCGAACCGGCCGACCCGAACGACGCCGCCACCGCCGACGGGCCGGGCTTCGACGATGCCATCGCGGAGCTCGAGGGCATCGTGGCCGAGCTCGAGTCCGACCGCCTCGAGGTGGATCAGCTCGCGGCCCGCGTGGAACGGGCCGCCGAACTGGTGCGCACCTGTCGTGCCCGGATCGACGGCACCCGCCTGCAGGTGGAGGAGGTGCTGGAACGCCTCGCCGACGAACCCGACGGCGGGCCCGGGGACACGACCTCCCGCAGCGGCGACGACGCCGGGGACGACGACCCGGCAGCGGGGTAGCTTCCGGCCATGGCTCCGCCCCGCCGGGAGGCACTCACCCGCGACGCGATCGTCCGAGCGGCGCGCGACATGCTCCGCACCACGGAGCTCGACGACCTGTCGCTGCGCAAGCTCGCCGCCGCCCTCGGTGTGACCGCGCCCGCCCTGTACGCGCACGTGGAGGACAAGGAGGACCTGCTCCGCGCCGTGGCCGAGACGGGGTTCCGCGACCTCCTGGGTCGCCTCGAGGGCGTGTCGGGGGACCCGCTCGAACGGCTGCGGGGGTACGGACGGGCCTACGTGGCCCAGGCGCTCGCGGATCCCGAGGTGTTCCGCGTGATGTTCCTCTACCGGCCCGATGCGCTCGACGTGCCCGGCGTGGACAACGCGCTCGACGCGGCGACCGAGGCGTTCAGCCGGCCCGACGAGGCCGTCCGCGACGCCATGTCCCTCGGGGTCATCCATCCCGACCGCGACCCGGTCCGCGTGGCGCTGGTGCTGTGGACCACCGCCCACGGGTGCGCCACCGTGCTCCTGCTCGGCGCCCGAGAGGGGGAGGTCATCGTCCCCGAGGGGATGGACACGCTCGTCGACGACGTGCTCGAGGTGACCCTCGCCGGGCTGGCGCTCCCGCCGGCAGCCGCCGAGCAGGCGGCGGCGCGTCAGTCGAGCCCGGCGTAGCCGGCGAGCCCCTCGGCCACCGTCCCCTGCCCCACGCCCGGTTCGGCCAGCACCGCCACGAGCCACTCGGGCCGCACCATCGCGGTGACGAACAGCGGCGTGTCGAGCGGTGAGGACTCCGTCACGAAGCGGGCGAAGGTCTGCGCGTAGTCGGGCGGCCGGACGTCGCGGGAGAGTTCCAGCAGCGCGAACGGGTCGGGCGGCGCCACGGCATGGGGCCCCGGGTGCGGCAACGACGGCGAGCCGGGATGTACGCCGCCACCGGCGAGACCGGGACCGTCGGTGAGCACCACGCCGCGCACGCGGTCGGGCCGGGCGGCGGCCACCAGCAACCCGATGTAGGCGCCGAGGCCCCTGCCGAGCAGCGTGACCTCGCCGAGACGTCCGATCGCGGCGTCCGCGTCGCCGACGAGGATCTCCGAGGTGTAGCCGCCACCGGTCGGCACCGTGGACCCCCCGTGACCGGTGAAGTCGAGCCCGTACACGGGCCCGGGCCAGCGCACCCACGGCGGCACGGCATCCGGTGTGCGCTCGCCGAGCCCGTGCAGCAGGAGGAGCGGCCGGCCCGGTGCGTCGGCCAGACGGTGCAGGGCGAGGGTGATCCGGTTGTGCTGGAGGAACTCCACGTCGGCGGTCATGCGCCGACATCCGCGAGGAAGTCGAGCACCAGGCCGGCGACCCGACGCGGCTGCTCGATGTGCACGAAGTGCCCCACACCCTCGAGGGCCACGAACTCGGCGCCCGGCGGCAGGAACGGTTCCACGTCCACCGGCCGGGTGCCCCAGCCCATCAGCTCGAGCTCGAGTCCCAGCACGCCGAGGAACGGTGCCCCCACGCCCGGGAGGCGCAGCATCGACCACTCGGGCCGCCACGGGCCGAACCCGCCGAGCCGCATGGTGGGATCGATCTTCCAGCGCCAGCCGTCGTCGGACCGGGTGGCGCCCACGCTCACGAGGTACCGCAGCCACGCGGGGTCGAGACGGGGGTTCATCCTGCCGCGCCGCGCCGCGAGCTCCTCCGGGGTGCCCGGGCGCCGCGCCCGGCCCACCAGGGTGCGGCGGTGGTCCAGCCACGCCTCCAGCTCCCGCCGCAGCATGCGGGTGCGCTCGTGCTCGGCCACGTCGGACATGGCGCCGCGGCTCGGGAGGCCGTCGAGGTTGACCAGCGCGCTCACCCGGTGGGGCAGCGCGTTGGCGAGGTGCATCATCAGGCTGCCGCCCTTGGAATGGCCGGCGAAGACCACCGGTCCGGGGCCCACCGAGTCGAGCACGCTCGCTGCGTCACGCAGGTCGGCCTCCCAGCTGTAGAGGCCCGCCCGGTCGGAGTCGCCGTGGCCGCGCTGGTCCCAGCTCACCACCCGCCAGCCACCCTCGGCGAGGAGCGGTGCGAACACGTTGAGGGTCTCGGCGAAGTCGAACCCGCCGTGGGCGAGCACCAGCGGCGGTGCGTCGGGGTCGCCCCACTCCGCCACCGACAGCGAGAGGCCGGTGGAGTCCACCGTGCGGCGCCGGTCCGGGCGACGGGCACCCGGGTACGTCGCCTCGTGCTCGTCGTCGTTCACGTGTGCGGACCTCGGTCGCTCGGGAGGCCGCATCGTACGGCCCGGAGGACGACGGCCGCAGGCCGTCGCGCCGTTTCCGGGGCACCCCTCAGTAGGGTGGCCGCACGGAGCCGACACCCCGAACCACCGGTCCCGCCCCGACGGGCACCGCGGTGGAGCGGGGGCGCAGAGGGGGCCGGGCCGTCGAGCACATGCCGGGATCCGGCGTGACCGACGCCGTCGCCGCCATCCGCGCCCTGCCCCACGGCGGAATGGACGACGCCACGCGGCGGATGGACCTGCCGCCCACCGCGCGCGCCGCCGTGTCGCCCGCGGTCATGGCGCTGCGGTGGGGCGCGCTCGGCTACGGCCTCGTGTTCGCCGCACCGCAGGCGTTCCGCGGCGAGTGGTCCGCCGTGTTCGCCACCGCGGTGTGCCTCTTCCTCACCACCTGGCGCACCGTCCTGCCCGTCCGCCTCGCCTCCACCGACCGATGGGGGGCGCTCGCCCCGATCGTGGACGTGGCCGTGGTGGGTCTGGCGGTGGGGGTCGACGGCGGCGTGCAGAGCTCCTACTTCTTCTGCGTCCTCGCCACCGTGGTGGTCGCGGCGTTCGGCTGGGGCCGTACCCGTGGCGCGGTCGCGCTGCTGGTGGCGGTGGCCACCATGGCGCTGGGCACCGCCGTGGGTCCGGTGGGCCTCGCCGCCCAATGGGACGACCAGCGCGACCTGGCCGCCGTGGTGGTGCTGGTGCTCGCGGTGCTCGCCGCGGCCTTCATCCGGTCCCGGCTGGTGGAGGGCGAGGAGGCCCGGGAGGAGCTCGCAGGCGAGGTGGAGCGGCTGTCCGAGGCCAACGACCTGCTCAACCTGCTCAACGTCGCGGCCCGCACGCTCCCGAGCTCGCTCACCCTCCGGGAGGCCCTCGCCCGGATCCGCACACAGATCGGCAGCTCCTTCGAGCCGCGGGTGGCGTGCCTGCTCACCTGGGACGAACACGCCGAGGAATGGGTGCCGAAACTGGCCGACGGGTGCGCGCTCCGCCCCGCCTACCGCAACGGCGACCTGCCGGCCGCGTTGGCCCTCGCCCTCGACGATGCCGGACCCGTGTTGCTCACGGACCTCACGTCGGCGGCGTCGGCGCCGATCGTGGAGGGGATGGGCAGCGGCATCTACCTCCGCCTCGACGCCCGGGACCGCACGATCGGCCTCCTGGGCCTCGAGCACCCGACGATCGGCCACTTCGACGCGGGCTCGGCGCGCACCCTCGCGGGCCTCGGCGAGGTACTGGCGCTCACGGTCGACAACGCCCGGTGGTTCGGCCGCCTTCGGTCGCTCGGCGCGGAGGAGGAGCGGGTGCGGATCGCCCGCGACCTCCACGACCGCCTCGGCCAGTGGCTCACCTACATCAGCTTCGAGCTGGAGCGGATCATGTCCACCCGGCCCGAGGGCTCCGAGGAGTCCCGGGAGCTCCAGCGGCTGCACGGCGACGTGCAGGCCGCGATCGACGAGCTGCGCGAGACGCTGCGGCAGCTGCGCTCCGGCGTGAGCGAGGACCGGCCGCTCGCCCAACTCGGCGAGGAGGTCGTGACGCGCTTCGCGGAGCGCTCCGACGTGGCCGCGCGCTTCACCGCACTGCATCCCGGCGACCGGCTCCCGGTCCCGGTGGAGAACGAGGTGCTGCGCATCCTCCAGGAGGCGCTCACGAACGTGGAGCGCCACGCCAAGGCCGACAGCGTCGAGGTGACCTGGGATGTGCGGGGCGGCAACTTCGAGCTCGTCGTCGCCGACGACGGGCGGGGCTTCGACACGGCCCGCGGCGTGCGGGACTCGGCCTACGGGCTGGTCGGCATGCGTGAGCGCGCCGACGTGATCGGGGCCCGACTGACCATCGAGAGCCGACCGGGACAGGGCACTCAGGTGCGGGTCGCGGCCGGGATCGACACGACCCAGGAGGTCACGACGTGAGGGTGCTACTGGCCGACGACCACCAGATCCTGCGGGAGGGCATCCGCCGCGGGCTCGAGAGCGCGGGTGAGACCGTGGTCGGCGAGGCGTCCGACGGCGAGGAGGCGGTGGCGCTGGCGCGCGAGACCGTTCCCGACATCGTGGTCATGGACCTCTCGATGCCCGTGCTCGACGGCGTGGGTGCCACCGAGCGCATCCGCCGCGAACTGCCGGAGGTGAAGGTGGTCGTGCTCACCATGCACGACGACCCGGAACGCACCCGGGCCGCGCTGCAGGCCGGCGCGTCCGCCTACCTCACCAAGGGCACCTCGTTCGCCGACGTGCTCGACACGCTGCAGCGGGTGCAGGCGGGCGAGGAGGTGCTCAGCCCGAAGCTCGCCGCGTCCATGCTGGAGCACCTCAGCGCCCAGCCGAAGGACGAGATCCTCTCGGACCGCCAGGTGGAGATCCTGCAGATGATCGCGGACGGGATGTCCACCAAGCAGGCGGCGAGGGCGCTCGGCATCACCCAGAAGACGGTGCACAACCACCTGAACGCCACCTACCGGCGACTCGACACGCAGAGCCTCACCCACGCCGTGCTGTCGGCCGTGCGCCTCGGGATCATCGACCTCTACTCGGAGCCCGAGCCGGAGGACGCGTGACAGATCGCGCGCAACGTGGGTGCATCGGCACCCGATCGCGCGCTCCGCGTCAGCGGAACGGCGTTTTGCTCATGGTCCCCGGCACCGGCCACCGGTGCAGAATGTGCGGGTCATGATCGGACGAGGCCGGAACGGGGGGCATCGTCGCGGCCCGGCGCGGGCACGCGACCAGCGCGGCGTGGTGCCCGCGCGCGTCCTCCTCGCCCTTGCGAGTTCCACCTGCGTGACCGCCCTCGTGGCCGGGCCGATGGCCTACCAGGCGAGCCAGGCCGACGGGCGAACGGCGGCCACGACCCCGACGGTCGCGACGACCACCACCACCAGCACGACCACAGCGCCGGGGACCACGCCCCCCGGCACGGGTGCCCCGCCCACGAGCACCCCCCGCCCGAGCACCACCGAACCGGACCCCTCCGGGTTCGCGCTCCCGGCACCGACCACGCCGCCGCGTGCCACGGTCCGCACCCCCACCGCCCGGCCGCCCGGCACCCCTCCCGGCCCGACACCCACCGCTCCGTCACCGTCGGTGCTCGGCACCACCACGCAACCCCCGGGCACCACGCCCCCGGGCACCACGCAGCCACCGCTGTCGGGTGAGGGAATCGTGTGGGCCCGTACCGAGGCGCGCAACGTCCTCGACCCGCTCGCCGGCGCCACCGTCACGGGCCGGGTCTGGGTGTACTTCGAGGACCCCACCGCCGACCGGGTCCGCTTCTGGCTCGACGATCCCGACGCGGCCGGCCCACCCAGGAACATCGAGGAACAGTTCCCCTTCACGCTGGTCCAGGGCCCGACGAACGGCCAGCCGGCGCCGCTCGACACCGCCGACCTCACCGACGGCCCCCACTCGGTGAGGGTCGAGGTCACCGGTGCCGGCGGTGCGGTGGTGATCCGCCTCGCCCGCTTCACCGTCGACAACTGACAGGCCGGGCGCCGCCCCGTACGCTGCCCGGCACATCGGGGGCGAGCCCCGGGGACGTCGGAGGTGCCGCCGTGGCGGAGCACGGAGTGGAGATCAGGGGATCGGTCGAGCCGGGTCTCGAGGAGATCCGGGACCTGTTCGAGCGGAACTTCACCGAGCACGGTGACGTGGGCGCCGGGTTCGCGCTGTTCGTCGACGGCCGCCAGGTGGTCGACCTCACCGGCGGGGTGGCCGACGGCTCGGGGCGGGCCTACGACGACGACACGCTGCAGCTGGTCTTCTCCTCCACCAAGGGCGCCACCGCCATCTGCGCCCACCTGCTCGCCCAGCGCGGAGAACTCGACCTGAGCGCCCCGGTCGTGGAGTACTGGCCCGAGTTCGCGGCGCACGGCAAGGAGCACGTGCCGGTCTCGTGGCTGCTGTCGCACAAGTCGGGTCTCATCGACGTGGACCGCGACATGACCCTCGACGAGGCGCTCGACTGGGACGCCGTCACCTCGGCGCTCGCCGACAGCGTGCCGGTGTGGGAACCGGGCACCCAGCACGGCTACCACGCCGTGACCTACGGGTGGCTCGTGGGCGAGGTGGTCCGCCGGGTGAGCGGCCGGCCGTTCGGGCGGTTCTTCGCCGAGGAGGTCGCCGCTCCGCTCGGCCTCGACTTCTGGATCGGCCTCCCCGACGAGCAGCAGCACCGTGTGGCGCCGCTCATCCCCATGGGGGGTGGCGACCACCTCCCGATGATGATGAGCGAGGAGGGCGGCGGCAGCGACGAGCCGCCGAAGGGGCTCGTGGAGCTGCTCAACATGTTCCTCGGCGAGGGCAACCTCGTGGCCCGCGCGCTCTGCGCACCCGGCGGCGCGTTCACCGACGAGCAGGTGTGGAACGAGCCGCGGCTCCGCGCCGCGGAGATCCCCGCCGCCAACGGCGTCACCAACGCCACCGGCCTGGCCCGCATGTACGCGGCGACCGTGGGCGAGGTGGACGGCGTCCGACTGCTCGACGACGACACGGTCGAACGCGCCATCGAGGTGCAGGTGGAAGGGCCCGACAGCGTGCTGATCTTCCCCATCCCGTTCGGCCTCGGGTTCATGCGGCACTCCGACGCCTCGCCCCTGGTGGGTGGCCGATCCTTCGGCCACTACGGGGCGGGAGGCTCGGTGGGCTTCGCAGATCCCGACCGGCACCTCGCCGGCGCCTACGTGATGAACCAGATGCACTTCGGGCTCGCCGGCGACCCTCGCACGGCCGCGCTGCTGGACGCCGTCGACCGCCTGGTGCGCTGACGCCGGTCCGGCCCCGGGGCCCGGTCGGCCGCGCACCGGGGCCCGAAAGGTCAAGGCGGGCGGGCAGGTGTCCGACCTCCCGGGTGTGTCCCTCCACGGGAAGGCCGCCATGTCCAGAGCCTGCGCCCCTCGACTCCGCCACCGGGCGATCGTGGTCGCGGCCGCGCTCGCGATGGCCGTCGCTGCAGCCTGCGCACCCCCGGTCCCGGTCGAACAGCGCATCGCGCTCTTCGGTGACTCGCTGATCGACCAGTCGGCCTCGACGCTGCTCCGCCGCGCCGCGACCGACCTGCCCGGCCACCAGCTCGACCTCCACTACTTCCCGGGGACCGCGCAGTGCGACTGGACCGCCGCGATGGAGGACGTCGCCCGACAGGGCGTCGGCACGGTCGTCCTGGCTTTCGCCGGCAACATGTTCACCGCCTGCGCCCGGGGTGGCGACGCCTACGCCCGGTACCGGGCCGACGCCGAATGGGCCGTGGAGTTCTGGCGGGCGCGTGGCGTGCGGCTCGTGTTCGTGGCCGCCCCCGGCATGGTGGGCGCCACCGCGGACGACCGGCCCGCACCCCGTGCCTACCTCGACGTGGCCGCCGCCACCGGCACCCCCGTCATCGACCTCGGCCCGCGGTTCGTCGACCCGGTGAGCAACACCTACACCGAGCGGCTCGCCTGCCTCCCCACGGAGGGGCCGGGCCAGGGGTGCAGCGCCGGCACCATCCAGGTGCGCACCGGATGGGACGGGCTGGTGCAGGACCGCATCCACTTCTGCCTGCGGGCCTGCACGGTGTACTCGAGCGGTGTGGTCCGCTACGCCACCGGGATCGTCGACGGGCTGCGCGACGTGCTCACACCGGTGACCACCACGACGGTGCCCTCGTCGAGCACCAGCACCAGCACGACCAG
>CAIPVR010000067.1 GCA_903868545.1 uncultured Actinomycetes bacterium
CACGGCACGGAGGTGCGTCACCACGACGGCGCCGACACCGGGGCCGCGGCGTCGCTCGCCGCCGGCTGCGACGCGGCGGTGGTGGTGGTGGGCTGCACCTGGCGTGACGAGGGCGAGTGGATCATCCGGGCGGGCGGCGACCGACGCAGCCTCGAACTGGATCCTGCGTCGCGGTCGCTCGTGGAGGCGGTCGCCGCGGCGAACCCGTCCACGGCGGTCCTCCTGATGGGTGGCAGCGCGTTCGTGACCGACCCGTGGGCCGGAGCCGTCGGGGCGCTGGCCATGGTCTGGTACCCGGGGATGGAGGGTGGCCACGGCGTGGCCGACGTGCTGTTCGGCGACGCCGAACCGGAGGGCCGGTTGCCGTGCACGTGGCCCGCCTCCACCTCGCCGCTCCCACCGTTCCGCCGCTTCGCCCGCCGCATCACCTACGGACCGCTCTTCGGCTACCGGCTCGTCGAGGCCACCGCCACGGCGCCCGCGTACCCCTTCGGCTTCGGTCTCGGTTACACGGCGATCGAGTGGGGCGTGCCGCGTCTGGTGGCGTCGGAACCGGACGGCGCCGGGCGGGTGCGGGCCGTGGTCGACGTGGAACTCGCCAACATCGGCGACCGTCCGGGGGTGGAGGTGGTGCAGTGCTACGTGCCGGAGCGCCTCGGCACCCATCCGGAACCACTTCGGACCCTGCGTGGCATGCACCGGGTGCGCCTCGAACCCGGTGAACGTCGACGGGTGGAGGTGGCGGCCGTGGTCCCCGCCGGTGCCGCTCGCCTGTTCGTCGGTCCGAGCTCGGACCCGGCGTCGTTGCTCGACGTCGACGGGTGGGCCGGGGTCAGGGCAGGCGGGCGAACCACCGGAGGCTGAACCCGGCGGCCACCATCAGCGCCACCAGGCCGAGGGCCACCCACCGGTAGGTGACGTCCTGCTCCTTCTCGTCGAAGCCCACCGTGGAGCCGAGCTTGTCGTAGACGGACCGGAGGTCCTGCGCCGACTCGGCCGTGTAGGCGGTGCCACCGGTGCCGTCGGCGAGCGACCGGAGCTCCTCCACGTTGACCGGCACCTTCGTGCGCTGGCCCACGCCGTTGCCGTCCTGATCCACGGTGATCTCGCCGTCCGGGGTGCCGTAGGCGATGGTGGACACCGCGATCCCGGCGTCCTTGGCGAGCGGGATGGCATCCGCGGTGGGCAGTCCGACGGTGGTCTCTCCGTCGGAGATGAGCACCACGGCCCCCTCGGCCTTCTTGCCGTTGGTGCCCCGGGCCTGGTCCTGGATCACGTCGACCGACAGGCGCACCGCATCGCCGATCGCGGTGGACTTGTCGAGCTGGAGGCCGTCGATGGCCCGGGTGACCTGTTCGTGTTCCTGGGTGGGGGGAACGAGGAGCTGGGCCGAGCCGGCGAAGCTGACGAGGCCCACGTTCAGGGTGTCGGGCAACTGCTGTACGAATTCCTTGGCGGCCTTCTGCGCCGCCTCCAGGCGGTTCGGGGCCACGTCGGTGGCGGCCATCGACAGCGACGTGTCGATCGCCAGCACGATGGTGGTGCGCTCCTGGGGCACCTTCACCGTGGCGATCGGCTGGGCGAAGGCCCCGACGAGGAGGGCGAGCGCCACGAGGAAGAGCCCGGCCACCAGATGGCGGCGCCAGCCCGGCCGTTTCGGGGCGACCTTGTCGAGCAGCTCCAGGTTGGAGAACCGCACGGCGTAGCGCGGCTTGGTGAACTGCAGCACGGCGTAGAGCCCGGCGAGGCCGACCACCACCAGCAGCAGCCACAGTCGGGCCGGCTCCGTGAACCACTCACTCATCTCGATCGATCCCTGTCCGTCGCTGTGTCGTTCTGTCGGGCGCTGTGTCGTTGTGTCCGGTCACCGCGCCGGCCGTCCGGCCATCACCTCGGCGCGGCGACGCCGCTGGGCGACGTGCCGGGCGAGGTCCAGCAGCCAGTCACCGTCGGTGCGCAGCACCAGGTGGTCCGCGCCGGCACCACGGACGGCCGCGGCGATCCCTTCCTGCTGGCGGGCGGCGGCCTCGGCGTAACGGGCTCGGAGGCCGGCGTCGTCGGTGTTCACCTCTCGGGTCGCCCCGGTGGCCGGGTCCACGAAGTGCAGCAGTCCCACCGGGGGCAGTTCCGTGTCGCGCGGGTCGACCACCTGGACGCACAGCACGGCGTGGCGCAGCGCCACCGTGCCGAGGGCGGTGGACCACCCGGACGGGTCGGTGAGGAAGTCCGACAGCACCACCACCAGGCCACGGCGTGGTGCCATCGCCCCCACGCGGCGCAACACGGTGTCGAGCCCGCCCGGGCCGGTCCCGTCGGCGCGCGGTGAGCGCACCACCCGGTCCAGCACGCCGAGAAGGTGTTTGCGGCCACCCCTCGGGGGGACCGTCACGGACTCCGTGCCCCGGAGGATCACCGCGCCGAGGCGGTTGCCGCCACCGGAGGTGAGCAACCCCACGCCGGCGGCCGCGGCGAGGACCAGGTCGCGCTTCTCGCAGTTCGCCGTGCCGAAGTCCAGCCCCGACGAACGGTCCACCACCATCCACGTCTCGAGTTCGCGGTCCGCGATGGTCTGGCGGATGTACGGCGACTGCATGCGGGCGGTCACGTTCCAGTCGATGCGGCGCACGTCGTCGCCGGGCTCGTAGGCCCGGGTCTCGCCGGGCTCGGTGCCACGGCCGGGCACCAGGCCCATGAAGTCGCCGTGGAGCATGCCGTCGAGCTTGCGCGTGATGTCGAGGGTGAGCCGGCGGAGGATCTCCTCCGCCGGCCGGTCGCCGACGAGGCCGAGCGTGGACGTCAGGCCGGTCACGACGCGCCGCCGCTCCACCCGTTCGGTGCCGGTGCGGGCGCCGCGCCGGCGGGCGAGGCGGACCACGCCGCAGCGTCGGTGCCCGAGCCGTAATAGGGGTCCGCGGCGTTGGCCGCGTTGCCGAGGCGGGGGGCCGGCACCGTGCCGAGGACCCGGGCGAGCACCTGCTCCACGTCGACGTCCTGGGCGAGGGCCTCGTAGGACAGGAGCAGACGGTGGCGCAGGATCTCCGGGGCCACGTCGAACACGTCCTGCGGGGTGAGGTAGGTGCGGCCGCGCAGCAGTGCCAGCGCCCGGCCGGCGCGCACGAGGCCGATCGAGGCCCGCGGGCTCGCCCCGAGCTCGATGTAGGTGCGCAGCTCCGGGAGGCCGAAGTTCTCCGGCGTACGGGTGCACAGGACCAGGTTCACCGCGTACTCGAGCACGCTGCGGTCCACGAACACGGTCTCGGTGGCGGCCTGCAGGGCGAGCACCTGCTCGAGGGACAGGACCTGCTCGGCGCTCGGCGGGCTGGTGCCCATGCGCTGGACGATCTCCACCTCCTCGGTCGGCGACGGGTAGTCGATGACCACCTTCATGAGGAAGCGGTCGCGCTGCGCCTCCGGGAGCGGGTACACCCCCTCGCTCTCGATGGGGTTCTGCGTGGCCAGCACCAGGAACGGCGTGCCCACCTCGTGGCGCTTGCCGCCGATGGTCACCTGCCGCTCGGCCATCACCTCGAGCAGCGCCGACTGCACCTTGGCCGGTGCACGGTTGATCTCGTCCGCCAGCACGAAGTTGGCGAACACCGGGCCGAGCTCCACGTCGAAGGCCTCGGTGGAGGCCCGGTAGATCCGGGTGCCGACCACGTCGGCGGGGAGCAGGTCGGGGGTGAACTGGATACGGCTGAACGTGCCGCCCACGGCGGAGGCCAGTGTCTCCACCGCCAGGGTCTTGGCGAGGCCCGGCACCGACTCCAGCAGGCAGTGGCCGCCGGCGAGCAGGCAGGTGAGCATGCGCTCGAGGG
>CAIPVR010000068.1 GCA_903868545.1 uncultured Actinomycetes bacterium
ACCCGCCCGCCACCACCGCCCAGACCACGGCGCTCGCCCAGCGGCCGGCCGGGGCCGCGGCCACGGCCACCAGGAACCAGAGGATCCCGAGGCGCACCCGCGGACCGTCGGTGTACGGCCGGACGGCCAGACGGTCGAGCGGGCCGCCGCCCTTCCGGGTCGACGCGGTCCGCGAGCCGCCGGTCCGTGATCCGCCCGACCCCGACCGACCCGCCCGCGCGGATCCCGACCCCTTGGTCCGGGACCGCCGGACCACCTGCTCGCTCACGCGCCCCCCGACACCGGCGGCAGCACCGCCACCTCCGCTGCCGGGCCGACCGGGTGGTCCGATCCGGCAGGTTCACCGTCCACCCACACCCGGCACACACCGAGCACCTCCGTGAACGCCGGGCCGTAACGGACCGACGCCGCGTCCAGCACCTCGCCCACGGTGGCACCGGGCACCTCGTCACGGGCGGTACCGGCAGCCTCGCGGGCCTGCGCGAACAAGCGGATCACCGGCACCGGGCGAGGTTACCGCCCGCGCTACGGTCGCCCCCCGTGACCCACCTGCTGCTCGTCCGCCACGGCCAGTCGGAGTGGAACGCCGACGGGCGGTGGCAGGGCCAGGAGGACCCGCCCCTGACCGACCTCGGCCGGGCCCAGGCCCGGCAGGCCGCCAAGGCCGTGGGCGCCGTCGACGCCGTGGTGTGCTCCCCGCTGGAACGGGCCGCAGTGACCGCGTCGATCATCGCCGACGAGCTCGGGGTGGGCCCGGTGGTGACCCTCGACGGGCTCAAGGAACGCCATGCCGGCACCTGGCAGGGCCTCACCCGGACCGAGATCGAGGAGGAATACCCGGGTTACCTCACCGACGGCCGCCGACCGCCGGGGTGGGAGGACGACGACGAGGTCGAGGCACGCACGCTCGGCGCGCTCGACTCGATCGCGCTGACCCATCCCTACGGGTTCGTGCTCGCCGTCGCGCACGCCGGGGTGATCTTCGCCGTGGAACGGGCACTGGGCGCGCCCCACGAGCGGCTGGCGAACCTCGGGGGCCGTTGGCTGCTGCACGAGGACGGAGGGCCCTGGCGACTCGGCGACCGCGTGCACCTCCTCGTGGAGGAGACGGTCCCCGACCAGCTCTAGGCCGTCGTCGTCGGGGTCGTTCCCGCGGTCGTCGGAGTGGTTGCCGGGGTCGGGTCCGGGTCCGGGTCCGGGTCCGGGAAACGTTCGACCGAGACGACCGCCGCCACCTGCGCGGCCGCGGCGGCGCCGTCACCGCCGTCGGCCGTGATGCGGTCGAGCGTGGCGAGGGCCTCCTCCACCGCTGCGAGGTCGGCCTCGAGCGCCTCGAGCACCTCGGGCCGGTGTGCCGCGTCGGTCGCACCGGCGGGCTCCGGCGCCGTGTCGGGCTGCGGCACGGGCGGCTGCGCGGTGTGCGCCTGCGCCGGCTCGGGGGGCGGGTCCGAGGGTGCCGCCTCGTCGGTCCGGGGCTCGGGAACGTCCACGTCGTGAGCGTAGTTGCCGGGGTCGGTAGCCTCGGCCCCCGTCATGGGAGTTCCGTTGCTGGCCGCGGAGGTGCAGTACTCCACGCTGCTCCGATCGCTCCTGATCGCCCTCGTGGTGGTGGCGCCCTTCGGCTGGTACCAGTGGCAGAAGGTGCGACGGGCCCGGGCCGAGGCGGAGGCCGCCGCCGCACCCCCGCCACCACCCGACGAGCCGGGCGCCCGGCGCCCCCGGCTGGAGGACGTGGTGGCGTCGATCGGCCCGTCGGCCACGGCCACCGAGGTGCACCTGCCCGACGACGTGACCCTCGACGCCCAGGAGGTCACGCCGGACGTGGTCGAGCTCCTCGTGGCCGACGCGCTCCGACGTTCCGGACTGGTGGAGACGGGGCGCTCCCGGCGGGACGGGGTCACCGTCCTCAGGTGCGCACCGTCGGCGGACGGGGCACCATGAGCGGATGGAGCCGATGACCAGCCCCGGGACCGGGACCACCACCATCCTCGAGACGGAGGAGGTGGAGCAGACCGAGGACGGCCCGGTGGCCCACATCGTGAAGACGAGGCCCGGCGAGGACGCAGCGGCCAAGGTGCTGCAGGCCCGCATCGAGGGAACGCCGTTGGAGGCGCTGTGCGGCCACGTCTGGGTGCCGTCGCGTGACCCGAAGCAGCTGCCGGTGTGCCAGAAGTGCAAGGACGTCTACGGCATGTACCGTGACTTCAACGACGGCCTCGACGAGACGCCCCGGATGTGACCGGAGGTCACCGCTCCCGCTCTCGCCGCCGCCGACTCCCCGCACCCCCATCGCGCACCCCCATCGCGCACCGCGTTCGCGTTCTCGGCGGTCGGGGGCGCCGAGAACGACCTGAGGACCCCTATTCGCCGGTGGAGGGGTGGCAGGTGGGGCCGGTGACGACGACAGGGGCACCAGTGAGGTCGTCCACCAGCGAGCGGGCCACCAGGTCGGCGTCGTGCGACGTGCCCACCCAGCGCCGACCGTCGGGCAGGTCCGCGATCACGAACACCTTCGTGGGCTCGTCGCCCTCGTAGGTGGTGGTCCACCCCGCCACCGTGGCCGGGCCGGAGCCGCCGCCGGTCACCCCCCGTACCTCGGTGCGGGCGGCGGCACGGTCGGCGAGGTCGGCGAGCAACGCGCCGTCACCCGGCGGCGCCGCCCCCCACACGGCAAGCCCGGGCTTCGTGAGCAGCCCCGACACCGTGGTCACGAGACCCAGCGCGTCGGGCCGCTCGCGCAACCCCGACACCACCTCGACGGTGGCCTGGTAGGTGAAGTTGTTGAGCGGGCCACCGGCGAAGGCCATCCCCCCGGTGACGGTGAGGGGCGACCCCTCGCCGAGGCCCAGTTCGGCGGCCTGCACCGCCACCGCGGACGGGAAGCACGAGTAGATCTCCACGAGCTCCAGCGTCGACAGCGGCCGGCCGAGGTGGGCAGCGGCCGCCTCGCCGAGCACCTGCATCGCGGGCCACCGGTGCAGCTGTTCCCTCCGGCTCAGCGACACGGAGAGCGACGACTCGAGGACCACGTGCGGGAACACCCAGCGGTCCCGCGGCACGCCCGCCGCGTCGGCCGCCGCCGCGCTGCAGAGCAGCAGCGCGGCGGCCTGGTCCACGGTCCACTGCGTGACGTGCCACTTCGCGTACGGGAACGCGAGCGGACGGTTGCCGGGCCCCGAGGCACGCAGGAAGGCCGCGTCGCGGGGTTCGCCGAAGTCGGCCGACGGGTTGTTGCGGGCCACCACGTTGAACCGCTCCCACAGCGCGGCCACGGCGTCGAGGTGCTCGGCCGCGGTGCGGCCCAGCGCGTGGCGCCGGGCGTTCTCGATCACCGCGTAGTGCTCCACCGGGGACCACATCCCCGCCGCGATCTCCG
>CAIPVR010000069.1 GCA_903868545.1 uncultured Actinomycetes bacterium
CGGCCCAGGCACAGCGGGTCACCGTCGACGTCACGTCCCTGGTCCCCAACCCCCTCCCGGCCACCGCCCGGGACGCGTTGGTCGCGGTCGCCGACCGGACGCTGCAGTACCCGCTGACGCCCGCCGACGCCGACTCGATCGCCACCGCCGCCAACGTGTCGCCGACCGGGCCCGCCGCGGCCCTCACCGGGTCGCCCACCGCGTGGGCGATGGCGCTGGGGCTGCTGATGGCGCACCCGACGTTCCTCGACCGATGACCGGAGCCCGCATGGCCACGTGCTGCGACCACGAACCCCTTTCCGGCACCGGGTCCGATGCCGGGCCGAGCGGGGTGGGGACCTCACGACGGGGGTTCCTCGGCGTGGTCGCCGCGGGGGCGGGCGCCCTCGCCTGGTCGTCCACCGGGAGCCGGATGGCCTTCGCCACGCCCGCGTCGCCCGCCACCGGCGACGTGGTGGTGCTGGTCTTCCTCCGCGGCGGGGCGGACGGCCTCAACCTGGTGGCCCCGTTCCAGATGCCCACCTACCGCGCCCTTCGGCCGACCCTCCGGGTGAAGGATCCCGGGGAGTTCGCGGACCCGACCGGCGTCGCCGGACTCCCGCTCGCGGCCGGCGGAGCCGTGGGGGCGTTCCCGCTGGCGGGGACCTTCGCCCTGCACCCCGGCATGGAGGCACTCCACGCCGGGGCGTGGGCCAACGGCCACCTCGCGGTGGTGCACGCCGCAGGACTTCCCGCCGCCGAGTCGACCTCGAGGAGCCACTTCGACGCCGAACGGATGGTGGAGGCGGGCAGCGCGGCCCCGGCGGTGACCACCGGATTCCTGAACCGCCACCTCCAGGGGGTCCCGGGCCTCGACCGGCTGGGCTCGATCGGTCGCGGGAGCACCCTCCCCGCGTCGCTGCGGGGCCCGGCCCGGTCGTTCTCGATGGCCTCGATCGCCGGGTTCGGGGTCCGCGGTTTCTCCAGCACGACCCGGGCCCGCACCGCGCTCGTGAGCCTGTACGACCGGGGATCGGGCCTGGTCGGCGACACCGGTGCGGACACGTTGGACGTGGTCGGCCTGCTCGCGTCACTCCCGGCCGACCCCGGTCCCCGCAACGGCGCGGCCTACGGCACCGACGACCTCTCCACGAGCCTGCGCGAGACCGCCCGCCTCATCAGGGCCGATGTGGGCCTGCGGGCGGTGGCGATCGACGCGGTCGGCTGGGACACCCACGGCGACCAGGGCGTCCCGGAGGACCCGAACGGCTACTTCCGCTACCGGGCCGGCCGTCTCGCCGGAGCCCTGCAGGCCTTCTACACCGACCTCGGGGCCGACATGGACGAGGTCACCCTGGTGACGGTGTCGGAGTTCGGCCGGACCATCGACGAGAACGGCTCTGGCGGGACCGACCACGGGCGCGCCGGCGCCATGTTCGTGCTGGGCCGGAAGGTGCGCGGCGGGGTGCACGGCCGCTTCCCCGATGCCATCACCCAGGGCCCGGAGGGCGACCTCGAGGTGCTGAACGACTACCGCCAGGTGGTGTGGGAGGTGCTGTCGCTCAGGGGCGGGGCGACGGACCGTCGGGTGGTGTTCCCCACCTTCAGCCCCGATTCACCCCTCGGGGTGGTCGTGGCCTGAGCAGCCCTCCGGCACGGAACCCGGCTCACGCGCCTCGGCCACCGCCGCCCACAGGTGGGTGGCGCTGACGGGCCCCACGAAGGAGGCTCGGGCAACGCCCTCGGCATCGACGACCACCACGATCGGGACGGCCTCGATCCCGTAGCGGGTGTGGAGGTCGGGACGCTCGCCCACCTCCACCTCGCACACCGCCACCTCGGCACCGTCGAGCACGGCGGCCCGCTCCCGGACCGCCGCGCACGTCGAGCAGGTGGCCGACGTGAACACGGCCACCAGCCACGGGGCCTCGGGCCGCGGGAAGTCGGCCCGTTCGAGGCGGTCAGGGGCCCGGAAGCCGTCGGGGGACGGAGCGGGTGCGGGCCCGGGTCGGCGGCGTTGCACGAGCACGGCCACGCCGACCGCCACGGCGGCGAGTGCGAGGGCGACGAGGAGGCGGTCCACGGTCGGAGTGTGCCGCGTCTCAGCCCAGGTCGACGACGCCGGCCCGGCTGCGGGCCGGGATCGCGAGGCCGAACGCGAGGTCGGTGGCCCCGAACGTGACGAGTTGCTCCACCACGACCGGGGTCATCGAGGTCAACTCCACCCCGGTGACGGCACCACCGGCAGGGCCCGGGACCGAGATCGCCACGCTGTCACCCGGGGGCACCTCCACCTCCGACGAGGTCCCGTCGCCGCCGACCGGGGTGGTGGACACGAGCGCGATACCCCGACCCGGGTTGTGGACGAACACGACGGGGGCAGGGTCCGCGCCGGCGTCGACCGCCGGCACGATCCATCGGCCCGCAGCGACCGACGAACCGGTCCCCACCGCCACGCCGCTCGTCACCGCCGGCCGCACGGCCGCACCGGGTTCCGGCGCCGCCGCCGGAGGACCCGTGACCGCCGTGAGCCGGGCCGCGACCACGCCGGCGCCGAGCGAGCGGACGACGATCGAGTGGTACCCGGTACCCGACACGCGGCCCTCGGCCGACAGGTCCACCACGGCGTAGCGGAACGGGGCGATGTCGAGCGTGATCGGCTCCGGCGCGTTGTCGACCCCGCCGAACGAGGTGACCTGCACCTCCACCCGGGTCGGCCGCTCGCCGGGGTTCACCACGACCACCTGCTCGGTGACACCGGCCCCGGTGAAGCCGGCGGCGAAGGCCCACTCCGGGCCGGGTGCGGCCACGCCGAGCTCGAGCCGGAGACCCACCGGCCCGGTCGACCCGTCGAAACCCTGCGTGGCCTCGGCGAGCACGCGACCCGAGCGCGAGGCCACCTGCACCGCGAACTGGTCGCGCCGCTGGACCGACTGGGCCAGGTCCAGCACCTTCACGGTGCCGGCCGGCACCACCACGCCGGTCAGTTCGCTCGGGGTGCGCACGCCCGAGTCGAGCACCACCGAGATGTCCACACCGGCGTCGGAGGCGAACGGGTTGAACAGTGTGAGCACCGAGGAGGCGCCCCGGCTCGTGGCCAGCGCCGGGAACCACCAGTCGTCGGACGTGCTGGTGGCGCAGGACGCCTGGTCGCCGGCACCCCCGCTGGTGAGGCGGTGCGCGACCGCCACCGACCCGGATGGCGACTCGACCATGACCGACAGGCCCGCCTCGCCGAAGGTGGACCCCACGTCCACCACCGACGGGGCGGCGGCGGGCACCTCCAGCGACACCGGGGGCCTCGGACCCGAGGCGCCGTAGGCGGTGAGGGTGACCGTGACGGGTCGTGGCGTCGGGTTCGTGACCAGCACCTCGTGCACCGGCGGCTGCGCCCGTCCGTCGGTGCCGGCCACGCAGTACCAGGTTCCCGACACGGTGCCGTCGCCCGGAGCGGCGGGGACGGCCGGGCGGCCGAGCGCGGCGGGGCCGGGCCCGGAACCGTCACCCCCGAGGACCACCAACGCAGCCATCGCGCCCACCACGACGACGACCAACAGGCCGCGCACACCCTTCACCGGACACCCTCCGATCCCGGCGGCGCGGGCTCGTCCCAGCGGCGCGGTTCGCGGGCGCCCTCTCCCGCCGTCACCACGAGCACGGGCTCCTCGGGCCGCTCGATGCGGCGCCGGCGGCGCACCGGAGCGGGACCCACGCGGCGGAGCGCGAGCACGAGCACGAGCAGCAGACCCAGGACCTGCACGGCCTGCAGCACGCGGGACGAGACGGGTGGGGACCAACTGAGCTCCGCCGCGCCGCCCCGCTGCACCTGGAACCCCTGCGACCAGCCGAAGAGGTCGCGCCGAGGCGCGGCTCGGCCGGCCGCCGTGAGCGACCAGCCCGGATCCGCGGTGACGGCCTGGGCCACGAGCTCACCGTCGGCGACCCGGCCCGAGAAGCTGGTGCCGGGACCCCGGCCCATCGCCGGCGGGGGCGCGGAGGACGGCAGGCGCAGCACGGCACCGAGGGTTCGCGCTCCTCCCGGCGGGATGCCCTGGTCGGTGGCATCGCTCCGCAGCGGCCACGGCTGGGCCACCCGGAAGAGCCACGCACCCGGCGCCAACGGCACCTGGGCGAGGTCGAGCTGCTCCTCCAGCGCGGCCACCGCGCCGGTGGGCGGCGGCACCTCCCGGGGGGCGAACGGCTCCGGGGCGGGCCGGTCGACCAGGATCACGTAGCGGATCCCCATCGGGGCGAGCAGCTGCCCGAGGCGTGCGGTCCGTCCGTCGAGCGCAGCCGCCACCGCCTGCCGCAACCGGGCCACGCCGGTGCCACCGTCGAGACGGTAGCGCTGGGTGATGGTGGGCTCGAACCCCTCGCTCACCCCCACCGCGAGGTCGCCCCGACCCCCGAGCGACCATCCCGACAGCGGGAGCACGTCGGGGTCGCCGATCCACAGCGTGCGGAAGTCCTCGCCGCGGTCGACGAGGGCGAGCGCTCGCTGGAAGTCGCCCTGGGGCTGGTACCAACGGCCGTCGGAGGACGCCACGAACACCGGGACGAGGCCGATCACCAGTGCGGCGGCCCCGACACCCGCCACCACCTGCGCGGCGCCGAAGTCACCCGCCACCACATCGTGCTCGAACGCGAGCGGCCCCATGGCCACCGAGACGACGAGGCCCACGGCGGCGGCCACCAGGTACAGCTCGAGCCCGGCACCCGCGAACCAGCCGGTTCCCGCCGCCAGCACGGCCGCGGTCCACGCGACGAGCGACAGCACCCAGCCGGCGACCGCCCATGCGAGCCGCCAGGACCTGCCGGTGAGGAGCGGCACGAAGGCGGCGACGACGATCCCCCATCCGAGGTAGCCGACCGTGACCGGCCCGACCGATCCGGTGATCACCTCGGCAGCCGACGGCGTGGCCATGCGGCCCACCCAGACGCCGGTGAGGCTGGCCACGTCGCCGTGCCGGAGCGATTCCACGAGCCACGGGACGAGCACGGGCACCGCGAGTAGCAGCCCGCCAACGGCACTGCCGACCATCCGGGCCGCACCGCCCCGGCGACGGGCGAGCAGCGGAGCGAGTGCCAGGAGGCAGCCGACCAGCACCAGACCGGCGGCGCCCACCGGGCTGACCGAACCGACCACCACCAGCAGGAGGGCGTTGCCGGCGAGGTGACGACCCAACGGGCCCGGCCGGTCGTCGATCGACGCGAACGGCTCGACCCCCGAGCGCGTGGCGATGCGGCGGAGGAACCACGGCGCTGCCGCGTACACCACCAGCGCCTGCAGGCGCCCCGTGGCCATCGCGTTGAGCGCCACCGGGTTGAGCGCGTACACCGCGAGCGCCGCGGCACGGGCCCGCACGGAACCCGACCGCAGGAACAGCTTCCACGCGCCCACGGCACCCACGATGAGCGGGAGCAGGATCACGAGCCGCCGGGCCAGGTCGAGTGCGCCGAACAGCACGGTGGAGAGCGCGGCGAGACCGGGCACGAACGACGTGGGGACCGACGGCTCCCCGAGCCCCGCGCCGCGCCATGCGGTCCACCACTCCCCCCACAGCGGGCCCAGGTCGCCGCCCGGGGTGACGAACTCCCGCAGCACCGGGAGCTCGCCGACGAGGAGCTTGCGCGCGCCGACGAGGGCGATGAGCACGGTGGCGACCACGAGCGTGAGCGCGAGGCGACTCGAGCCGGGGCTCAGGTCGCGCAGCCGTCCACGACCGGCCCGGCCGGCGGCGGCGAACCGGCTCTCGCCCTCCTCGGTGCGGACGAGCGAGCGGAGCCGGAAGCTCCCCCGGTGGACCAAGGGTCGGAGCTCGCGATCGCCGACACGACGGACGCGGCGCACCCGTCGTCGCGCCCGGGGCACCGAGGGCAGGTGGCCGAGGTTCCAGGCGTAGGCCGACACCACGTCACCCACCCGGCCGAAGCGGGCGAGCAGGATCGATCCGAGGAGGTCGACCAGCGACAGCACCGCCGCCACGGGGACCCGCCACACCAGACGGCCGAGCTGATCGTTCACCAGGACCATGCGGCCCTGGTGGCGGAGGCCCTGGGCGTCGAGGTCGATCTCGCGCCGGGCTCCGAAGTCGCCGCGGTGGCGCACCGCGACCCGCGGGCAGAACTGGACGCTCGCACCCGCGAGCCGGGCCCGCCAGCAGAGGTCGACGTCCTCGCCCACGTAGGGGACGTCATCGCTGAACCCGCCGATCGCCTCGAACAGGTCGGCACGAACGAGCAGGCAGGCGGAGGAGACGGCGAACACCGGCCGGGCGAGGTCGTGCTGGGACTGGTCGATCTCACCGGGGTCGACCAGCGGCCCCGACGCCCCGTAGGCGTCCACGGCGAGCCCGACCGAACGGAGCACGGTCGGGTCGTCCCAGTCCACGAGCTTCGGTCCCACCACGCCGGCGTTCGCACGGAACGCCTCGGTCACCAGGGCGGTCACCGCATCGGGCGGCAACGCGACGTCGTCGTGCAGGACGAGGTGGAAGGTGGCGCCGTCCACCGCACCCAGCACCTCGTTGGCCGCTGCGGAGAACCCGGCGTCGCTGCGGCGGCGCCGGACGACCGCGTCGGGCAGCACCCGGTGCACCCGGTCGGTCGGGTCCTCGTCGCCGGCGTTGACGACCACGAGCACCGAGAGGCTCGCGTAGTCCTGTTCCGCGAGCGACCGCAGGGTGTTGTCGAACCAGACGCCCGGATCCCGCGTGACCACCACCGCCACCACCGGTGGCGCGCCCACCCCGGTGATCGGGGCCTCGGGGGCGATCCCCCACCGGGCGTCCTCTGCGGCGTCGTCCAGATCCGTCGGCTCGACCGGCTCCGTACCGGCCAGCTCCGTACCGACCGGCTCCGGCGTGCCACCGGAGCGCTCATCGAGGTCGTCGTGCTCGGGACCTGGGTCCGGGGGCGGGGCGATGGTGGGATCCTTCCGGGGCGGGGGACCGGGCGGTCCGCGACGGGGGCCGATCGTACTCGCCGGGCGGTCGGGTCCCGTGGAGCGCGGCCGGGCTCCGGGGGGTGCCACGCGCCACCCGCCCGCCGGGCGGCGTTAGGGTGGCCGCCGATGCAGCCCAGCACCGTCGCCCAGCCCACCGGTCGTCGTCCGTGAGGGCCCTGATCACCGGGGCCAACGGGTTCGTCGGCCACCACCTGTCCCACCACCTCGAGGCGGAGGGCGACGAGGTGGACTGCACCGACCGGAGCACCGACGGGCTCGACATCACCGACGCCCCGTCCCTCCTCGAGCTGTTCCGCCGCACCCGGCCCGAGGCCGTGTACCACCTGGCCGGGGCGAGCGACGTCGGCGGCTCCTGGGCCACCCCGCAGGCCACCTTCCGGGCCAACGCCGAAGGCACCCTCAACGTCCTGTGGGCCGCCCGCGAAGCGGGTGTGGAACGGGTGCTCACCGTGGGATCGGCCGATGTCTACGGCAAGGTCTCCGCGGACGACCTCCCGATCGACGAGGACCTCCCGATGCGCCCGGTCAGCCCGTACGCGGCGTCCAAGGCGGCGGCCGACCACGTCGCGCTCCAGGCCAACCTCGGCTTCGGCCAGCACGTGGTGCGGGCCCGCCCGTTCAACCATCTGGGCCCCGGCCAGAGCGACCGGTTCGTCGCGCCCGCCCTCGCCGGCCGGGTCGCAGCCAACGAACGGGCCGGAGAGGCCGTGGTGAAGGTCGGCAACCTGAGCCCGCGGCGCGACTTCACCGACGTGCGCGACGTGGTCCGCGCCTACCGGATGATGGTGGAGCACGGGCGGCCCGGCGAGGTCTACAACGTGTGCAGCGGGCGGGCCATCGCCGTGCAGGAGCTGGCCGAGCAGCTCATCGGCATGGCCACCATCGAGATGGAACTCGTGCCCGACCCGGACCTGCAGCGTCCCGTCGACATCCCGGTCCTCCTCGGCGACGCATCACGCCTCCGGGCCGACACGGGTTGGGAGCCCACCATCCCGCTCGAGGTCACGCTCCGCGACCTGCTCGACGACCAGCGCGCCCGTCTCGACGCCTCGTGACGGCGGCGGCCCGACCGACGGGCCGCCGAAACGCCCCACCTCACACGGCGGCGAGGCCCTCCAGGGCGTGTCGGACCCGTGCACGCTCACCCAGGTCGGCCACTTCCGCGTGGAGCGCCGTGAGTTCCGTCCGCCACTCCGCCCGCACGCGCTCGGCCACGGCGCGGGGCGCGCCCTCCATCCAGCGGAGGTCACGGTCCAGCAGGGCCAGGCGGAGGTCGACCTCGGTGTGGCGGGCCACCACGAGGGGCAGCCGTTCCGCCTTCGCCGACGGATAGTCGGTGCCGGCCACCAGGTCGGTCGCCTCGGTCCCGAACACCCCCGCCAGCAGCGCCACCGTTCGTTCGCCCGCCACGCTCCGGTCGGACTCCAGGTTCGACAGCGCCACCCGCGAGATCGCCACCCGGGCGGCGAGGTCGGCCTGGGTGAGACCGAGCGAACTGCGGAGCCGGGCGATGCGGCGGCCCAACGTCTCGCCGGCGCCGGGGGTGGTGTCAGGGGTGGCGGGCGTGGGCATGGTGGCGTGGCCGGTGACAACCCAGTTGGCAGACCCGGCGGTGCGGACAGCGTAGAACCACACCCATGACCAAGCGCGCACTCATCACCGGCATCACCGGCCAGGACGGCTCCTACCTCGCGGAACTGCTCCTCGACGAGGGCTACGAGGTGATCGGCATGGTCCGGCGCTCGTCCACGGTCACGTTCGAGCGCATCGCCCACCTCCAGGACCGGATCGCCACCGTGCAGGGCGACCTGCTCGACCAGGCCAGCCTGATCGAACTGCTCCGCACCTACCGGCCCCAGGAGGTGTACAACCTCGCCGCCCAGAGCTTCGTGCAGACGAGCTTCGGTCAGCCCGTGCTCACCGGCGACGTGACCGGCCTCGGCGTCACCCGCCTGCTCGACGCGGTGCGGATCGCGGACCCGGACATCCGCTTCTACCAGGCGTCGTCGTCGGAGATGTTCGGCAAGGTGGTGGAGGTGCCCCAGAAGGAGAGCACGCCGTTCTACCCCCGCTCCCCCTACGGAGTGGCCAAGCTCTACGGCCACTGGATCACGGTCAACTACCGCGAGTCCTACGACCTGCACGCGTCGAGCGGCATCCTGTTCAACCACGAGTCGCCGCGGCGCGGCCTCGAGTTCGTCACCCGCAAGATCACCAACGCGGTGGCCAAGATCAAGCTCGGGCTCGCCTCGGAGCTGCGACTCGGCAACCTGGAGGCGGAACGCGACTGGGGCTTCGCCGGTGACTACGTGCGGGCCATGTACCTCATGCTGCAGCAGGACACCCCCGACGACTACGTGGTCGCCACCGGCGAGACCCACTCGGTCCGGAAGTTCTGCCAGATCGCCTTCGGACACGTGGGGCTGAACTACGAGGACCACGTGGTGATCGACGAGGCGTTCTACCGCCCGGCGGAGGTGGACCTCCTGATCGGTGACCCGGCGAAGGCGCGCGAGGCGCTGGGCTGGACGCCCTCGGTCGGCTTCGAGGATCTCGTCACGATGATGGTGGACGCGGACCTCGACCTCCTCTCCGGCCGCCTCGACGGCATCCGCTGAGCAGGTCGGCGGAGCGGGTCGGCGGAGCGGAGGGCCGGCGGTGGGCGGGGTCACGGTCCTCTCGGGCGGCGTGGGTGCCGCCCGGTTCCTCCGGGGGCTCCTCCGCGTGGTGGAGCCCACCGGGGTGACCGCGGTGGTGAACGTCGGCGACGACGCGGTGATCCACGGGCTCGACGTGTCGCCCGACCTCGACACGATCACCTACACGCTCGCCGGGGCGATCGACCCCGACCGCGGCTGGGGCCTCTCCGGCGAGACGTGGCGGGCGATGGAGCAGGTGCGCCGCTACGCCGCGCACGCCGGCATCGGTGAGCACGACGAGGTGGGCAACGACGCGGCCGGGTGGTTCTCGCTCGGCGACCTCGATCTCGGAACCCACCTGTACCGCACCTCACGGCGCCGGGCGGGGGCCTCCCTCAGCGAGGTCACCGTAGAGGTGGCGTCCACCTGGGGGCTCCGCCTGCGGCTCCTGCCGGTGAGCGACGACCCGGTGCGCACCGTGCTCCACGACACCGCGGGCCGGCGGCTGTCGTTCCAGGAGTACTTCGTGCGCGACCGCCACGAGGTGGAGATCGCCGGGGTCGAGGTCGACGGCGCCGACCACGCCCGGCCCGCGCCCGGGGTGATCGAGGCGATCCGCGACGCGGACGCCGTGGTGGTGGCGCCCTCCAACCCGGCCGTGTCGATCGGACCCGTGCTGGCGGTGCCGGGGGTCCGCGACGCGGTGGAGGCCGCGCGCGACCGCACCGTGGCGGTGAGCCCGATCGTGGGCGGCGCCGCCCTCAAGGGCCCGGCCGACCGGCTGCTGCGCGAACTCGGCCACCGGGCCGACGTGGTGGGGGTGGCCCGCTGGTACGCGTCGCTGGCCTCCGTGCTCGTGATCGACCGCGTCGACGAGGTGCTCGCCGCAGAGGTGGAGGCCGAAGGGATGCGCTGCGTGGTCACGGACACCGTGATGGCGACCCCCGGGGTGGATGCGGCACTCGCCCGCACCTGCCTCGACGCGGTGGGAGCCGCGACATGACCGCCGGGGGCCGACGGTGAACCGTCTCGAGGTGTTCGGGGTGGAGGGCCTCGGCGAGATCGTCCGGGGCGCCGACCTCGCAGGCATGATCTGTGACGCCGTCGACCTGCGCGACCGGGACGTGGTGGTGGTCACGCAGAAGGTGGTCTCCAAGGCCGAGGGCGCCATGGCGGCGGTGGACGCGGACGACCCGCTCAGCCACAAGCCGCTCGTGGAGCGGGAGTCGGTGAGGGTCCTGCGCCGACGGGGCGACCTGATCATCAGTGAGACACGTCACGGCTTCGTGTGCGCCAACGCCGGTATCGACCTGTCGAACGTGGCCCGGGGCGAGGCGGCGCTGCTGCCCGAGGACCCCGACCGCTCGGCCCGACGGATCAGGGACGGGATCCGCGGTCGTTCCGGCATGACGGTGGGCGTGGTGGTCTCGGACACCTTCGGCCGGCCCTGGCGGCGCGGCGTCACCGACGTGGCCATCGGGTCGGCCGGGCGCCGCCCGGTGCTCGACCTACGGGGCACGGAGGACGCCTACGGCCGCGAGCTGCAGGTGACCGAGGTGGCCGTGGTGGACGAGCTCGCCTCGGCCGCGGAGCTGGTCATGGGCAAGGCGCGGGGTGTGCCGGTGGCGGTGGTGCGGGGCGTGGACCCGGCGGTGTTCGAGCTCGACGGCCCCGCCGGCGTACTGACCCACCTGATCCGTTCAGCCGCGGAGGATCTCTTCCGATAGGAGTGCACGGGTCCGACCACGACCCCGGCACCCGCGGTGCCACGACGGAAGGACGGGACGCTCGGTGGTACCCCGTGACGACTTCGACGACCTTCTCGAGCGGATCCAAGCCGGCGACGAGTCGGCCGCCGCGGTCCTCTTCCGTCGTGTCCAGCCGGGGCTGATGCGCTATCTGCGGGCCCAGGAGCCGAGGGCGGCCGAGGACCTCGCCGGCGAGGTGTGGCTCACCCTGGCCAGGGGGCTCCCCGGGTTCCGGGGAGGGCTCCCCGCGTTCCGGGCGTGGGTGTTCACCGTCGCCCGCAGGAGGGTGGTGGACCACCGCCGCAGGGGGATCCGCCGCCCCATCTCACAGGTGGAACCGGAGGAACTCGAGGGTCGGCCCGCCCCCGACGGCGACCCGTCGCTCAGCAGCGAGCGGGCGGAGGGGCTGCAGCAGCTCATGGACCGGCTCCCACCGGGCCAGGCCGAGGTGGTGCGGCTGCGCGTGGTGGACGACCTCGATGTGGCCACCGTGGCCGCGATGCTCGGCCGGTCACCCGGCTGGGTGCGGGTCACCCAGCACCGGGCGCTGCGCCTGCTGGAGCGCACCGCCCCCGATCGCCCCTGAGCAGCACCGGTGCACGACCGGCGGCCACGCCGGCATCCACACCGGGCCACGATCAGCGCACGAGGCGCACCAGCGGCTGGTTGGTCTGGTAGCCGAACTGCAGGTCCGCGATGCCGGACTGCGTCTCGATCAGCGCCGGCTCGAACACCCAGGCGTCGATGGCGGCGAGCTTGGTGTTCCCGTTGTTCGTGTAGAGCCGGTACATGAAGATCGACCAGAACCGGACGATCTGCATGGCCGTGCTGCCACCCGAGTTGAAGCTCTTGACCACGGGGATCATCCCGAAGCGCGGATCTGTCACGATGCTGTTGTCGAACATCGGCCAGAAGGTGTTGGCGTCGGTGAGGCTGGCCAGTTTGGCGTTCACCGTGGTGGCATCCAGCCCGCAGGTGCTCGTCAGGTAGGTCCGGGCCTCGGCGAGCGTGAACTCGGTGCCGGCGCCCGTGGTGGCGTCGATCGGCTTCGTCGGGTCGATGAAGAACTCCGTCTGCGGCGTCCGCCCGGTGGAGAACGTACCGCCGTAGTCGAAGCGGTAGCTCTTGAGGAAGCATTCGAGGCGGGCGTCACCGGTGGCCCAGATGGTGCTCGTCGTCGGCGAGGTGGCCGAGCCACCCGGGTAGAAGAGCGTGCGGTACGCGGGCTTCATCCAGGCGTACACGTGCCGGCCGTTGATCTTGTCGCCCAGCACCGTGATCGACGGCTGCGACGACGGAGAGTCCCAGTAGGCGCAGTTGTTGGGAGCGGGCTGGGTGAGGTTCGAGTCGGTGAGGTCGGGCCGCTTGAGGCGCCCGCAGAACAGCTGCGTGCCGTCCTCGGTGGCGATGGTGGCGTTGTCGATCACTCCCTCGGTGAGCGGCGGCACGTTGTTGCCCGTGTAGGCCACGAGGTGGTTGGCGTCGAGCGTCGAGTCGACGTTGGTGGTGGTGCACGGGCTCTGCTGGTCCACGTCGCAGACCTTGGGGGAACCGGTGCCGTAGATCGACAGGGCGTGGTCCACGCCGAGCGAGTAGTTGATCCGCAACGAGTCCGGCTGCTGGTTCGACGTGGGCTTCCAGACCTTGACCCGCCGGGAGTCGAACGAGCCGAAGTTGCCACTCGTGCGCTGGGCACAGGCCTGGTTGTTCCCGCCGTTCTCGATGCAGAGGTTGCCGGAGCCGGAGGTGGCGGCCACGGTGGCGGGGATGATCCGGTCGTCGCGCTTGAGGGTGGTCTCGGCCTCCGCGTCGGAGGCCACCTCGATGGTGGTCACGCCGATCACGCCACCGAAGTAGGTGGCCACGGACTTGTCGGGCACCCGCACCCGCACCCGGCTGAACGACTCGTCGATCGAGATGCACTGGTTCGAGGAGGTCAGGTCGGGCAGGTTCTCGAGGCGGTCGGGATCCTGGCAGCCGTTCCAGGCACTCGAACCCAACCCGAAGTCGCGCTGGACGTAGGACTTGACCGTCGCCACCACCTTGGTGGGGTCGGGGAGGTCCTGCGCTGCGGCCAGGGCGGCCGCATCGGCCACGGCCTGGGACTGGCGGCGCTGCTGGCGGGCGTTGGCGAGGTCCACCACGATCGCCGCCATGGTGAGCATCGCGACGAGGAGCAGCGCGGCCAGGACGAGGATGGCGCCGCGCTCGTCCCGGGGAACGGGCCGGACGGCGGACCGGGTCAGCACCACGACCAGTCCTGTCCGGCGAGGGCGGTGTCCTGGTAGTTCGTGACCGGGTTGGCGGCATCGAGCTGCTCGATGCGCATGGTGATCTCGGACTTCGCGGCCCGACCGTTCAGGGCGGCCCCGAAGAAGCCCGTGAGCGAACCGAACGGGTACATGGCGCAGACCTGGAGCTGGTTGCCGGCCGCGTAGGTCGTCGGGAGCACGATCTTCACCCGGGTGTTCCCCGTGTTGAGGCCGATGCGAGCCTTGGTGATGCAGGCGATCCGGGCGGAGGAACTCCCGCTGGTGCAGCCGTCGGTCGACCAGTCCGCCACCACCGCCTGACGTGCGCCCTCCCGCACGCCCTGGCGCACGGAGTTGTAGTCGTTGAAGGCGAAGCCGAAGTCGATCATGCCCAGCACGAGCGCGAGGAAGATCGGCACGACCAGGGCGAACTCGACCATGGACGCGCCGCGGCCGGCACGGCGCGCTGCACGGCGCCGACCTGCTCCCCTCAACCCGATGCGTCCCACGCGATCCGACCTCCTGGTGCCGTCCGAGGTAGAGGATCGCCACGCATCGACGATTCGTTACGTCCTCCGGACGGAAATGGGCCGAACGGCCCACTCGGCACGGCCGGATAGCGTTCGGTCCCATGACGGTCACCTCGATGGACGGGAAAGTGGTGGTGATCACCGGCGGCAACTCGGGCATCGGCCTCGAGACGGCCGTGGGCCTCGCCGGTGCCGGCGCACGGGTGCTGCTGGGCTGCCGGGACGTCACCAAGGCCGACGCCGCCGTCGCCGACATCCGCCGCCGGTCGGGCAACGAGGCAGTGGAGCACCGCCCGCTCGACCTGGCGGACCTGGCCTCGGTGGCGGCGTTCGCCGAGGAGCTGGCCGACCTCGACCGGATCGACGTGCTCGTGAACAACGCCGGCCTCCTGCTCGACCGCCGCACGGAGACCGCTCAGGGCTTCGAGGCCACCTTCGGCATCAACCACCTGGGCCATTTCGAGCTCACCGACCTGCTGCTCCCACAGCTCCGCGCCGCACCTGCGGCCCGCATCGTGAACGTGTCATCCGCTGCGCACGCCTGGGCCGTCGGCGGCATGTCGTGGGGCGACCTGGACCGGCACCGCCGATTCGGGCCATGGCGCGTCTACGGGGAGTCCAAGCTCGCCAACCTGCTGCACGCCCGCGCGCTCGCCGCCCGGCTGGAGGGCACCGGAGTGGTGGCCCACGCCCTGCACCCGGGTTCGGTGGCCACCAACTTCGGCCGGGAGGGCGACACCCACGGGGCGACCGCCCAGCTGATGCGGTTCACCCCCTACGTGCTGGTCACGGCGGCCGAGGGGGCCCGCACGTCCGTCCATGTGGCGTCGAGCCCGGAGGCCGGCTCGGGCAGCGGCCGCTACTGGTCGTCGTCGGCACCGGCGCGACCGGCACCGTGGGCGATACGGCCCGGGGCCGAGGACCTGCTGTGGTCCAGCAGCGAGCGCATGCTGGCCTCCGTCCGTCCGACCCGGCGACGGGCGGCCAACTCCGCAGGGTCCGCCTGAGCCGACACCACCGACCGCCGCCCCGCGGCGGGCCCGTCAGCCGGAGAACCCGGCGATGACCTCGTCACCGAACCAGTGCACGGCGTCCACCTGGTGGTCGAGCGCCTCGGTGTCGCCGGGGCGGTAGTACCACGGGCACACCATGGCGTCGGTGACGCCGAGCGCCTCCATGCGCCGGAAGCCGGCGGCGTCGAACACGTCGGTGCACAGAGCCTTGATCTCGAAGGGTGACCCGGCACGCCCGTACTCGGCGCGGAGTTCGCCGAGCCGGGGCACCACCTCGGCGATCTCGGCGGTGGTGTTCGCCACCGAGATCCAGCCGTCGGCCAGGCGGGCGGCCCGGCGGAGGCCCGGCTCGGAGAGCCCGCCCACGTAGATCGGCACCGGCAGCGACGGCACCGGCCGCACCATCAGGCGGCCGAAGTCGTAGTGACGCCCGTGGTACTCCACCCACTCGCCGGTGCAGACCAGCCGGATGATCTCGATCGCCTCGTCGGTGCGCTTGCCCCGGGTGCGCATGTCCTTGCCGAGCCACTCGAACTCCTCGGGGATCCACGACAGTCCCACCCCGAGGCCGACGCGGCCGTCGGCCATGGCGGCCGCGGACGACACCGTCTTGGCGACCAGCAACGGGTCCCGGATCCCCAGCTTCAGCACGTTGGTGTAGAAGCGGAGGCGCTCGGTGACCGCGGCCATGGCGGGGATGGCCACGAACGGGTCGAGGAACGGCGTCTCGGGCGCCCAGAACCGCCCACCGTCCGCCGTGTAGGGGTAGTCGGCGGAGACCTGCTCGGGGAAGAACACCGACTCGGGTACCGCGACCCCGGCGAACCCGGCGGCCTCCGCGGCCCGGGCGAGCGGGAGGAAGTGCTCCGGGGGGAGCATGGGGAGGGCGAGCGAGAAGTCCATGATCCGTCGCCTCAGGCCAGCGTTCCGCCGTCGACCTTGAGGCAGGTCCCGTTCACGTGGGCGGCGTCGTCCGAGGCCAGGAACGCGATCGCCGAGGCCACGGTCTCGGGGCCGCGCTGCTGGTCGAGGGCCATGATCCGGTAGACGAGCTTGGCATCCGCGCCCTCGGGCAGGTCGAAGGCCTGCTGGATCGGGGTGAGGATCGATCCGGGCGCCACGCTGTTGCAGCGGATGCCCTGCTTGCCGAACTCCACCGCCAGGGTCTGGGTGAGGGCGAAGACGCCGCCCTTCGACGCCGAGTACGACACCGTCCACGGATGGCCGGCCAGGGCCGCGGTGGAGGCGGTGTTCACGATGTTGCCGCTGCGGTCGAGCAGGTGCGGCAGCGCCTCCCGACACATGAGGAAGGTGCCGGTGAGGTTCACGCGAAGGATCCGCTCCCAGTCCTCGAGGGTGGTGGTGCGCAGGTCCTTGAACTGCAGGATGCCGGCCACGTTGACGAGCACGTCGAGGCCGCCGAACTCCGACACGGCGGAGCCGACGGTGTCCTTCACGGAGTCCTCGTCCCCCACGTCGCCCACCATGGAGAGCACGGCGGCACCGAGGCCCCGGCACGTCGCCGCGGTCTCCTCGAGGCCCTCGGCGTTCACGTCGGTGATGGCCAGCGACGCACCCTCCGACGCGAGGCGTTCGGCCGTGGCCCGGCCGATGCCCGACGCCGCCCCCGTGAGCAGCACCACCCTGTCGGCGAACCGGTCCATGTCTCGCACCCCCTGGGCCCGCCGATCTGACGGGTCGTCAGATCGTAGTTCCCCGGGGCATCGGCCGGATCCCCGGGCGCTGCGTCAGGCCGGGGCGTCCTGGGCCCGGAACCAGTCCAGGACCGCAGCGGTGCCGGCGGGGAGGTCGGTGAACGGCTCCCATCCCAGGTGCAGCTTGGCCCGCGAGGCGTCGAGGCACGAACGGGCCAGTTCGCCGGCTCGGGCCGGGGCGAACTCCGGGTCGTCGGGCACCCCGGCGTTGGCCGCCATCGCCGTGTGCAGGCCCGTCACCGACGTCTCCACGCCGGTGCCGACGTTGCAGAGGAGGCCGCTGCCCCGCTCCGCCGCCCGCACGAACGCGTCGACCACGTCGTCGACGAACACGTAGTCCCGGGTCTGGGAGCCGTCGCCGAAGATGCGGCACCGCTCCCCCGCCAGCAGGCGCCCGGCGAAGATCGCCACCACACCCGCCTCGCCGTGCGGGTCCTGACGGGGCCCGTACACGTTGGCCAGTGCCAGCGAGGTGTACTCGAGCTGGTGCAGTTCACGGTAGGCGTACAGGTAATCGGTCACACACTTCTTGGACACCCCGTAGGGCGAGACCGGCTGCTGCGGATGCGCCTCGGTCACGGGCAGGTCACCCGGGTCCACGTCGCCGTAGATGGTGCCGCCCGACGAGGCGAACACGACCTTCCGCGCTCCGGCCCGACGGGCACCCTCGAGCACGTTGAGCGAGCCGATCACGTTGATGCGGGCGTCGAGCGCCGGGTCGGCCACCGAGACCCGCACGTCGATCTGGGCGGCGAGGTGGAACACCACCTCCGGCCGACGGCGCTCCAGGAGCTCGGCCACGCCGGGATCGCAGATGTCCATCTGGTGGAACGTGAACTCGTGGTCGAGGTCGGCCCGGGCCACGGCGAGGTTGGCGAGCTTGCCGCTCGACAGGTTGTCGATGACGTCGACGGCGTGGCCCTCGGCCAGCAGACGGTCGACGAGCGTCGAGCCGATGAACCCGGCTCCTCCGGTGACCAGCACCCTCACGATGCGCACCTCCCTGTGCGAACACGACCTGCGCCCACGGCGCCCCCCTTCGGACGGGACCCGGCCGGGCCGGGTCCGACGAGTCAGCCGCCCCACGCCTCCGGGCCCGGGAACCGCCCGCCCGACGACACCGTGCCCGCCGGCACGTCCTCGTCGAAGCCCACCACGGTGAGGTCGGTGAGTTCGGAGCCCTCACCCACCACGGCCCGGCCGCCGACGATCGAACGCCGGACGACCGCACCGGCGGACACCCGGGCGCCGTCGAGGAGCACCGAGTCCTCGACCTCCGCTCCGCCCGCGACCACCACGCCCTGACCCACCACCGAGCGCACGACCCTGGCCGCCCCGTCGATGCGGGCCGACGGGTCCAGCCCGGCGGACAGGCCGGGCCGGAGTCCGTCCACGAGGTCGAGGTGGGCCTGCAGGTAGGCCTCCGGGGTGCCGGCGTCGATCCAGTACGAGTCGGACTGCACCCCGTACAGCCGGCCCTGCTCCACCAGGGCCGGGAACACCTCACGTTCGATGGAGACCTTGCGGCCGGCCGGGACCAGGTCGAGCACCTCGGGTTCGAGCACGTAGGTCCCTGCGTTGATCCAGTTGCTCGGTGCCGTGCCGGGTTCGGGCTTCTCGATGAACGCCTCGACACGACCACCGGCGTCCAGCGGCACCACGCCGAAGCGCGACGGGTCCTCCACCGGGGTGAGGGCGATCGTGGCCGCGCCGCCGAACGACTCGTGCCGTGCCCAGAGGTCGGCCACGTCGAGGTCGGTCAGCACGTCACCGTTCACGGCGACGAATCGCTCCTCCACGCCGACGTGCCGGGCGGCGAATGCGATGGCACCGGCCGTGTCGAGCGGTTCGGGTTCCACGGCGTAGGACAGGCGGACCCCCGCACAGGTGCCGTCGGGGAACTCGTCGAGGAAGGCGTCGGGCTGGTAGCCGAGCGACAGCACCACCTCGTCCACGCCGGAGGCACCGAGGTGCTCGACCACCCGCTCGAGCATCGTCACCCGGCCGACCGTGAGCATCTGCTTGGGCAGGCCGAGCGTGAGCGGTCGGAGGCGGGTGCCGAACCCGCCGACGAGGACGACGGCGCGCACGCGCTCAGCCCCCGGCGCCGGCGGTGGTGGAGGTGGTGGAGCCGGCTTCGGTGGTCGTCGTGGTCGACGGGGACTCCTTGGAGGGGTTCCCCGTGGGGTCGTCGAGCTGCGCCACCGACGGCGGCAGCTTCGCCGTGCTGTCCCTCGGGGTGAAGGCGATCACGAAGATCTGGCCGTCCTCCACGAAGCGGGCGGCGTTGATCTGGGCCGCCTGGGTGATCACACGGGGCTTGGACTTGTCGTTGGCCTGCGGGGGCCACACGTAGAGCGCCACGCGGCCCGCCTCGTTGCCGCACTGCTCGCCGTCTCGCTTGGTGGTGCCGTCGGGCAGCGTGAGGGTGCCGTCGGCGACCGTCATGCCCACGGAGGCCAGGAACTTGCCGAAGGTGGCCCCGGCACCCTCGTTGGCCGTTCCCTTCGGGTTGATCCTGATCAGACCGTTGCCGTTGGTGGTGATGCCGGTGGTGTTCTCACCCTTGGCGGGGAAGTTGCCCTGGAACTCGCCGCAGATGTTGGTGCCGAACGGCGAGTACCACGTGTCGGACGACGTGGGGGCCACCTCTGCGGTGGACACCCGGCTCTCCCGGGCGAACCACACGAGCACCGTGCCCACCACGATGATCCCGATGATGAGGGCCGGGTAGGCCATGTTCCGCCGCTGGCCCGGCGCGCGGCTGACGCCCGCCTGCTGGACGCGCTTGATCTTCTTGGCCGAGGACGCCTTGCCCATACGGTCCGAGACGGTAGTGCCTCGGTGCACCCGTGCCGAACCAGCCGCCGCCGGGCCTCCGCGGGCCCTGCGGGACGGGCCACCCGGACCCCCGGGCTTCGGCGGTGCGGCGACTCAGCCCCGCCGCCGCCACCGCTCGAGCCGGACCTCCTCGAACAGGGCCTCGTAGGCGGCGGCCACCGCCTCCGGCGAGACCCAGTCCTCGACGAACCCCCGGGCGGAGCGGCCCATCCGGCCCCGGAGCTCCGGATCGGCGAGGAGGTCGTCGAGGGCGCGGCAGAACGCATCGGGGTCCTCCGGCGGCACCGACACGCCGGCCCCGGCCCGCTCGACGGTCAGCGCCACCTCCGTCCCGGTGTCGACGCTGGCGAGCACGGGCCGGCCCGCGGCGAGAATCGAGTACAGCTTCGAGGGCACGCTCGAGCGGGCGAGGCCGCGACGGAGCGGCACCAGGTGGATGTCGGCCGCGGCCAGCACCTCCGGCAGGCGCTCACGGGGCTGCATGTCCACGAACCGGAGGTTGGGGAGCCCATCGGCCGCGGCGATCAGTTCCCGGCGGCCGGACCCGCCACCGTTCACCACGAACACCACGTCGTCGCGGTCACGATGCCGCCGCGCCGCCTCCACCACGAGATCCAGCGACTGCGACAGCCCCACGTTGCCCGCGTACATCACCACCGTGCGACCCCGCAGATCGAACTCGGCGCGGTAGGCGTTGTCGGGGTCGCTCGGACGGATCCGGCGCGTGTCCACGAAGTTCGGGATCACCCGGACACGCTCGGGACGCACCCGGCCCACCTTGGCCGCGACGTTGTCGCGCAGGTCGTCGCTCAGGACGGTCACGGCGTCGGCCCGCCGGTACAGGAACCGCTCGAGCGCGGAGGCGGCCGCGATCACGCGCGGGTCGGTGATCGCTCCGAGCTCCACGGCGACGTCGGGGAAGACGTCCTGGACGTTGAAGACGAACGGGGTCCGCCGGGGCAGGGCGGCGAGCCAGCCCGCCATCCCGAGCGGGAGCGGCGGCGACATGACCATCACGGCGTCGGGACGGATGCGGGTCGCCGCGCCCGCCACCGCGGCCATGCCCGTGAAGCCGGCGAACGCCACGGCCCGGGCGGGGATGTTGGTCTTGTCGGTCGGGAACGGGTGCAGGCGGGTGATCGCGCCCCAGGGGGTGGTCTCGGTACGCCACGGACGGCCGGTCCAGCCCTCCTCCACGCGGTGGTGGCGGTACCACGGCAGCGAGGTCACCACGTGGAGCCGGTGGCCGCGTTCGGCGAGCGCCCGGGCGATGGCGGTCATCACCTCGCCGGTGGGGGCGACATCGGGTGCGAAGTGGGGACAGAGGATGAGGAGGTTCATGGCTCCGTGGGGGGTGGCGGGCCGGCGGGCCCCGCGCCGGCGCCCGCCGCGCGACGGTAGGCGTTGAGCAGACCCGCCGCGGTCCGCCGGGGCGTGAACGACGCGGCGAGCGCACGGTTCCGGGCGATGCGACGGGCACGGGCGGCCGGGTCCTCCCGCACGAGCTCGGCCATCCGGTCCGCCCACGCGACCGCGTCGGTCGCCGGGACGAGGTCCTCGGGAGCGGCGACCTCCGGGAGGCTCCCGGCATCGGCGGCGAGGACCGGCACGCCGCGGGCCATCGCCTCCAGCACCGGCAGCCCGAACCCCTCGTACCTCGACGGCACCACCACGCCGACCGCATGACGGAACAGGGCGTCGAGTTGCGGCGCCGGCACCCTCCCGGTACGCAGCACACGGCCCGCGAGGTCGGGTCGGTGGAGCCGCTCCTCCACCTCGCCCTCCCCCGCCGAGGCGCCACCGGTGAGGACCAGGTGGAGGTCCGGCTCCACCGCCGCCACCCGAGCGAAGGCGTCGAGCAGCGTCAGGTGGTTCTTGTGCGGGTAGGTGATCGCCGGGTACAGGAGGAAGGGGTCGGAACCCAGCACGGGCGGGAGCGGGAACTCGCCGCCCGCCGTCGCTCCGGCGGGCGGGTCCATGGTCGGCGCGGACGGCGCCGCGGTGGCCCGCACCGACCATGGCACCACCTCCACCCTGCCGGGCGGGACGCCGAGCAGCGCCACGACCCGATCCCGGGTGAACCGGCTGGGCACCACGACCACCTCGGCGGCGCGCGCCGAACGCCCGGCCATCGCCCGGATGTAGGCGCGCTTGGTCGGCCGGAAGTTCCGCGGCAGGTCGAGCGGCTGGAGGTCGTGCACGGTCAGGACCACCCTGCCCGGGTGACGCACCGGCACCACCCCACCCGCGTGGTGGACCACCGAGGCACCGGTGCGCCGGGTCACCCGGGGCAGCCACGACTGCTCGGCGAGCACGCGGCGGGGTTTCGACCGTCCGTCGAGATCGAGCACCTCACAGGCGAAGGCATCCGCGAGGTCCGGGTGCGCGTGCAGGAAGGGCCGCAGCACGGCGAGCCGGACCTCGAGGTCGTCGGGTGCCAGCTCCGCGACCGCACGCAGCGCGTCGGTGGTCGACTCCTCGCTGCCCCCCACCACCCCGGGCACCAACCAGAGCAGGTTGACGAGCACGGTCGTGGGTCGGGTTCCGGTGGCGGGGCCGGTCGCCGGCGGGACGGCCGGTGGCGGGATGCTCATCGCTCCCCCAGGACCGAGGCGTACACCGCCTCGGTCGCCGCAACGGTGTCGTCCCAGCGGAACGACGCGGCCCGGACCGGTCCGGCGGCGCGGAGTTCCGCCGCACGGACGGGGTCGTCGAGCACGCGGGCGAGGGCCGACGCGAGCGCCCGGGCGTCGCCGACAGCGGCCAGTTCAGCGGCAGGACCGGCCACCTCTGCGCACGCCGTGTCGAGCGACGTCACCACCACGGCCCCGGCCGCCAGGGCCTCCAGCACCGGCAGGCCGAACCCCTCGGCGCGGGACGGCACGCAGCACACCGCCGCGGCGGCCTGCAGGGCGGGCAGGTCGGCCGGCGCCACGAAGCCGAGGCGCCGCACCGGACCGGGCACCCCGGCGAGGGCGTCGGCAGCGCCTCCGCCCCAACCCGCAGGGCCGGCCACCACGAGGGTCAGGTCGGGCCGGCCCAGGTGGGCCAGCGCGCCGGCGAGCACG
>CAIPVR010000070.1 GCA_903868545.1 uncultured Actinomycetes bacterium
AGCTCGCGGGGCGTGACCCGGTCCTCGCCCGGCTCCGCCGCGACCACGGGCCGCCGTCGCTCCGGGCGGGGGCGCCGCCGGAAGGCCGGTTCCGTGCGCTCGCGTCGTCGATCGCCCACCAGCAGCTCGCGGGGCGCGCGGCGGCGGCGATCTGGGCGCGTGTGGAGGCCACGGTGGGTGAACCCTTCACCCCGCCGGTCGTACTCGAGGCGGGACCCGAGCGGCTCCGCTCCGCGGGGCTGTCGGCCGCGAAGGCCACGTCGCTCGTGGAGCTGGCGGAACGGTCGCTCGACGGGACCATCGACTGGGCCCGCATCCACCGCTGGCCCGACCACGAGGTGGTGGAGCACCTCACCGTGGTGCGGGGGATCGGCCCGTGGACGGCCCAGATGTTCCTGCTGTTCGAGCTGCGGCGGCCCGACGTCTGGCCCACCGGCGACCTCGGGGTGCGTGCGGGGTACGCCCGCGCCTTCGGCCTGCAGCAGCCGCCGGCGCCCCGGGAGCTCGGGCGACTCGGTGAACCGTGGGCGCCGTACCGTTCGGTGGTGGCCTGGTGGTGCTGGCGGGAGATGGACACCAGGAAGCCCGGGGCGGGCCGGGCGTGAGGAGCGGTCCGGTGGCGGACCGGGGCGACACGGGCGAGGCCGGGTCCCCGGCCGGGGGGTCGTCCCGGTGGGCGGGGGGCTGGTGGGAGCCGGTGGGCCTGTACCTGGCCGCGGCGACCCTGCTCGGAGCACTCGCCGTGGCCCGACACCCGCGGGGCTGGCCGGGATTCGTGGAGGCGGTTCGCGGGGCGGCCGGCGACTACCTCGTCACGGCGACCGTCGGCTACCCGCAGGGCACGTGGCGCCTGGCCACCTTCCCGGGGTTCGCGATGGCCATCCGTGGCACCTCGGAGGTGGTCCCGGGCCTCGACGTGGCGGGTGCCGCCGTCCTGCTCGCCGCCCTCGGCGGTGCGCTCACGGCGCTGACCGTCTGGTGGTGGTGCGGGACCCGGGGGATGCCCGACACGGCCCGCCGGTGGGCGGTGCTGGCGCTGCTCGCCTCGCCGGCGGCCTTCGTGTTGCTCGACAACCCGCAGAGCGAGGCGATCTACCTCCCCGCGGTCTTCGGGGCGTGTGTCGCCGTGGAGCGGCGCCGTCCGGGCCTCGCGGCCGCCCTCCTCGTCGTGGCGTCGATCACCCGGCTCACGGCGGTGCTCTTCGCGGTGGTGCTGGTGGTCCGGATCTGGGAGCAGGACGGGGTGCTCACCCCGGTGGCGGATCGGCTGCGTCCGAACTGGGACGGCGCCCGACTCGCCGTGCGGCAGTTCGTGCCGCTCCTCGGTGCTGCCGGTGCGGTCGCCTTCCTGCTCTACACGTGGCGGGTGCACGGGAGCCCGTTGGTGTTCTTCCGCGAGCAGTCGGCGCTCATCCCCAGCGGCCCGCGGTGGCACCCCGCCACCTGGGCGCACTGGGGTCTGGTGCAGCGGGCCGGGGACCTGTGGGCCTCACCCGGCTACCTGGTGGAGACGGTCACGAACCTCACGTTCATCGGCCTCTGCGCGTGGAGCACGCCGGCGGTGCGCCGGCGCTTCGGTGACGCCTACGCGCTGCTCGTGGTGGGCCACGTGGTGATGGTGTGGTTCCTCGCCTACAACTTCACGTCCACCAGTCGGTACCTGCTCGGGGTGCTGCCGGTGTTCGCCTGGGCCGGTCTGCGGCTCGCGGAGCGTCGTCGCGTGGCGTTCGTGGTGTTGGCCGGGTCGGCGGCCGTGATGCTGTGGTTCGGTTCGGTGTTCCCGAACGGCGTGGCGCTGGCCTGACCGCTCAGTGCACGCCCGGTTCGGCGACCGGGGTCTCGAGCGGGAAGTGGCATGCCACGTAGTGGCCCTCGCCCACCTTCTGCATCTGCGGCTCGGCCTGCGCGCACAGGTCCTGGGCCCGCTCGCACCGCGTGCGGAAGCGGCAGCCCGACGGCGGGTCGATGGGCGAGGGGAGCTCACCGCCGAGGTGGGCGTTGGCCGTCGGGTCGACGGCCGGGTCCGGCACGGGGATGGCGGCGAGCAACGCTGCGGTGTACGGATGGGCGGGCCGGGCGTAGAGCGCGTCGGGCGGCCCGATCTCGCACATCTTGCCCAGGTACATGACCGCCACCTTGTCGCTGACGTTCTTGACCACGGCGAGGTCGTGGGCGACGAACACGAGGGTCAGGCCGTAGCGGGCCTTCATGTCCTCCAGCAGGTTGAGGATCTGGGCCTGCACCGACACGTCGAGCGCGGACACCGGCTCGTCGCAGATGATGAGCTTCGGCTCGGTGATGACCGCCCGGGCGATCGAGATGCGCTGGCACTGTCCGCCCGAGAACTCGTGCGGCTTGCGCTCCGCCGCGGCCTGCGGGTCCACCCCGACGGAGGCGAGGACGTCCTCGACCTTCTGGCGGCGCTCGGCCGGCGTGCCGAGCTTCCAGATCGTGAGCGGTTCCTCGACGATGTCGGCGACCGTCCGCCGGGGGTTCAGCGACGAGATCGGGTCCTGGAAGATCATCTGGAACCCGGGCCGGGCGGCCCGCAGCTTCTCGCCGGAGAGCCCGGTGAGCTCCACCCCCCCGAGGCGGACCGATCCCCGCGTGGGCGGCGGCAACTGCATGATCGCCTTGCCGGTCGTGGACTTGCCGCAGCCGGACTCGCCGACGAGGCCGAGGGTCTCGCCCTCCGCGACGTCGAAGCTGACGTTGGCCACCGCCGACACCTTCCGGTTGCGCCCGGCGGGGAAGTCCACCACGAGGTTCTCGACGCGCAGGAGCGCCGCCTCGGGGCTGCGCAGATGGGCGCTGCCGCTGCCGGCCATCAGGAGTTCCCCCCGGGCGGGGCGGGAGGTGCCGGCGGTGTGGGCGGTGGTGTGGGCGGTGGCGTGGGGAACGGCGGCGGCAGTGTGTCGGCCGGGCCCGGGGCCGACGGCGCAGCCGGAGCTGCCGGCGGTACGGGTGCCGTGGCCATGATGCGCTGCACCGCGAGGCGCTCCTTGATCTCCTGGGTCTCGGGCGAGCCCACGGGGTAGAAGCAGGCGAAGTAGTGGCCGGGCGTGGTGGCGCTCTCGGTGAGGGTGGGTTGCTCCTCGTGGCAGCGCTCCCTGGCGTAGGGGCAACGCGGGCTGAAGGGGCAGCCCTTCGGCGGGTTCACGAGGTCCGGCGGCCGGCCGCCGATGGCGGTGAGCCGGGTGTGCGACGCGTCCCCCAGCTTCGGGATGGCCGACAGGAGGGCCTCGGTGTAGGGCATCCGCATCTCGGCGAACAGCACCGACGTGGGGGCCTTCTCGACGATGCGCCCGGCGTACATCACGGCGATGTCGTGGGCGCGGCCGGCCACCACCCCGAGGTCGTGGGTGACGAGGATCATGGCCATGAAGCGCTCGCGCTGCTGGTCGGCGAGCAGGTCGAGGATCTGGGCCTGCACCGTCACGTCGAGGGCGGTGGTGGGCTCGTCGGCGAAGAGGAGCTTGGGGCCGCAGGCGAGCGCCACCGCGATCACCACCCGCTGGCGCATGCCGCCGGACATCTCGTGGGGGTAGGCGCGGAAGCGCTTCTCCGGTTCGGGGATCTTCACCGCGCGCAGCAGGGCGATCGCGGTCTCCTTCGCCTCGGACTTGTCCATGCCGAGGTGGAACCGCAGGGACTCCGTGATCTGGTGTCCCACGCGCATGACCGGGTTGAGCGCGGTCATCGGGTCCTGGAACACCATCGCCATCTCGGTGCCCCAGAGTTCCCGGTAGCCGTCGGCCGACAGCCCCGAGATGTCGCGCCCCTCGAAGTTCACGGTGCCCGACCGTTCGGCATTGCGCGCCAGCAGACCCATGATCGAACGGCTCAGCACGCTCTTGCCGGAGCCCGACTCGCCCACGATGCCGAGGGTGCGGCCCCGCTCCAGGGTGAACGACACGCCGTCGACGGCCCGGACGAGGCCGCGGGGCGACCGGAAGTGCGTGCGCACGTCGACCACCTCGAGCAGCGGCCCCGATCCCGGGAGGCCGGCCGGTGCGGGACCGCCGAGCACCTCCTGGCTCACAGCACGCTCTCCCGCACCTCGAAGCGCTTGCTCACCACGTCGGCGAGGTAGTTGAGCGCCAGGACCGTCAGGAAGAGCACCACCACCGTGAACATCACGATCTGGGGCGAGCGACGCAGCTGGTCGCGGTTCTCGGCGATGATGTTGCCCCACGACGGTGTGGGGAGCTGCACGCCGACGCCGAACAGGCTGAGGCCCCCCTCGGCCACGATGGCGATGCCCACGCCGAGGAGCGCGATGGACAACATCGCCGGCAGCACGTTCGGGAGCACGTCGCGGAACATGATCCGCCAGCTCTTCGCGCCCATCGCCCGTGCTGCGAGGACGAACTCACGCTCGGACCACGTGAGCGTGTTCGCCCGCGTGATGCGTCCGAGGATGGGGATGGACACGATCCCGAGGCCGAGCACCACCACCCCGAGGCGGCGTGTGCTCGAGACGTCGTCGCCGGCGGCGAGGACCGTCACCAGCGAGAGGGCGAGGACGAACTGGGGGATGGCCAGGAGGATGGTCATCGCCGGGGTGATGATCGAGTCGGTCACGCCGCGGAAGAAGCCGGTGACGAGGCCGAGGAAGCCCCCGATCAGGAGGCCGAAGGCGACCGCGCCGAACCCGACGGCGAAGGACGCCCGGGTGCCGTAGATGATCCGGGCCAGCAGGTCCCGCCCGTTGGCGTCGCCACCGAGGAGGTGCCCGGCCACGGGGCCCTTGCGGGCGATCTCGGGGAAGCTCTTGTTGGGGTCGGGGATCCCGAGCACCGGGGCGAGGATCGCCAGTGCGAGCAGGCCGACGATCCAGATGATCGCCAGCCAGGCCGCGAACCCGAGCCCCTTGCGGCGCTTGCGGTTGGGGTCGAGCGGCTCGAGCTGGTCCGATTCCACTGCGAGGGCGATGACCTCGGCGGAGGGGTCGAGCCGCGTCACCCGGGTGTCGCGGCCCTGCGGGTAGTCACTTTCCGGCATGGCGGATCCGTGGGTCGAGGACGGTGTACAGCAGGTCCACCGCGAAGTTCACCAGGACGTAGAGGATGGCGATGATCGCCACCATCGACTGGAAGGCGACGATCTGGCGGGTGGCGATCGCCTCGGCGAGCAGGAAGCCCATCCCGGGGATGGCGAACACCACCTCGATGATGAGCGCGCCGCCGATGAGCGTGCCGACGTTCAGGCCGGCGACGGTGAGCAGGGTGAGCGAGGAGGGCCGGAGGGCGTGGCGGAACAGGATCCGCTTGTTCTTGATGCCCTTCGCCTTGGCCATCGTGATGAAGTCCTGCTGGAGGGTGGCGATCATGTCGCTGCGCAGCAGGCGCATGTACACCGCCACCTGGCCCACCGCGAGGGTGATCACCGGCAGCACCATCGACTGGAAGTGCCCGACCGGGTCCTCGGCGAGCGGTATGTAGCCGCTCGACTTGAACCATCCGAGTTGCACGCCGAGGTAGTACTGGAGCACGAACCCCAGCGCGAAGGTGGGGATCGCCAACATGGCGAACGCGGAGGTGTTCGACAATCGGTCGAACCAGGTGCCGTTCCGGTACGCGGTGAGGACGCCCATGGGGATGGCGATGAGCAGCGCCAGCACCTGCGCGTAGAACATCAGCAGCAGGGAGATCGGCAGGGCGTCGGCCACCCGGTCGGCGACCGGACGCTTGGAGCTGACCGTGTAGTAGTTGCCGAGGTCGCCGGTGACGAAGTTCCCGAGCCACTCGCCGTAGCGGACGATGAACGGCTGGTCGAGGCCGACGTCCTCGCGCACGGTGGCGCGCTGCTCATCGCTGCCGAACGGCACCAGCACCTCCACCGGGTCCCCGGGCAGCAGCTCGAGGAGCAGCGAGGCGAACAGCGTCACCATGATGACGGTGACGATCAGTTGGGCCAGCTTCTTGACGAATCCCATGGGTGAGTCGGGTCCCCGGCCCGAGGGCCGGGGACCCGTGCGTCACTTGCCCAGGTAGAGCCCGGACACCGGGTGGCCGGTCGCCAGACCGGGGAACGGAGCGCTCCCGTCGGGGTTGTTCGGTCCGTACACACCGTTGAGCTGGGGCGCCCCGGCGATGTCCCACTGGGTCCAGTTGAGCCAGATGTTGTACACCTGCTCGCCGAAGCGCTTGTTGATGTTCTGGTAGATGGTGGCGGCCTTCTCCTTGTCGGGCTCGGCGCGGCCCTGGTCCAGCAGCTGGTCGATCTGCGGGTCGGAGAACTTGCCGAAGTTCACCGGCGAGCCCGTGTACCACCAGACGTACTGGTTGTCGGGGTTGCCGCCGGGATGGTTCCGCCAGGACAGCGCCTGCCAGTCGTTGCCGAGGGCCGTGTTGATCAGGGCCGCCTGCTCCACCTGCCGGAGGTTCACCTTGGCGCCGGCCTTCTGGGCCTGCTCCTGGATGAACTGGGCCGACTTCACGGTGCCCGGGTCCGGTGTGGACACGAGGGTGAACTCGAGGGGCTGGCCCGTCTCCTGCTGGTACTTCTCGACGTACTTCTTCGCCTCGTCCAGGTCGAACTCGGGGAAGCCGGCGTCCTCGAGGTAGCCGATCTCGCCCTCGGCGAACGGCCCGGACGCCATCGTGAAGAGGCCGAGGTTGCGCACCTGGTTGAAGGTGTCACGGTCCAGGGCGTAGGCGGCGGCCTTGCGGGCGTTGATGTTGTCGAACGGCGGCTTCGAGGTGTTGAGCATGCCGTAGGCCACCTCGGCGTACTGGTCGGACTCGACGAGGCTCACCTTGCCGTCGTCGCGGTCGGAGCGCAGGGCGTCGATCTGCTCGGCGCCGGAGGTGTGCATGGCGTTGAGCTCACCCGAGAGGAGGGCGTTGACCCGTGCGTCACCGTCCGGGATCGGCCGGAACTCGATCTCGTCGAGGTACGGCAACTGGGCGCCCGAGGACGGGTCCTTGTACCAGTAGTTCGGGTTCTTGGTGGCCACGAACTTTTCGTTGACCTTCCACTCCTTCTTGACGAAGGGACCGGTACCGATGAGGTTCGTGTCGCAGGTGGCCGGGTCGTCGAGCTGTGCCTGGCCCATGATGCCGACGCGCCCGCTGGCGAACAGGTAGGCGGGGAACGACGGCCACGGCGTCTTCGTGGTGACGGTGACGGTCATCGGGTCGGTGACGGTGACCGTGTTGATGTTCGAGAACACGAAGATGAACAGCAGCGGCTTCCGGGCCGGGTACTTGCCCCGGTAGGCATCGAGGTTGTTGGCCACCACCTGGGCGTTCAGGTCGCTGCCGTCGGAGAACTTGATGCCCGGACGGATCTTGATCGTCCACGAGTCGAACGTGGGGTTCGGCGTGACCGCCTCGGCGAGGAACGGCACGTAATTGGCGTTCTCGTCCGGGATCGTCAGGGTGTCGTAGATGGCACGGGCCACCTGGATGCCCGCGATCGCCAGCTGGCCCTCGGGCAGGCACCAGCCGCCGGTGTTCTCGGCCTCGAGGCCGTAGGTGACCTTGCCGCCGGCGACCGGGGTGGCGTCGCCCGAGCTCCCGCCGCTGTCGTTGCTGCTGTCCGAGTCACCCCCGCCGCACGCGGCGGCGAACAGCGACACGGTGAGGACGAGCGCCGCTGCGGCCACGCCCCAGCGCTTCGTCGAGGTGCGAGGTCGGTCCACTTGTCCCCCTGGGGTTCGGTCGTCGAGTCGTCCTCGACCGTGCCCGCGTGACGGCCTTCACAGTCGAGGTGGGGGCACTCTACTTCCGCCGCGCGCGGTGTCAACGCGCAGGCCGGTGCTGGATCAGGCCCGCCCGGGCGAATCCGGCCCAGCGCGGTCGGCGGGCCAGGCCCCGCGTTCCAGGAGGACCTCGCGCAGCACCGACGGACGGTCGGTCATGAGCCCGTCCACCCCGAGGTCGAGCAGCCGGTGCATCTCGGCGGGGTCGTCGATGGTCCACACGTGGACCTGCACCCCGCGCTCGTGGGCCAGGCGGACGAAGGCGGGGGTGACGACCTCGATGGTGCGGCCGCGCACGGTGTGGCGCACCGGCACCTGGAGGCAGTCGTAGGCGGGTCGACGGGCGAGGCGGGCCACCTGCGGCACGCGCGCCGCCGCGACGAGGGCCGCCGTCTCCCGCGGGCCGGCCGAGGTGCACAGGGCCCGGCCGAACAGGTCGCGGAGGCGTCGGAGCCGGTCGTCGGAGAAGGCGCCGATGCAGACCCGGTCGACGGCGTCGTGGCGTCGGAGGGCCGCGGCGAGGGCCACGACGGAGGCGTCGGCCTTCGGATCGATGTTGAACCGGGCGTCCGGGAACGTGGTGAGGAGTTCGGCGAAGGTGGGCACGGGCTCGGTGCCGCCGATCCTCGCGGCACGCACCTCGGCGAAGGTGAGCTCGGCGATGAGGCCCGAGCGGTCGGTCACCCGGTCGAGCGCCGGGTCGTGGAACGCCACGAGCACCCCGTCGGCGGTGAGGTGCACGTCGGTCTCGAGGTGCCGGTAGCCGAGGCCGACCGCGGCCTCGAAGGCCCGGAGGGTGTTCTCGGGGGCCGACTCGGTGCCGCCACGGTGGGCGAAGGCCAGTGGGAACGGGCCGGCGAGGAACGGGTGGTCGACCACGGAGGGAGGCTAGGCCGACCCGTCCCTTGTGCGGCGACGCGTGGCCTGACACCGTGGCATCGCCGCCCGGGGGTGCCGCCGGGCGGCCCGGGCGTGGTCGGAACGTGTCCGAGGGAGGGATGGTGGGACGCCTCAGCTGGTCGATGAGAGCCCTCGAGCGAGGGGTGATCGGCAATGACGCCGGCGTGGTCCGGACCGTTCGCGGCTCGGTGAGCCGCCGTCGGGCCCGCCTCCGCGGTCCCGCTCGGCACTCGGCCTCCGCCCCGGCGGAGGCGGTGGCGGAGTTCCGGCGGACCGGGGTGCTCCGCGTGGACCCGCCCGAGGGTCCCGGCGCCGCAACGGCCGTGCAGCAGCGGGTGGCCGGTCGCCTGACGTCCGGTGAGGGGTGTCGCGACCTCGGACCACCGGAGGAACCGTGGCTCCACCGCTACGTCGTCGACGCCCACCTGGCCGAGCCCTCGGTGTGCGACCTGCTCGACCCCGGCGTCGTGCGCAGTGCCGAGGCGGCGTTGGACTGCGGTTTCCGGGTGCGCAGCGTCCGCGTCTACCGGAACCTGCCCCCGACGCAGTGCCGCGACGATGACAGCCTCTACGCCAACCTGTGGCACCTCGACCCCAACGACGCCAACGACCTCCGCTTCTTCGTCTACCTGCGGCCCACGACACGGCGCAGCGGTGCGTTGGAGACCGTCGACCGCCGGACGACCCGCCGGGTCCTGGTCAGCGGCTACCTCGACAAGGAGCAGATCCGCGGCCCTGCCCGCCGGATCATCGACCGCCGTGCGGTCGTGCACGAGGGCCCGGCCGGTACAGGGGTCCTGGTCGATGCCCAGCGGGTCCTGCACCGCGCCGGTGTCTGCGCGCCGGGCACCTACCGCGACATCGTCCAGTTCTGGCTGACCCCGTCGGTCGAGCCCTTCGATCCGGGTTGGGCGGACCGGCTCGGGCCGGATCCCGCGTTCCACGGCGGGGGTCCCGGCGACGGCTGACCGGCTCGGGCCGCGCCGGGGCGGGGTGCGGCCCTCGGTCCGTCGTGCCGTCAGTCGGTGAGCGTCGAGCGGCCGGCGGCCGCCCAGTACTCGTCCTTGAGCAGGCGCTTGTAGAGCTTCCCGGTCGGGTGGCGGGGGAGTTCCTCCCGGAAGTCCACCGAGCGGGGGCACTTCACGTCGGCGAGGTGCTCACGGCAGTACGAGATGAGTTCGGTGGCGAGCGCCGCGGTGGCGGCGTCGTCGGCCGGCATCTCCACGGGCTGGACCACTGCCTTCACCTGCTCGCCGAGGTCGTCGTCGGGCACGCCGAAGACGGCGACGTCGGCCACCGCCGGGTGCATGGTCAGGACGTTCTCCGCCTCCTGCGGGTACACGTTCACCCCGCCGGTGATGATCATGTACGCCGCGCGGTCGGTGAGGTAGAGGAACCCGTCCTCGTCCACGTAGCCGACGTCCCCGAGCGTGGACCAGCCCTTCTTCAGGTAGGCGCCGGCGGTCTTCTCGGGATCGTTGTGGTAGGCGAACTCGGCCTCCGACTCGAAGTACACCGTCCCGGGCGCACCGATCGGCTGCTCCTCGCCGTCCTCGCCGATGATGTGGAGGACCCCCACGAGCGGCGTGCCGACCGTGCCGGGGTGGGCGAGCCAGTCCTCGGAGTTCGTGTAGCAGAAGCCGTTGCCCTCGGTGCCGGCGTAGTACTCGTGCAGGACCGGTCCCCACCACTCGATCATCTGGCGTTTCACGGTGACCGGGCAGGGCGCCGCTGCGTGCACCGCCACCCTGACCGACGACACGTCGTAGCGGCCCCGGACCTCCTCCGGCAGTTTCAGCATCCGAACGAACATGGTGGGCACGAACTGCCCGAACGTCACGCCGTGCTCACCGATCAGCCGGAGGGCCTCCTCGGCGTCGAAGTGCTCCATGACCACCACCGTGCCCCCGGCGCGCTGGACCTGGAGGCAGAAGCGCAGCGGGGCGGCGTGGTACAGGGGTGCCGGCGACAGGTACACGGTGTCGGTCGACGCGCCGAAGAGGCCTGCGACGAGCAGGAAGAGTGTGTCGGGCACGCCGAGCGGCACGCCCCGGAGGGCCACCTTCACGCCCTTGGGTCGCCCGGTGGTTCCTGAGCTGTAGAGCATGTCCATGCCCTCGACGGCGTCCGGCAGGTCGTCCCGGGGCTGGGCGGCCACCGCCTCGAGGAACGGCTCGTAGCCATCGACCGTGTCGTCGAGCATGAAGCGGTGCTCGACGCCCGGCGTCGACGGGGCCAGGGCAGCGGCGAGGTCCGCCTTGTAGGCGGAGGTGATGAGGACGCGCGCCCCGCAGTCGTCGACGATGTATCCGGCCTCGTCCGCGGTGAGGCGGCTGGAGATCGCCGTGTAGTAGAGGCCTGCGTAGTGGGCGCCCCAGACGATCGAGAGGAACCACGGGTGGTTCTCGAGGCAGAACGCGACGTGGTCGCCGGGGCGGAGGCCGAGGGACCGGAAGAGGTGGGCGATCCGGTTGGCCCGCTCGTGCAGTTCCCGGTAGGTGACCGTCTCCCCGGTGGACGCCATCACGTAGGCGACGACGTCGCCGCGGTCGGCCACGTGGGCCCCGGGGTAGAACAGCTCGTCCGACACGGTCGTCCTCCATGGATCGCGGGTGGGGACGGCGGCGAACCTACCGCCTAGGTTGCCCCGGTGGACCCGTTCGCCCGCTTCGCCGACCTGATGGCTCCGGTGGGCGCCGGCGGCGGACCGGGCGACGTGCCGCTGGACCTGACGCTCGCAGTGGTGGCCGCGGCGGACCGCCCGGAGGTTGATCCCGACGCTCTGGTCCGGGAACTCGACGGCCTCGCGGCCTCGCTCGGCGACACGGACCGTTCGGCCGCCGGTCTGTGCGCCGGACTGTTCGGTCCCGGGGGGTTCGTCGGCGACACGGTGGACTACTACGACGCCCGCAACAGCCTGCTCGACGAGGTGCTCCGTCGACGACGGGGGATCCCCATCACCCTGTCGGTCCTCGCGATGGAGACGGGCCGGCGCCGCGGTGTCGAGTTGGTGGGGGTGGGCATGCCCGGCCACTTCCTCGTCCGTGACGCCCACCGGGCCGCGTTCTTCGACCCGTTCGGTGGCGGTCGCGAGCTCGACGCCCCGGGCTGCCGTGACCTGTTCCACGCGGTCCACGGGCCCGGTGCGGCCTTCGACCCCGGCTACCTGACGCCCACGCCGCCGTCATCGATCGTGGTGCGGGTGCTCAACAACCTGGTCGCGGCCCGCACCCGGGCCGGGGACCGGGCCGGCCTCGCCACCGCCCTGCGCCTGCAGGTGGCCCTGCCGGGATCCGGTGTGCCGGAGCGGCGACGCCTCGCGGGGGTGCTCGGGGCGGAGGGACGCTTCACGGAGGCCGCCGCGGTCCACGACGACCTCGCCCGAATGGATCCGGAGCGGGCGGGCGACCATCGCGTGCAGGCCGCCCGGTTGCGCGCCCGGCTCAACTAGGTCACCGGCCGTATCCTCCCGGCCGTGATCGACCGTGACATCAAGCGTTCACTCGGCCAGATGATGAAGGGTGTCCAGGTGGTGGGCGCGGCGCACGACGGTGTGGTGCGCGCCTACTGCTCGCACTGGGTCTGCCAGGTCAGCTTCGAGGAGCCGATCGTGATGGCGTCGGTGTCGCCGAAACACGACACCTACCCGTTGATGCGGGCGTCGGGCCGGTTCAGCGTCTCGGTGCTGGCGGGGGACCAGGTGGCCGAGGGCCAGTACTTCTCCTACCCGGGACGCAAGTTCCGGTACCTCGCGGAGGAGTTCCTCGAACTGAACGACGACGGCCTGCCCGTGGTGCCGGGCGCGATCAGCTGGCTGCAGTGCGAGACCTTCGAGTTGAAGGAGGCCTGGGAGGACGGCACGCCGATCGACCACCACCTGTTCTTCGCCCGCGTGACGGCGGTGGGAGAGGGGCGCCTCAAGGAGCCACCCCTGCTCTACTCGTCGCGGCTGGGGTGGCGCATCACCGGGGACAAGGCCCGTGAGCCGGGCGTGTCGATCCGCGACCAGCTGTTGGAGCGGCTCGCCGAGTCGGGTCTGGACACCGGTCCCGACGAGCAGGACCCGGAGGGCTGACGCCGCCACCGGCCTGCGGTACCGGCGGACCTGCGACTAACTTGACCGCACGGTCAAGTGGCCGGGTAGCCCACGAGGGGGTCAGGACATGTCGCTCACCGCCGATGCCGCCAACGAGGCGAGGGACGGGGATCCCGACGAGCAGCGGGTCGTCGAACTCGTCGACCGGCTCCTCTCCGGGCACGACCCGGCCACCACCCCCGAGCGGGAGTTCCTCGAGGCGCAGTACGACCTGGGCCTCGCATGGGTCCACTTCCCGGAGGGTCGTGGAGGGCTGGGACTGTCGCCCAAGCTGCAGAAGGTCGTGGTCGAGCGGATCGGCCGGGCCGGCGGGCCGATCGGGGGCGCGAAGAACCCGATCGGTTACGGCATGTGCGGCCCGGCGGTGCAGACGCACGGCACCGATGAGCAGCAGGCGCTGCTGCGGCCGCTGTTCTCCAACGAGCACATCTGGTGCCAGCTCTTCAGCGAGCCGGGCGCCGGCTCCGATGTCGCCTCCCTCGCGATGAAGGCCGAGCGCGACGGTGACGAGTGGATCGTCAACGGCCAGAAGGTGTGGACCACACTGGCCCACATCTCGAGGTACGGGCTGCTGATCGCCCGCACGAACCCCGACGTTCCGAAGCACCGGGGGATCACCGCCTTCATCGTCGACATGGAGGCGCCGGGCGTCGAGGTGCGGCCGCTGCGCCAGATGACCGGGGAGGCCGAGTTCAACGAGGTCTACTTCACCGACGTGCGCGTCCCCGACTCGATGAGGGTCGACGAGGAGGGCATGGGCTGGGGCGTGTCGATCACCACGCTCATGAACGAGCGGGTGTCGATCGGCGGCGGGACCCCTCCCCGCGGTTCCGGCCCCATCGGCCAGCTCGTCGACCTGTGGAAGAAGCAGGCCCTCGACGACGAGGTGCTGCGCGACCAGGTCACCCGCCTCTGGATCCAGGCGGAGGTCAACCGGCTGACCAACCTGCGCGCGGCCGCCAATCGCAAGGCCGGCACTCCCGGCCCCGAGGGGTCCGTGGCCAAGCTGGCCATGGCCGAGCTCAACAAGGCGATCTACTCGCTGGCCATGGACGTCCTCGGGCCCGAGGGCATGCTCTACGGCTCCTACGACCTGGTGCGGCCCCGCCACGCGCTCTTCACCGACGACATCAACAAGAACTTCCTGCGGGCCCGAGCGAACTCGATCGAGGGCGGCACCTCGGAGGTGCTGCGCAACATCCTCGGTGAGCGGGTGCTCGGCCTCCCCGGCGACGTCCGTGTGGACAAGGAGCTGCCGTGGAGCAAGGTGCCGCGTAGCTGAGGGCAGCTCCGGCGACGAGCTCGTTCCCCCGGGACTTCGGACCTCAGGGGCGACGAGAGCGCCCTGAGGACCCCTATTGCCGGAGAGGGGGGTGTGTCCGGGGGAACGGTGGGGACGGGGCGTAGCGTGGGGACATGCCCCGTCGCACCAAGATCGTCGCCACGATCGGTCCCGCGTCCGACTCGCCCGAGGTGATCCGCCGTCTCCTCGACGCCGGGATGGACGTCGCCCGCATCGGCCTCGCCCACGGGTCGCTCGACGACGCCCTCGTTCGGTACCGGACGATCCGGGGCGTCGCCGACGAGCACGGCCGCCAGCTCGGCATCCTGGTCGACCTCCCCGGGCCCAAGGTGCGCCTCGGTTCCTTCGGCGACTCGCCCACCTCCCTCGCCACGGGCGACCGCGTCACCCTGGTGCCGGGGCGGGCCTCCTCCGACCCCGGCGTGCTCGGGGTGGACTACGCCGAGCTCCTCGGGGACATCCACCCCGGCGACCGCCTCGCGGTGGGCGACGGCAGTGTCACCCTGCGGGTGGAGTCGGTCGACGGTGACTCGGCCAAGGCGCTGGTGGACCACGGCGGCCCGGTGCAGGGCCGCCCGGGACTGCACATCCCGTCGGACCGGCTCCGCATCGCCTCACCCACGCCGGAGGACCTCCGGATGCTCGACGCCTTCGTCGAGGAGGGCGTGGACATGGTGGCGTTGAGCTTCGTGCGCTCGGCCCACGACGTGCGCCGGATCGGCACGGAGCCCCACCCGCGAGGTCCCCTGGTGGTGGCCAAGATCGAGACACGCGCCGCGGTGGAGAACCTGGCGGGGATCATCGAGGCGGCCGGCGCCATCATGATCGCCCGGGGCGACCTCGGCTCCGAGCTCGGCATCGAGGAGCTGCCCCACCTGCAGAAGCGCATCACGCGCGACTGCATCAGCGGCGGCAAGCCGGTGATCACCGCCACCCAGATGTTCGAGTCGATGATCACCTCGCCGGCCCCGACCCGCGCGGAGGTCTCGGACGTGGCGAACGCGATCTTCGACGGCACCTCGGCGGTGATGCTCTCCGCGGAGACCGCCGTGGGGGAGGACCCGGTCAACGCGGTCGCCACGATGAGCCGGGTGGCCGAGCGGGCCGACCAGGAGTTCGACCAGGACGCCTGGGCCCGGCGCATCCGCCTGCTGCGCAGGTCGGCGGTGGGCGACAACTCCGACGCCCGCCTCACCGACGCGATGTCGGCGGCCACGTTCCGCGCCGCCACCGAGATGGGGGTGGCGGCGATCATCTGCATCTCGGAGTCCGGGTTCACCGTGCGGTCGGTCGCCCGGTTCCGGCCGCCGATGCCGATCATCGGGTTCAGTCCCCGGGAGCGCACGGTCCGTCAGCTCTCGATGAGCTGGGGCACGGTGGCGCTGAGGGCGCCCCGGCGTGTCGACGACCTCGGGCTCATGGACGAGCTCGTCCTGGCCGCACGCGACGCCGGCTTCGTCGCGTCGGGCGACACGGTGGCGGTGCTGGCCGGTGCCGGCACGAAGGGGTCGCGTGCCACCGACGTGCTCCGCCTGGCCCGTGTGCCCTGAGGGCCCCGGTGGCGGCGCGCCGCCGGCACCACTGACGCAGCACCGCGTCGACGGGCTCGCCGTACTGCGTCGCCGGCCCGAGGGGGTGGCGGACCCGCCCCTCGTGGTGCTGGTGCACGGGGCCATGGACCGGGCGGCCAGCTTCGGGAGGACGATGCGCCGCCTCGGCGATCACGACGTGGTGGCCTACGACCGCCGCGGGTACGACCACTCGTCGGACGCCGGGGTGGCGCCGACCCTGTCGGAGCACGCGGCGGACCTCGCCGCGGTGCTGGCGTGGGCCGGGGCCGGCGGGCGCGGCGCCACCGTGGTCGGCCACAGCCTGGGCGGCACCGTCGCGCTGGTCCTCGCAGCGTCGGACCCACCGGCCGTGGTGGGCCTGGGTCTCTTCGAGTGTCCGGTGCCCGGCCGGCCGGTGTACCGGGCCGACGGTGCCGACATCGCACTGGCGGCCGCGGCGGAGGGGGGTCCACCGGCTGCGGCCGAGGCCTTCTACCGGTTGGTGGTGGGCGCAGCCACGTGGGACCGGCTGCGTGAGCGGGACCGGGAGCGTCGGCGGGCCGAGGGCGAGGCGCTGGTGGCGGAACTGCGTGACCTGGCGCGGCCGGGGGCGGTGCCCGAGCCGGACCGCGTCTCGCTGCCCGCCGTGGTGGGCACCGGCGACGCCGGTGCGGGGTACTGGGCGACCGCTGCGGCGGACCTCGCCGCTGCCCTGCCGTCGGGCGACCTCGCCGTGCTCGCCGGCGCGGG
>CAIPVR010000071.1 GCA_903868545.1 uncultured Actinomycetes bacterium
ACCAGGAGGAGTCGACGAAGGTGTCCATCGTGTCACTCTCCCGGCGGGCCGGGCCGCCGCAGGAGGGACAGGTCGTGTGCAGGAAGCCGGCGTGCGACTGCAGCGGCGACTGGCCGGTGGGGGTGAACTCCACGTCGTCCGGCGCGAGCACGGGGAGTTGGTCCTCCGGCACCGGGACCACCCCGCACCCGCCGTCGCAGTAGACGACCGGGATCGGGCAGCCCCAGAACCGCTGCCGCGACACGAGCCAGTCACGCAGTCGGAAGTTGACGGTCCGGGCGCCGGCCCCGGTGGCCTCGAGCCACTCGGCGGCCAGCACCTTGGCCGCGCCGACCTCCACGCCGTTGAGGTCCGGTGCGCCGGGGGCGGCACCGTCGGGTCCGGGCGAGTTCACGTGCAGGCCGGGGCCCGGGTACGCCTCGCCGTCCCAGCCGTCGGGCCGCTCGACGGTGGGGATGACGGGCAACCCGAACGTGGTGGCGAAGTCCCAGTCGCGCTGGTCCTCGCCGGGCACGGCCATCACGGCACCCGTTCCGTAGGAGCCGAGCACGTAGTCGGCCAGGAAGACCGGCACCGGACGGCCGGTGAAGGGGTTCAGGGCGAAGGCACCGGTGGCACATCCCCGCCCGCCGAGGGAGCCCTCGACGGACAGCCGGTCGATCTCGGAGGTGTTGCGCACCCGCTCCACGAACGCGGTCACCTCGTCCCGGTGATCGGCCGAGGTGATGCGCTCCACCAGCGGGTGCTCAGGGGCCAGCACGCAGAAGGTCATGCCGTAGCTCGTGTCGACCCGCGTGGTGAAGACCCGGACGGCCGCACCGTCGAGGCCGGCCAGGGGGCGGCCCTCCGCGTCCACCACCGGCATCTCGAACTCGGTGCCCTCCGACCGGCCGATCCAGTTCCGCTGCTGGGTGCGCACCCGCTCGGGCCACTCGAGCCCGTCGAGGTCGTCGAGCAGCTGCTGGGCGTAGTCGGTGATGCGGAAGTACCACTGCTCCAGGTCGCGCCGCTCCACGAGGTCGTCGGATCGTTCGCAGCGGCCGTCGACCACCTGCTCGTTGGCGAGCACCGTCTGGCAGCCCGGGCACCAGTTCACGGTCGCGGCCTTGCGGTAGGCGAGCCCGGCGCGGAGCAGGCGCAGGAAGATCCACTGGGTCCAGTGGATGTAGTCGGGGCTGTGGCTGGTGACCTGACGGCGCCAGTCGTACACGCCGCCGATCCGGGTGATGGAGCTCCGGAGCTGCTCGATCCGTTCGTCGGTGAACACCCTCGGGTGCACGCCGGTGCGGATCGCCGCGTTCTCCGCCGGGAGCCCGAAGCTGTCGAAGCCCATCGGGGACAGGACCGCGTCGCCCTGCATGGTGCGGTAGCGCGTGAGCAGGTCGCCGAAGGTGTAGTTGCGCACATGACCCATGTGGGCCGCGCCCGACGGGTACGGGTACATGCACAGCACGTAGGAGCGCGGCCGGGGGTCGTCGTTGTCCACCTCGTAGGTGCCGTGTTCACGCCAGTACGCCTGCCAGTGGGGCTCGATCGACTGGGGGTCGTAGTGGGCCGGCCCGCCCTGGGTGTCGGCCGGTGACGGCGTAGGCATGGCCGGATCGTACCGACCGCCCCGGTCGGCACCGGAACCCGCTCCGAGGATTCCCGGTGCCGGGTGCGACCGGCTAAGGTCGACCCCTCACGGGGCCGTAGCTCAGTTGGGAGAGCGCTTCCATGGCATGGAAGAGGTCGAGGGTTCGATTCCCTTCGGCTCCACTCCCCCGCCCCCGGTGGTCGCCACCGGGCCGCGGGCGTGACACCCACCGCCACGGGAGCACGAGATGACCGAGACCCCGCAGCAGGCGGCGATGGCCCGGGTCCGGATGGGCTCCTGGATGCTCATCGCGGGGTCCCTCGGAGCGGTCCTCGCGCTCCTCACGTGGTTCGACGTGTGGAACGTCTCCGACGAGAAGCCGACGGGCTGGGCGCTGGTGGCCGCGGCCTGCTTCGTGCTCTGCCTCGCGGGGTTCGCGGTGCTCTGGACGGGCCTGCGCGCCGGGGCGCTGTCGGAGCAGGGCGGCACCCGCCGGCCGCCCGGCAGCACCTGATCCCGCTGCGGCGTCAGCCGGTCGGGGACCGGTCCTCCGACGGGTCGACCTCCGGTGCTCCGGCACCCGACGGCGGAGCCTCCGGCCGTGCCGGCCCGTCCGGGTGCCACTCGATCCGGGGAGCGTCCCCGTAGAGGCGCTCGAGCCGGTACACGGCCCGCTCCTCGGCGAGGAACACGTGCACCACCACGTCGCCGTAGTCGAGCAGCACCCACCGGCGCGCCTCGAGCCCCTCCACCGATCGGGGCTTGCGGCCGAACTCCTCACGGAGCCGCTCCTGCACCGCGTCGACCACGGCCCGCACCTGGCGGTCGTTCGAGGCGCTGGCCACCACGAAGGCGTCCACGATGGCGAGCACCGGGCCCACGTCGAGGATGACCACATCGGTGGCGGACTTGTCGTCGCACGCACGGGCCGCAACCACGGCCACGTCGGTGGGCCGGGGGTCGCTCACCCGAGCCGGTCCCGCCCGACCACCACGGTCACGTCCACGCCGGCGTCCGCGCCCTTCACCTCGGTGGCGGTGAGGCCGAGCTTGGCGGCGATCGCCTGGGCCGCCGGCGCTGCCGCCTTCGCGGTGTACTCCACCCGGCTGGTGGCCACGTCGAAGGACTCGGCGTTGCCCAGGAGCACGACCGTGCCGCCCGCGGCCACGATTTCCGGGGTCACCGGCGCGGTGGCCGCCGCGTCGGTGGTGCCGTTGAGCAACCGGGTACGGGCCCGCTGGCCGGGGAACGCGGCGATGGGGGCCGGGATGGTGCGCGACACGAAGCCGGGCAGCTGCTGGTCGTCGGGCACGGACTCCTTGAACAGCGTCCCGGGCACGGTCTGCTCGCGCACCGGCAGCTGGTCCATCCGCACGTCACCGGCGAGAAGGTCCGACAGGACCGCGCCGGCGGAGGTGTCCTGGCCCGTCTCGGCCTCCGCGACGCCGCTGAGGTCCTTGCCCTTCAACGCCTCGAACAGGGCCGTGAGCGCCGCCTGCTGGCGGAGCGCCTGGTTGACCACGGTCTCGCCCTCGCCCGTGAAACGCAGGTAGTCCGACAGCTGGGCTCCGTCGAGGGTGAGCTGTCCGGACCGGTACCGCACCGTGCCGGTCCCGTCACCACCCGGGGTGGGCCGGTAGCTCGGATCGAGGCGGTTCACCGGTTCGAGCAGGTTGTCGGTGTTCTGGACCTCCAGCGGACCGCCCAGCTGCACGAGCTGGGCGAGTTGCTCGCCGGAGAGCGTGGAGGCCGAGGTGAAGCCGAAGGTGACCGCGGGCCCGAGCCGCTCCCGGAGCGAGGAGATCCCACCCTGGGCGTAGGCCTCGCCCGCGGTGGTCGGTGCCGCTCCGTCGAAGGCCGGGAGCACCAGCGAGTTGGGGACCGGGATCACGGTGCCACCCTTGCCGCCGTTGCCGCCCACGACGATGAGGGCGGAGGCGAGCTCGCCCTGCGCCGACTCGACCGCGACGAGGTCCACCGGCGTGGGTTGCACCTCGGCGACGTAGCCGGGCGCCTTCGGGTCGGTGACCGTCGATCCCCCGCCCGTGATCTTGAGGCTCGCCCGGTACCCGACGACGCCGAGGCCTGCGAGCAGCACGACGAAGAGCACGGCCGCGCCGCCCTGCAGCATCGTCACGCGGCGGCGTGACGGAGTGGTCCTCGCCGCCGGCGCCCGCGAGGAGCCGGTGGACCGGTTTCGGCGCACCACCGGGGCCCAGTCCTCGCCCGGGGCCGGTGGCTCCCCCGGGGCACCGGCCGGCGGCGGTGCGTCAGGGGTGCCGGGACCGTCGGGGCGGCCGGGGTCGGTCGTGGTCATCGGGCGTCACGATAGAGCCCGAGGCGTCGGATCTCCGCGAGGGTGGCGTCGGGCACGAGGAACCGCACGGACCGACCCTCGCGGACACGGGCCCGCACCTCGCTCGAGGACACCTCGAGCCGGCTCACGCCCACCCGGCGCGCGTCGAAGCCCTCGGGTGGCCCGCCGCGGTGACCGGGGCGCTCCATCACCCCGACCGGCCAGCGACGCAGGTCCTCCCACCGGTGCCACGTCCGGAGGCCCGCGGCGGCGTCGGCCCCGAGGAGCAGCACGAGCTCGTCGCCGGGGTGCGCGGCGGCCAGGGCCTCCATCGTGTCCACGGTGTAGCTGGGCCCGGACCGGCGGACCTCCACCTCGGACACCTCCAGGCCGTCCACGTCGCCCGCCGCGAGCCGCACGAGGTCGCAGCGGACCGCCGCCGGGGTGACCGTGCGCACGGCGCTCTTCTGCCACGGGTCGCCCGCCACCACCAGCAGCACGACGTCGAGGCCGAGCGACTCCCGGGCCTCCAGCGCGGGCACCAGATGGCCGATGTGGGGAGGGTCGAAGGTGCCACCCAGGACCCCGACACGACGCATCACCGGTCCACGGTACCGGGCCGGGACGCGAAATGGTCCCTACGACCCCTCAACTCCGCCGCCGGGCGGCCGATGAAGTTGTGTCGGCGACGTCACCCGGACCGCGCCGACCGCACCGGCCACCGTGTCCGGGGCGCCTGATCGTGACAGCGGGAGATGCCGGTCCAATGAGCGATGCCGTGGGGATGTACCTGAACGAGATCGGGGCGGTCGCCCTCCTCGACGCCGAGGAGGAGCGGGAACTGGCGCGCATCATCGAGGCCGGCGTGGAGGCCACCCGCCGCAAGGCCGCCGGCGAACGGGGCCGGGCGCTCGACCGTGAGATCGCGGCGGCCGCCGCCGCGAAGGACCGATTCATCCGGGCCAACCTGCGACTCGTGGTGAGCGTGGCCCGCCGCTACCCCCTGCCCCCGGGCATGGACCTGCTCGACCTCGTCCAGGAGGGCAACCTCGGCCTCGAGCACGCGGTCGACAAGTTCGACTGGCGCAAGGGATTCAAGTTCTCCACCTACGCCACGTTCTGGATCCGCCAGGCGATCGGCCGGGCCCTCGACCAGAAGGCGTCGCTCGTGCGGCTGCCGGGCGACCGCTCGGCGGCGCTCCGGGCGGCGCTGCGTGCCGTCTCCGGCGACGCCGACGAGCTCGACGACGAGAACGCCCGCCTCCACCGCCTCACCACCCCGACCTCGCTCGACCGCACGGTCGGTGACGACGACTCGAACGAACTCGTCGACCTCCTGGCCGACGACCGACCCGGGCCGGAGGACGAGTTGCTCGGCGCCGAGCACGACGAGTGGCTCAAGTCCCTCCTCGACGTGCTCGACCCGCGGGCCCGGTCGGCGGTGGAGCAGCGATTCGGCCTGACCGACGGTCGCAAGCGCAGCTACCGCGAGGTGGGCGACGACCTCGGCGTGACCGCCGAAGCCGCCCGCCGACTCGTGAAGCGGGCCGTGGTGACGGTCCGGACCCGCGCCGCGGCGCCGTCGGCCTGAACCACGCCGCGCCGTGCGACGACGGCGCCGGCCACCCTCGTCGACCTCCCTTTCCCGGCTGCGGCACGACCCGGTCGGGAGAGGTCGAGGCGGCACGCCCGCCCTGCGGCGGGCCACCCCGGTCCCGCTCACGGATTCCCGCTTCGGACCGTGAGCGGGCGCCGGGTACCCTGACCGGGTGAGCACGGTCCCCCCCACCGATGCGGACGCCGCCGGCCGCGGCGCACCGCCCGCCGACGGCTGGTCGCCGTCGTCGTGGCACCAGCGCCCGGCCGCCCAGCAGCCCGACTGGCCCGACACCGCCGAACTCGAGGCGGTGCTGAAGACGTTGGCCTCCTACCCACCCCTGGTGTTCGCCGGCGAGACCCGGGCGCTGCAGGGGGAACTGGCCCGCGTGGCCGACGGCCGGGCCTTCCTGCTGCAGGCCGGCGACTGCGCCGAGTCCTTCGAGTCCTTCTCCGCCGACTCGATCCGCGAACGGTTGAAGGTCATCCTGCAGATGGCCGTGGTGCTCACCTACTCCGCCGGCGTGCCGGCCGTGAAGGTGGGCCGTATCGCCGGCCAGTTCGCCAAGCCCCGCTCCGCCGCCACCGAGACGGTCGATGGCGTCGAGCTACCCAGCTTCCGCGGCCACATGGTGAACGACATCGCGTTCACGTCCGCCGCCCGGCGTCCCGACCCGCAGCGCCTCGTGGAGGCGTACCACCAGTCGGCCGCCACGCTGAACCTGCTACGGGCCTTCACCAAGGGCGGGTTCGCCGACCTCGGCCGGGTCCACCAGTGGACCCAGGAGTTCGTGGCCGCCTCACCCGAGGCGCGGCGTTACGAACAGCTCGCCGCCGAGATCGACCGCGCCCTGCGCTTCATGCGGGCCTGCGGCGTCGGCTCCGAGGCCGTGCCCACGCTGCACGAGGTGGACTTCTGGACGAGCCACGAGGCACTGGTGCTCGGCTACGAGGAGGCACTCACCCGACGGGACTCGCTCACCGGCGACTACTACGACTGCTCGGCCCACATGGTGTGGATCGGCGAGCGCACCCGCGGCATCGAGGACGCCCACGTGGAGTTCTTCCGGGGCATCGGCAACCCCGTCGGCTGCAAGGTGGGGCCCACCGCCACCACCGACGAGGTCCTCGAGCTCTGCGAGCGGCTCAACCCGGGCCGGGTCCCGGGCCGGCTGACCCTCATCACCCGCATGGGCGCCGACCGGGTCGTCGACGGACTCCGACCGCTGCTGCGGGCCGTCGACGACGCCGGCCACCCGGTGGTGTGGGCCTGCGACCCGATGCACGGCAACACCTTCACCGCGCCGTCGGGCCGCAAGACCCGTCACTTCGACGCGGTGCTGGCGGAGATCCGGGGTTTCTTCGAGGCGCACCGGGCCGAAGGCACCTGGCCCGGAGGCGTGCACGTGGAACTCACCGGCGATGACGTGACCGAGTGCCTCGGCGGGGCCGAGGATCTCGTGGACGACGACCTCGGGCTCCGCTACGAGACGATGTGCGACCCTCGGCTCAACGGGCGCCAGTCGCTCGACCTGGCGTTCCGGGTGGCCGAGCTGCTCGACGACCGCACGCGCTGAACCGGCGTTCCCGCCGAGCCGGCCGGGCGCACGCCAACACCAGTCCTTCGCACCGCGACGCGCCCGCGGATGCAGTGCGGGTCACGTTGTTTTTTCACACGTCCCGGGCGGAATCCAGGGGACGACACGGCCTGTTGTGCGGCTCATGTCGGCCCCTCCTGCACCCCGGATCCTCGAGGCTCCCTCCACCCTGCGCGACGTCCGCGTCCGCGTGGACGAGCGCATCGACGACCTCCTCACCGGCGAGCACCGCCGGTGGTCGCGCTTCGACCAGCTCCTCGACGAGCCGCTCGAACGGCTGCGGCACTTCTCGGTCAACGGCGGCAAGCGCCTGCGCCCGGCCTTCTGCCACCTCGGCCACGTCGCCGCCGGTGGCGACCCCGACGACCCGTCGGTCCTCGACGCCGGTGCGGCGCTCGAGCTCCTCCACGTGTTCGCCCTGGTGCACGACGACGTCATGGACGGATCGGAGCTGCGCCGCGGCGACCCCACCGTGCATCTCCACTTCAGCCGCCTCCACGACGAGCACAGCTGGGCCGGCGAGTCCCGCCGCTTCGGCGAGGGCGTGGCGGTCCTCGTGGGCGACCTCGCCCTCGTGCTCGCCGACGGGCTCCTGACCGGCGCGCCCCGCTCGGCCTGGGACGTCTACAACGAGCTCCGGGTGGAGCTGGTGATGGGCCAGTTCCTGGACGTCGCCTTCGCCGCCAATCGGTCGGCCGACCCGGCCACCAGCCAGAAGATCGCCCTCTTCAAGTCGGCCAAGTACACCGTGGAGCGCCCGCTGCACCTCGGTGCCGCGCTCGCCGGCCGCCTCGACGAGCTCGCCGACGCCTACTCGGGCTACGGACTCCCGCTCGGGGAGGCGTTCCAGGTGCGCGACGACGTCCTCGGCGCCTTCGGCGACGAGTCGATCCTCGGCAAGCCGGTGGGCGACGACTTCCGTGAGGGCAAGCCCACCCGGCTCGTGCTCACCGCACGCGAGGTGGCCGAGCGCGAGCAGCTCGCCCCCGCCCTCGAGGTGCTCGACCGGATCGGCGACCCCTCCATGACCGCGGCCGACGTGGTGGCGGTGCAGGAGGTCCTCGAGTTCACCGGAGCCCGGGCGGAGGTGGAGCGCTACATCGAGTCGCTGCTGCACCGGTCCGTCGATGCGCTCACCACGGTCGACCTTGAGCCCGGAGCCCGGGCCTCGCTCGTCGATCTCGCCGTCTACTGCTGCAACCGCGACCGCTGAGGAGAAGGAACATGCGCATCGTGATCGTCGGAGCGGGCCTGGGAGGGCTCAGCGCCGCATGCCACCTGGCCGGCAACGGCCATGACGTCACCATCCTGGAGAAGGCCACCGTGCCGGGCGGGCGGGCCGGCCTGCTCGACCTCGACGGGTACGCCTTCGACACCGGCCCCACGGTCATGACCATGACCGACCTGCTCGACGACACGTTCGCCGCCGCCGGTGCCGACCGGGCCGACCACGTGGAACTGACCCGGCTCGACCCTGCGTACCGGGCGCTCTTCGCCGATGGTTCGGAGCTGCACGTGAAGGCGGGCCGCGAGGCCATGACCCAGGAGATCCGGGAGAAGATCGGCCCGGTCGACGCCGCCAACTTCGGTCGGTTCGCCGACTGGCTGCAGGAGCTCTACGAGCTCGAGCAGCCCAACTTCATCGACGCCGACCTCTCCAACCCGTTCGACATGCTGAAGAAGCCCGCCGCCCTGGTGAAGCTCCTGCAGCTCGGCGGCCTGCGGAAGCTGCACAACGTGGTCGGCGACTACTTCGCCGACGACCGCCTGCACCGGATCTTCTCGTTCCAGGCGATGTACGCCGGACTCTCGCCGTTCGAGGCGCTGGCCATCTACGGCGTCATCACCTACATGGACTCCGTCGCCGGCGTGTACGGGGTGCAGGGGGGCATGCACTCGGTGCCCCGAGGTCTCGCCGACGCCGCCGAGAAGGCCGGAGCGCAGATCCGCTACGGCGAGGTGGTGGAGAAGGTCACCAAGAGCCCGTCGGGCCGGGTGGACGGCGTGCTGCTCGCCGGCGGCGAGCGGCTCACCGCCGACGCCGTGGTGATGAACGCCGACGTCCCGGTGGCCTACCGCCAGCTCCTCGACGCCACGCCGCCGCTCGTCACCCGGGTGGGCCGCTACTCGCCGAGCTGCGCCGTGTGGCTCGTGGGCGTCGAGGGCGAGCTCCCCGAGGGCACCACGCACCACAACATCCACTTCGGCGGCCAGTGGAACGAGGCGTTCCAGGCGCTGCTGAAGGACGGCCGGCGCATGCCCGACCCGTCGATCCTCGTCACCGCCCCGACGGTGACCGACCCGGGGCTCGCACCGGATGGCAAGCACATCCTGTACGTGCTCGAGCCGGTGCCGAACCTCGACGGGAAGGTGGACTGGCACGCCGAGCGCAACCGCATCCGCGACCAGCTCGCCGCGAAGGTGGGCGAGCTCGGCTACCCCACCGACATCGAGGTGGAGCACCTCACCGACCCGCTCGACTGGCAGCAGCAGGGCATGGAGCGCGGCACGCCGTTCGCCCTCGCCCACCGCTTCTTCCAGACGGGGCCCTTCCGTCCGCACCTCGAGGACCGTCGCCACGAGGGCGTGGTGTTCGTCGGTTCCGGCACGATCCCCGGCGTCGGCATCCCGATGGTGCTCATCTCCGGGAAGCTCGCGGCGGCCCGGGTGGAGGCCATGGGCCGCAAGGGAGGTCTCCGATGACGGCCCTGCTGCCGGCGGCGTCCACCTCCGCGACCGTGCCCGTCGGCACGCCCCGCTCGACCGTGTCGCTCGAGGAGTCCTACGCACGCTGCAAGGAGCTCAACCGCCTCTACGGCACCACCTACTACCGGGCAGCCCAGGTGCTGCCCAAGGTGAAGCGCCACCACGTCCACGCGCTGTACGGGTTCTGCCGCTACGCGGACGACATCGTCGACGACCTGGGTCCCGTTCCCACCGACGTGCGGGCCAAGGCGCTCGCTGACTTCGGTGACCGCTTCTACGAGGACCTCGACGCCGGCCACTCCGACGACCCGGTCCTCAAGGCCGTGATCCACACGGTGCGCGCCTTCGACCTGCCGACGGACTTCTTCCGCCGGTTCCTGAAGTCGATGACGATGGACCTCACCGTCGACCACTACGACACCTGGGACGACCTCCTCGACTACATGGACGGCTCGGCGGCGGTGATCGGCGAGATGATGCTGCCGATCCTCGAGCCCGAGGACATCGACGCGGCCCGACCGCACGCCATGGACCTCGGCAACGCGTTCCAGCTCACGAACTTCCTGCGCGACGTGGGCGAGGACCTCGAGCGGGGCCGGGTGTACGTGCCCATGGAGGAACTCCGGAGCTTCGGTGCGGATCCCTTCGCCCGCCGCGTCACCCCCGAATGGGTGGACGCCATGCGGTTCCAGATCGACCGCTGCAACGAGCTGTACCGCTCGGCCGACATCGGCATCGGGTTGCTGCCGCCGGAGTCGGCGGTGGCGATCCGCACCGCCCGCATCCTCTACTCCGAGATCCTCGACCGCATCGTGGCCAACGGCTACGACGTCTTCGCCGGCCGGGCCCGGGTGCCCGCCGGTCGCAAGGTCTGGGTGGCCGCCACCAATCTGGGCGTCGGAGCGGCCCGCAACGCCGTGGCCCGGCGGCGAGGGTGACCGTGGACCGCTACCAGTACCTGATCGTGATGGCGCTGTGCGTCCTCGTCACGCTGCCGCTCGAGTTCGTGCTGAACGCCCGGGTGTACCGGCGACCGGGCCGCCTCCTGCGCACGATGGTCCCTGCGTTCGGCGCCTTCGTGCTCTGGGACGTGGTGGCCATCCGCCTCGGACACTGGACGTTCTCCCCCGAGTACACGACGGGGTGGAAGGTGGGGAACATCCCCGTCGAGGAGCTGGTCTTCTTCGTCGTCATCCCGCTCTGCGCCCTGCTCAGCTACGAGGCGGGGTCCAACATCCTGCGTGACGGGTGGGTCGCCACCCTGCGGGCCGGCTCGCTGGGCCGGTTCCTGACGCCGGCGCCCCCGTCCGGGGGCGCCGCCGGAGCCACCTCCGCCCCGGTGCCGGCACCCGGCACCGCCCCCACCGAGGAGCTGGTCTGATGCCCTGGTACACGATCATGACGTTGGTCGCGATGGCGGCGGTGGTGGCGCTCGAACTGCTGGTGGTCCGCTCGGGCATCTTCCGCAGCCCCGCCTACTGGATCGCCCTCGGCATCTGCTTCCTCTTCCAGATCCCCGTCGACGGCTGGCTCACCAAGCTCAGCTCACCGATCGTGATCTACAACTCGGAGGTGTTCTCCGACATCCGCATCTTCTGGTCGTCACCCATCGAGGACTGGGGATTCGGCTTCGCCCTCATGACACTGGCCCTGTCCATCTGGGTGCGGCTCGGGCGCAACGACCCCGCCGGCGTCCACGGCTCGACGCCGGCCGCCGAGCGCACGCCGGAGGTGACCGGTGCCTGAACTCGTGGTGCTCCTCGACGCGGAGGGGAACGAGGTGGGCGAGATGGAGAAGCTGGCCGCCCACCAGGGCGACGGCTCCCTCCACCGGGCCTTCTCGGTGTTCCTCCTCGACGCCGAGGGTCGGATGCTCCTGCACCGGCGGGCCAGCTCCAAGCACCACTTCCGGGACCTGTGGACCAACTCCTGCTGCAGCCATCCCCGCCCCGGCGAAGCGGTGGCCGAGGCGGGCTCCCGCCGTGTGCGGGAGGAGCTCGGCGTGGAGGTCCCCGCGGTCGCGCTCCACGAGGTCGGGTCGTTCGTCTATCGGGCCGAGGACGACGACTCCGATCTCGTGGAGCACGAGTGGGACCACGTGCTCGTGGGCCGGTTCGATGGTGCGCCCGAGCCGGACCCCGCCGAGGTGGGTGACTGGCGCTGGGTGGAGCGGGCGGAGGTCGACCGCGAGCTGGCGGCCGATCCGTCGCGCTTCACGCCGTGGTTCCCGTTGGCCCTCGCCGTGCTCGACGCCGGCCCCGGTCCCTCCTGAGCGGCTCGCCGACGCCCACCAACGGTCGCCGGCGGCCGGCGAGCGCCCACCGGTCGGCCGGTGACGGCGCACCTCGGCGGGGGGAATGTTGATCGGGGCGGTCAGGTTTGGGAAACTTGACCCGTCCGGTCGAGTTTCGGCCGGGTACCCCGCCGACCCGACGAGGAACATGACCACCATCGAGATCGACCCGGACGGCACCCCGTCCATCGACGGCGTGGACGTCGACCCCGGCACGGTGGCCGACATCCGCAAGTTCGAGACCCAGTTGGCCCGCTACCTCGACGGCGAGATCGACGAGGACGTGTTCAAGGTCTTCCGCCTCGCCAACGGTATCTACGGCCAACGCCAGGGCGGCCACAACCAGATGGTGCGGATCAAGGCGCCCTACGGGGCGATCCTCCCCCACCAGCTCGAGAAGATGGCCGAGCTCTCCGAGCGCTACAGCCGCGGCTGGGGCCACCTGACCACCCGCCAGAACGTGCAGTTCCACTTCGTGCAGCTCGAGCAGGTGCCCGAGCTCCTGTGGGAGCTCGCCGCCGTGGGCATGACCACCCGCGAGGCCTGCTCCGACACCGTCCGCAACGTGATGGGCTGCCACCTCGCCGGGGCCTGCCCCCACGAGGTGCTCGACATCCAGCCGTGGGCCGAGGCGACGTTCCGCCACTTCCTGCGCAACCCGGTGAGCCAGCGGCTGCCCCGCAAGTTCAAGATCAACTTCTCGGGCTGTGTCACCGACTGCGGCCAGGCGATGTTCAACGACGTCGGCGTGGTGGCCGTCACCCGCACCGTGCCCGAGGGCGAGGACGGCGCCGGCGGCACCGAGGCCGGTTTCCGGGTCTTCGTCGCCGGCGGTCTCGGCGCCAACCCGCACCCCGCCCTCGCCCTCGAGGACTTCACCCCGCGCGAGGAGCTGCTGCCCACGCTCGAGGCCTGCGTCCGGGTGTTCGAGCAGGCCGGCAACCGCAACAACAAGCTCCGGGCCCGCATGAAGTGGCTGGTCGACGAGTTGGGCTTCGAGGAACTGCAGCGGCGGATCCTGGTGTCGCGCAAGTTCCTGCTGGCCTCCTCGTCGTGGCCGGGCGGCATCCCCGCCCAGGTCACCGAGTGGGGCGACGCCCCCGCCGGCACCGGCACCGGCCCCGTCACCACCATGGGTCAGGGCACCCCCGTGTTCCTGACGGGCACCACCGGGTTCCAGCGCTGGGAGCAGGCCAACGTGGTGCGCGGCGTGGCGAAGGGCACCGTCTCGGCGCTGGCCTGGAGCCGGCTCGGCGACGTGACGGCGGAGCAGTTCCGCGGCCTGGCCGCCGTCGCCCGGGAGTTCGACGCCGAGGTCCGCATCACCAACCGCCAGAACTTCGTGCTGCGGGGCCTCACCGACGACCAGTTGCCCGACCTCTTCGCCCGTCTCGAGGCGCTGGGCATGGCCCAGCCCGGTGCCGAACTCGCCCGCGACGTGGTCGCCTGCCCGGGCGCCGACACCTGCAACCTCGCCGTCACCCAGTCCCGCGGCCTGGCCTCCGCCATCGGCGAGGCGCTCGAGGCGGCGGGCCTCGCCGAGGTGGACGGGGTGCGGACCAACATCTCGGGCTGCACCAACTCCTGCGGCCAGCACCACATCGCCGACATCGGCTTCTTCGGGGCCGAGCGGCGCGCGCACGGGAAGTCCGCGCCGGGCTACCAGCTCCTGCTCGGCGGCTACGTCGGCCAGGAGCAGGCACGGTTCGGCCGCAAGGCGCTGCGTCTGCCCGCCAAGGCCGCCCCGCAGGCGGTGGTCCGTGTCGTCGGCCGCTACGCCCAGGAGCGTCAGTACGGCGAGGCGTTCGGCGACTGGCTCGAGCGCTCCGGCGGCGCCGAGGGCGTGGCCGAGGGGCTGAAGGACCTCGACGAGTTCCCCGAGCCCGAGGTGAACCCCGACTACTACGTCGACTACGACGAGACGGGCCCCTACGAGGCCGTCGTCGGCGACTCGGAATGCGCGGTCTGATGGCGCTCACCGTCACCTCCGAGCGCTTCGGCGCCGAGCCCGGGCCCGGGCCCTTCGCCCCCGCCGATCCCACCGAGGCGGAGCTCGCTGCGCTCAACGAGCGGTTCGAGACACAACCCGCCTCCGCCGTCATCCGCTGGGCCGTGGAGGCCTTCGGCCCTCACCTGGCGCTCGCCGCCTCGATGACCGACGCCGTGCTCGTCGACCTCGCCGTGAAGGTCGCCCCGGCGATCGAGGTCGTGTTCATCGACACCGGCTACCACTTCCCCGAGACGCTCGAGACGGTCGAGACGGTTCGACGCCGCTACGGGCTGAACCTGCGGATCATGACGGTGGCACCGCACGACGAGGAGCTCTGGAAGGTCGACCCGGAGAACTGCTGCTCCGCCGTGAAGGTCGGCCAGCTCGACCGGGCCCTCGCCGGCAAGTCCGCCTGGATGAGCGGCCTGCGTCGCGACGAGGCCCCCAGCCGGGCGGGCGCGCCCATCGTCACCCGCGACCTGCGCGGCCTCGTGAAGGTGAACCCGCTCGCCACCTGGACCGCAGCGGACGTGGACGAGTACATCGAGCGCCACGACGTGCCGGTCAACCCACTGCTCGCCCGGGGCTACCCGTCGATCGGGTGCATGCCCTGCACCCAGCCCGTGACCGAGGGCGAGGACCCCCGGTCGGGCCGGTGGAAGGGCCGCGACAAGACCGAGTGCGGCCTCCACCTGGGCTGAGCACCAGCGACGGACCCGGGCGTTCCCGGGTCGCCGGCGACGGCGCGCTGCACCGTGACGGGCCGCGCAGGTCGGGCAGGTCCGTTCAGGAGGCCGTGTCGCCGGCGCCGGGCCACTCACGGCGCAGCGTCTCGGGAGTGGCGGGTCGACCGTCGGAGCCGGTGGGATGGTCGTTGTCGAACCACTCCGGCCCGACCCACATCCAGTCGTCGGCCACCTCGGCGTCGAGGCGTCCCACCGCGAAGCCGTCCTTGTGGTGGTAGTCCCGGTACAGGTCACCCGAGCGCGGGCGGCCGGGCATCTGGAACCCGTCGCCCGAATGGCGGCCCTTCTTCGAGAACGGCCCGAACTTCGGGGTGTCGGAGCCGGGCACCACGTTCACCCAGTAGGGCCCGACCTCCACCTCCTTGATCTCCTGCACCGCCCACATGCCGTAGACGAGTTCCATCAGGCCGCGTGACGCCTCGTTCTCCTTGTGGGCATAGCCATAGACCCAGCGCTTCTCCGGGTAGAAGCGATCGAGCGCCGCACCGAGCTCGTAGGCGACGGTGAAGGCCACCGAATTCCGCCGGTGGTCGGGATGGGTCCAGATGTCGAGGATGAAGCACTCGTCACGGGCGAGCTTGATCGGCAACAGGCCACGCTTCGCGTCGGAGGGCAGCGGCGAGAACGTGAGCATCCACATCTTCGAGACGGCCTCGTCGGTGGGGATGTGGATCGCCAGCATGACGAACCCGCCGCGGGCGAAGAAGGCCTTCATCAACTCGAGCCGCTCGGGCGGCTCGATCTGCGCCAGGTGCCGGTCGGTGGGGTCGAACACGCACTTGAAGCGGTAGTCGTCACCCGCGGGCGGCTTCTCGTCGGCGATGAGGGGCAACGGTCGGACGAAGATCACGCACTCCGAGACCCGCGGCTTCGCCTGCTCGGCCTTGTACTTGATCCGGTCCGCCAACGACATGTGCTCTCCCCCTCCGGCTGCGGCGCTCGGCGCCATGGTCCACCGCCGACGCCGGCGGAGGCCTCACGGTATCCACGTCGCAGCGCGCCTTCCACCGAGCAGGATTCAGGCCGCGCCTCGATTGACAGTCCACGGCGGGCGCCGTCACCCTGTGGTCGTGACGGCCACGACCGACGGGAGGACGACCACCCCGGACGTGGACCCCGGCGCCGACGGCGTGCCCACCCGGCTGCTCGTGATGGGCCTCGCCCACCGCGACGGCACCGTCCACGGCCGGGAGCTGTACCGGGTGGCCACCGAGTGCGGCATCCCGATCGAGACCGTGCGGTCGTGCATGCGGCGGCTGGTGGCCGATGGCCTGTTCGAGCGGCGAGGCGAGGGCCGGGACGCGGTGTTCCCCGCCACGGCATCGGGCGCCGCCCGGTTGGAGGCCACCAAGGAGCGCCACCTGCTCGCCTACGCGCAGGACGCCGCCGGCCGCGGCTGGGACCGCCGTTGGCGCCTCGTCGCGTTCGCCATCCCCGAGTCGCGCCGGGCCGACCGGGACGTGTTCCGCGACCATCTCCTCGCGCTCGGCGGCGCTGCCGTGCAGCCCGGGCTGTACGTGTCCCCGCACCGTTGGCGCGACCACGTGGCGGAGGAGGCGGACCGGCTCGGCATTGCCGACCACGTGACCCAGATGAGCACCGACGACCTGTGCGTCGTCGGAGCGACCGACCCCCGGCGCATCGTGCGCTCGCTCTGGCCCCTCGACGAGGTGGCGGGTCGCTACACCCAGTTCATCGAGACCTACCGGGGGGTGCCCGACCACCTCGGCACGATGCGGCGGCAGGGTCGACGGCTGCCCGAGCAGGACTTCCTCCCCGGTGCGCTGCGGATCGCGATCCGCTTCACCGAGTGCTTCGACGCCGACCCACTGCTGCCACCCGAGCTGCTGCCCCGGCCGTGGCCCGGGCGGGAGGCACGGGAACTGCTGGCCCGTTGCCGGCGTCTCGGGGTGCGGGCCCGTGGCGACCAGGGCGGCCCGGCGCTGTTCCGGGTCTTCGACGACGCCATCGCCCACCTCCCCTGAGCGCGGCATCCCCCGCTTTGTGTCGCGCTGATGCACTCATGAGTGCGTCAGCGCGACACAAAGCCCGGGGTTCGGGTCAGACGAGGTGGTCGACGAAACGTTCGAGTTGGCGCAGGTTGCGGCACTCGAACGTGCCGTCGCAGTGCACGCCGTACTCCCCCACGATCGAGTCGCCCGTGTCCCAGTACGCCCGGGGTTCCGGGTTCAGCCAGTACACGTGCCGGGCCTTGTGGCGCATCTCCTTGATCACCCACGACTGGGACGCGTGGTAGTTGTTCCGCGCGTCGCCCAGGATGATGACCGTGGTCTTCGGCCCGATCTCCCGGCCCCACCGGTTCCAGAACACCTCGAATGCGTGCCCGTAGTCGGAGTGGCCGTCCACCCACACGACGTCGGCCTCGGTGTTCACCCGATGGATCGCGGCGACGATGTCCTCCTCGCCCTCGAAGAACCGCGTGACCTCGTCGATGCCGTCGATGAACACGAAGCTGCGTACCCGCGAGAACTGACTGGCGATCGCGTGCACCAGGTGCAGCGTGAAGCGGGCGAACGCGGCCACGGAACCGGAGATGTCCGCGACCACGAAGATCTCCGGCTTGGCCGGACGCGGGTACTTGAACTTCGGCTCGGCGGGCACGCCGCCGTAGCTGAGCGAGTGCCGCACGGTGTTGCGGAAGTCGAGCGGGCCCTTGCGGCCGTGCCGCCGCTTCCGGGCCAGGCGTACCGCGAGGCGCCGGGTGAGCGGCTGCAACGCCTTGCGCAGGGAGATCATCTCCTCGCGGCTGGCGTGCATGAAGTCGATGTCCTCCGGCAGCGGCTTGCGCAGCGTCCGGGCCATGGCGTCGACCCCCCGGTCGGCCACCAGGCGGCGGCGGATCTCGGCCTCGATCTCCTGCTTCAGCTGCTCCAGCCGGTGCTCGTACTCGTCGTGCTCGAGGCGCTCCTCGAGCGGCGTGAGGCCCTCGGGCGCGTCGTCGCGCGCCTGTTGCATGAGGCGCTCCATCATCCCGTCGAGGTCGAGGTTCCGCAGCGTGCGGTAGAGGTAGTAGGTCCCACCGACCGGCCGGCCCGGCTCCATCCCCGCGTAGCGCTTCACCGCCTGGCGGGCCATCGCCCGGAGCACGGCGTCATCGCCACGGAGGAGGGCCTGGTACAGCATCTCGGCCAGTTCCTCAGGGGTGAGGGCGTCGCCGCTCCCGCCCTGGCCGTTGCCCTGCCCCTCGCCGGCCGGCTGGTCACCCTCGCCCTCGAGGTCCTCGGGCGACAGCTGCGGCGCGCCGTCCTCCCCGACGGCGTACTCGGGGCCGCGGAGCGAGAAGTAGACCTCGAACACCGTCTCGAAGGCCCGCCAGTGGGCGTGGTTCTTCACCAGCGTCGCTGCCAGCGCGTACTTGAACGCCTCGCGGTCGTCGAGCGGGATGTGCTGCACGGCCTCCATCGCGTCGAGGTTCTCGGTCAGGCTGACCGGCAGGCCCGCCTCCCTCAGCTCGACGATGAAGCCGTTGAGCAGGTCGAGCAACGCCGCTCCGGCCCCGGCGGGACCGGCCACACCGGCCGCGGGCGCGTCGGTCACCGCGAACCCCTCAGCGGGCCGGGCCCGCCGGGCCCGCCCCCGTGCGCACACCCTGCGGGTTCGAGGCCAGTTCCTTCACCGCCTTGGCGATGTCGGACTGGTACTTGAGCAGGATGCTGGCGGTCTCCGCCGCAGTGTCCCCGTCCACGTGCTCCTTGCCGAGGAGCACCAGGGTGCGGGCCCAGTCGAGTGTCTCCGACACCGACGGCGCCTTCTTCAGCTCCAGCTGGCGGATGGAGCGCACGATGCGGGCGATCTCGTCGGCGAGGGCCTCGGTCACCTCCGGCACCTTGGTGAGCACGATCTCCTTCTCGCGCTCCATGTCCGGGTAGTCCACGTGCAGGTAGAGGCACCGCCGCTTGAGCGCCTCCGACAGCTCCCGGGTGTTGTTGGAGGTCAGGAACACCAGCGGGATCTGGCGGGCGGTGATCGTACCGAGCTCGGGGATGGACACCTGGTAGTCGGAGAGGATCTCCAGCAGCAACGCCTCGGTCTCCACCTCGACGCGGTCGACCTCGTCGATCAGCAGCACCACCGGGTCCTCGGCCCGGATGGCCTCGAGCAGGGGCCGGGTGAGGAGGAAGTCGTCGGAGAAGATGTCGTCCTCGATCTCGTCCCAGCCGGCCGTCTCACCTTCGCCACGGGTGGCCTGGATGCGCAGCAGCTGCTTCTTGTAGTTCCACTCGTACAGGGCCTTCGACTCGTCGAGGCCCTCGTAGCACTGCAGCCGGATGAGCCGGGCGCCGGTGACCTCCGCGACCGACTTGGCGAGCTGCGTCTTGCCGGTGCCGGCCGGGCCCTCGACCAGGATCGGCTTGCCGAGACGATCGGCGAGGTAGACGATGCCGGCGATGCCCTCGTCGGACAGGTAATCCACCTTCCGCAGGCGCTCACGGACGTCGCCCACGGAGTCGAAACGGGGCTCGTCGGAGGGGAGGGCGTCGCTCGTCATCCGGCGAGCCTACCGACGCACTTGACCGGGCGGTCAATCGGGCGCGCCACCGCCCGGGGCGCCGGACCCGGGCGTCAGTGGACGGTCATGCCGCCGTCGACGACGAGCACGTGGCCCGTCATGAACGACGACGCGTCGCTGGCCAGGAAGAGCGCGGCGGGGACCATCTCCTCGGGTGCCGCCATCCGGGGGATGCGCTGGGCGCCCACCGCGGCGTCCTGGAACTCCCGGGGCATGGCGAGGACCATGTCGGTGCGGACCGTCCCCGGAGCGAGGGCGTTGACCCGGATCCCGTCACCGGCGAGCTCGGCGGCCATCGAACGGGTCATCGACATGAGCGCCGACTTCATGGCGACGTACATGGACACGAAGTCGCCCTGGGTGAAGATCCCGGCGGTCACGACGTTGAGCACCGCTGCGTGCTCGCTGGCCCGGAGATGCTCCAGTGCGGCCTGCACGAGGAACAGCGGTGCCCGCAGGTTCGCCTCGAAGGACTTCTCCAACGCCTCCGGTGTGATCGAGCCGATGGGGAGGGCCAGCGGGTTGGCCGCGTTGTTCACCACCACGTCGACGCCGCCGAACCGCGCCACGGTGGCGTCCACGAGCCGCGGGAGTTCGTCGAGGCGACCCACGTGCGTGGGCACCGACAGCGCGGAGCCGCCGGCGGCGGTGATGTCCGCCACCGTCGCGTCGCAGGCCTCGGCCGAGCGGCTCGCCACCACCACGTGCGCCCCGAGGAAGGCGAAGCCCGTGGCGATCGCCCGGCCGATGCCGCGGCTCCCCCCGGTGACCACGACCACCCGGTCCCGGAGGTCGAAGGCGGCGAGGGGGTCGGGAGGGGTGGACACGTCGGGCTCCTCGGGCAGCGGCGGCACCCGGTGGCGCCCCGGGCCGACCGGACCGTACCCGTCGAGGTTGCCGCCCCGGGACCCCGGTACCACCATGGTGGTGTCGTCGCCCGACGACCGCGGGGGGAGGCACCGTGGGTGCTCGCATCAGAGTTGCATCGGTCGGCCGGCTGGCCACGATCGGTGGCGACGAGAACCGTCTGCTGCAGACCGCGCTCGCCATGGATCCCGGCCGGGTGGAGCACGTGGTGATCGTCGTGGACGGCACCGACCACCTCGACGAGCGCGAACGCCAGCGCTGGGCCGGGATGCGGCAGCAGTACGCAGCGGCCGGCGTGGAGGTGGTGGAGCTCGCACCGTCGCGGCGGGGCGGGGTGGCCGGGGCCGCCGCACGGGCCGAGTCCACCGCGCGGCTCGCCCGCGAGCTGCGCCGACGACGCATCGACGTGGTGGATGCCCGCTCCGGCGTGCCGGCGGTGATGGGCGTGGCTGCCGCCACCGCCGCCCGCACGCCCGTGGTGACCCTCACCAGCTACTACACGAGCTGGTTCGAGCCGCTCCCCCAGAAGCTGGTCGGCCAGGCCATGTTCGCCCGGCTCGACGCGCTGATCAGCGACGCGCAGGCCACCCTCGACGACTTCGACACCTGGAGGTGGTCGCACCACGCGGAGCTCGCGCTCGTGCAGAACGGGATCCTGCCGGCCACGAGCGAGCTGACCCGCGAGGAGGCCCGCGCCGCCCTCGGCCTGTGGGACGACCCCGGCACCCACGTGGTGGGCCACATCAGCCGGTTGCTGCGGCGCAAGGCACACGACGTGTTCCTCCGGGCAGCAGCCACGTGCCTCGAGAGCGACCCCGACCTCCGCTTCGCCGTGGTCGGGTTCCGCGCCGAGGAGGAACCGGACACCTACGACGAGCTGCTCGCCCTACGGGACCGGCTCGGCCTCGTCGAGCAGGTCCGGTTCGTGAGCCACCCTGGGCCGGTGGGCGACGCCTTCCGGGCGATCGACACCTTCGCCCACCTCAGCCTCGCCGACTCCTCCCCCATCGCGATCCACGAGGGGATGTCGCTGGGCAAGCCGAGCGTGATCTCGGCGCTGCCCGGCAACCGCGAGCTCGTCGACGACGGGGTGACCGGGTTGCTGGTACCGCCGGGGGACCACCTCGCGGCGGCCGAGGCGTTCCTGCGGCTGGCCAAGGACCCGGACCTCGCCGAGCGGATCGGTGCAGGTGCCCGTGCCCGGTACCTCGAGCGGCACCGACCGGAGATCATGGCGGCCAACCACCTGGCGCTCTGGGAGCGCCTCCTCGCCCGCCACGGACGCCGATGACCGCGGCGGACGCCCCCCGGGTGGTCCTGGTGGGCGGGGGCGTCCACGTCGCCACGCTGGCCGACGAACTCGCTGCCCGTGACGACCTCCCCGACCACCTCACCCTCGCCCTGGTGGCCCGCGACCCGCACCGTCTGCGGACGATCGGGGAGCACGTCGCCGCCCGGACGGGGCGCCGCCGTCCCGGGTGGCGGGTGGCATGGTCCGACGACCTCGGTGTCGCCGCCCGCGGCGCCACGGCGGTGGTGCTGATGGTGCGCGCCGGCGGCCTCGCTGCCCGGGCCGTCGACGAGGGGTTCCCGGCCGAGTTCGGCCTCGTGGGCGACGAGGGACTCGGCCCGGGCGGCATGGCCAACGCCCTGCGCACCGTTCCCGTCGTCCGGGGCCTCGGCGCGACGCTGGCGGAGGTGGCGCCCGACGCGCTGGTGCTCAACCTGGTGGCGCCGCTGCCGGTCACCACCCGGGCGCTCGTGGACGTGGGCGTGCGGACCGTCGGCGTGTGCGAACTGCCCACGGTGGTCCGTGACCGACTGGTCCGCGCCGGGCTCGCCCCCGACGCACCGCTCGCCCTCGGCGGGTTGAACCACCTGTCGTTCTGGTGGGACCGCGACGAACCCGGACGACTCCGTGACGCGGCCCTGGCCGCCGGCCTGGTCGACGAGGCCACCTGGGACCGGTTCGGCGCCGTGCCCATGCCCTACTTCTTCCGGGTGATGGACCCGTCCGCCGGCGACGGGCTCGGGATCCACCAGCCGGCCGGGCGGGCGGGCGAACTGCAGGCACTGGCCGACCGGGCCCTCGACGCCATGGCGGCGGGACCGGGCGACGACGTCGCCGCCCTCGCCGGGCGGCCCACCCCCTGGTTCGACCTCGCCGTGGTGCCCGTGCTGGCCGCCCGTCTCGGCGGCACGCCGTACTCGGGGCCGCTGAACCTGCCCAACGCCGGACGGTTGCGCGGTGTGACGAGCGAGGTGGTGGTGGAGGCACCGGGACGGGTGACCGCCGACGTGCTCGACGCCGGTGGTCCGGTGGACCTCCCGCCCGCCGTGGCCGGTGCCACTGCGGCGTGGGCCGCCGCCGACGACCTGCTGCACCGGGCGACCCTGCTGCTCGGCCCGGACGCCGCTGACGGATCGGCCGCCGCCGCGGCCGAAGCGGTGGTCGCGGAGGCGCTGGAGCTCGTCCACCCGCAGGTGGACCCGGGCGAGCGGTCGCGACTCGCCGCCCGCGTCGTGGCCGCGGCGGGGCACAGCGCGGCGGGGACCGCCGCATGAAGCTCGGCGTCTGCGCCCAGGCCCTCTACGGGCTGCCCCGCCCGGACGCGCTGGGGCGCGCCGCGGACCTCGGATTCGAGGCGGTGGAGCTCCCCGTCGACGCCCGCAGCCCGTTCATGGACCTCGATGCGCTCCTGCGCGACGGCACCGAGGAGCTGGAGCGCCAGCTCCGCGACACGGGCCTCGAGGTCTCCGCGCTGTCGAACCACCAGGAGGGGCAGCTCCTCCTCGGCCCCCACGGCGAGGACACCGACCCGATCTTCACCGGCACCCCGGCCGAGAAGTCGGCCCGAGCCGCGGAACGGCTGGTGGCGAGTGCCGAGCTGGCACGGCGGATGGGTGTGGGCACCGTGCTCGCCTTCACGGGCTGCGAGGACTACTCCCGCTGGTTCCCGTGGCCCCTGCCCGACGGCTACGAGCGGATGGCCGGACCGTTCCGCGACCGCCTGCTGCCCATCCTCGACGAGTACGCGGCGCGCGACGTGACCCTCGCGCTCGAGTGCCACCCGAGGCAGTTCGCCTACAACCTCGAGACGGCCCGCTGGGCACTCGAGCTCGTCGACGGCCATCCCGCGCTGGGGTTCAACCTGGATCCGGCCAACCTGCTGCTCGCCGGCATGGACCCGGTGGAGTTCGTCGCCGACCTCGGCACCCGCATCCGCCACGTGCACGCGAAGGACGGCCAGCTGGTCCGGCGCCACGCCGGCCGCTCCGGCCTGCTCGCGCACGGGCCGTGGGACCGGCCCGGCCGGGGGTTCCGCTTCCGCGTGCCGGGCTGGGGCGACCTCGACTGGCGGGAACTCATCACCGAACTCCACGTCGCGGGCTACCGCGGCGTGCTCTCCGTGGAGCACGAGGACCCCACGATGGGACGCACCGAGGGACTCGTGCAGGCTGCGGCGCACCTGCGCCCGCTGCTGCTCCACGAGGCGCCCGACGCACCGTTCTGGTGACCGGCCCGGGTGCCCACCCGGGTCCGCCAACGTGCCACCGCCCGGGTCGTCAGCGCCGCTCCGCTCCGGTCCCGTGGAGCGCGGCACCCACCGCCGCCGCGTCGTAGCCGGCGGCCGCGGGTTCCACCGTGCACGCGTCCCTCACCTCCGCGAGGGCGTTCGCCCGCACCCCCTCGCGCACGCCGTCGACGAACCCGGGCGCCTCCGCCACCCCGCCCCCCAGCACGACCAGCGGAAGGTCGAGCAGGTGCAGCGCATCGGCCACCACCGCTCCCAGCCGGCGGGCGCCCTCGGCCAGCAGGTCCGCCGCCGTACCGCCGGCGGCGACCGCTGCCGACAGGCCGCCCGGGGCGAGTCGGAGGCGACGCTCGAGCGACCGGCCGCCGACCGAGACCGAGATGCAGCCCCGGCGGCCGCAGTCGCAGCGCTCGGCGGGTTCACCGCCCGCGACGTGACCGATCTCCCCCGCCATCCCCCCGGCACCCGCGCGCACCCGGCCGTCGAGCACCAGCGCCCCGCCGACCCCGGTGCCGATGCCCACGAACAGCAGGTCCGGACCCTCCCCCCCGGCGCCGCCCCGGACCCACCATTCCGCCCGGGCGGCGTGGTTCACGTCGTTGTCCACCCCCACGGCGAGGCCGGTCCGTCCCGAGAGCATCGAGGCGAAGGGCACCTCGTCCCAGCCGTCGAGGATCACCGAGGACCGCACCACCCCCGTCCCGGGGCGCACGGGACCGGGCACCCCGACCCCGACGGACGCCACACCGGCCGGCCCGGCATGGGCGGCGGCCTCGGCGAGCACCTCCAGCACCAGGTTCGTGGCCCGCTCCGGGTCGAGGGCACGGCCCGTGGGGTCGGTCCGGGCCCACCGGACCTCGCCACCGACCAGCAGCACGGACCGCGCCTTGGTCCCGCCGAGGTCGATCCCGAGCACCGCCGACGACGGGCTCATCCCGTGAGGACCGACGATCCGAGCGCGGCCCGGTCGGCCAGCGAACGGGCCGCGGCCACGACCTCCGACACGGGGAGGTCGGGCACGATCTCCACCGAGCGCAGTCCGGTCGGGAGCACGTAGTTGAGCGATCCGCCGCGGATGAGGCGGATGTCGTCGATCCGGTCCGCAGAAGCCGCCACCCGCTCCATCGGGACGGGTGGCACCAGGTCGTAGTCACGGATGAGGGCGAGGATGCGCTCCCCGTCGGCCCGGCTGCAGCGCTCCCTGATCATCGCCATCTCGGTCGCGACGGCGACCCCCAACGCCACTGCCTCACCATGGAGGACGTCGCCGTAGGCCAACTCCGACTCGAGCGCATGGCCCAGGGTGTGGCCCAGGTTGAGGGCCCGCCGGAGGTCCACCTCGTACGGATCGGGGGCCAGGAGCACCACCTTGTGCGCGGCGGAGCGTCGGACCACCTCCTCCACCACCGCCGCCTCCGCGGCCAGCACCTCCTCCCGGCGTTCCTCCAGCAGTTCGAAGAGCCCGGGGGCACCGCAGAGCGCCACCTTGAGCGACTCCGACACGCCGCAACGCAGGTCACGGACGTCGAGGGTGCCGAGGACCAGAGGGTCGCAGTACACGGCCTCGGGATGGTGGAACGCACCCACGAAGTTCTTGGCCCAGGGCGCGTTGACCGCCACCTTGCCGCCGATGCCGCTGTCGTGCTGGGCCAGCAGGGTGGTGGGCACGTTCACGTACGAGATGCCGCGCATGTACGACGCCGCCGCGTAGCCGCCGAGATCGGTGACCATGCCCCCACCGACGTTCACGAGCAGGGAACGCCGGTCGAAGCGGGCGTCGTGCATCGCCGCGATCACCTGCTCGAAGCAGGCGAGGGACTTCGACCCCTCCCCCTCCGGCACCTCCACCAGGGTGGCCTCCACTCCGGTGGCGCCCAGCGCGTCCACCAGCGGGCGGGCGTAGAGGTCGGCCACGCCGGAGTCGGTGAGCACCACCATGCGCGGCCGACCGAAGCGGGTGGCGAGCATGGCCGGGAGGTCGTCGAGCAGCCCGGCGCGTACCTCGACCGCGCAGCGCGCCACACGGTCGGCGCGGAGGAACAGCCCCGATCCGGCGGGGTCGGCGTCCGCTCCGGGGGCCCCGTCCCCGGCCGGGCCGCCGCGGGGGCGGGCGTGGGGACCCACTGCGTCCTCGTAGTAGTCCACGACCTCCGCCAGGCTGGTGACGAGCGGGTACGCCGGCGTCCAGCCCAGTTCCCGCAGCACCGAGACGTCCGCGAAGTGACGCTCCATGTCGGAGGGGCGGCCGGCGAGTTCCTGTCGGCGCACCTCCTGCTCGCCCACGGTGGCGAGGAGGGCAGCGAGGACCTCCTCCCCCGAGGTCTCGTCCCCGCTCGCCACGTTCACCACGCCCCCCCGGTCGGACGTGGCGAGCACGCGCAGGGCGGAGGCGGTGTCGCGGACGTCGATGTAGTCGCGGGTGGTGTGCAGTGGACCGACCGCCACCTCGGGCTCGATGAGTCCCGCCCGGATCGCGGCCACCTGCCGGCCGAGCCAGCCGCACAGGTGACGCTCGTCCTGGCCGGGCCCGACCGGGTTGAAGATCCGCGCCCACGCCACGTCGAGACCGTGGCGCTCGGCGAGGATGCGCGACATGTCCTCCGCGGCCCGCTTCGACACGGAGTACGGATCGAGCGGCGCGCACTCCATGTCCTCGGTGAGCGGCAGCGCCCGGCCCGGCACGGCCCCGTAGACCGAGCCGGACGAACCGAGCACGATCCGGGGTGCCGGCACCGGTGCACCGACCACCGCCTCGAGCAGCGACACCACGGCCCCGACGTTGGTGCGCACGAGCCGCTCCGGCGGCTCGTCCCGGAGCGCGGCGGCCAGGTGGACCACCACGTCGGGCCGTGCGTGTTCCACCAGGCGGGTGAGCGCCGGCGTGTCGAGGAGGTCGACCGCCGCGTACTGGTACCGGGGGTCGTGCGCCACCGCGGCGAGCTCCGGCGGCAGCGGTGCCGCCACGGTCTCGGCCCCCCAGGTCACGTCGTGGGTGAACCGGTCGTCGACGCGGGCCGAGCGGCCGACGCCCACGATCTCCACGTCGTCGTCGGCCGCCAGCCAGTCGGCCACCAGGTACCGACCGATGAACCCCTGGGCACCCGTCACCATCACCCTCATCCGGACCGCCTTCCATCCGCGGCGCCGCCCACCGGCGCCGCTCCGTCCGTCGCGGACCACCAGTTGCCGACGCCGTCGGCCACGGAGGTCCCCGCCGTCCAACCGAGTGCGGCGGCCGCTGCGGGGTCGCCCACCAGTTCCGGGAGGTCGGCCGCTGCGGGCCGATCGGCCCCGCGGGGCGTCCGCTCCACGGGCATTCCGGTGACCGCGGCCACCACCTCCAACAACTCCCCCACCGACGTCCCCACCCCGGTGGCGGCGTTGAGCACCACCGGGTCGCCGCCGGTCGGCACCGACAACGCGAGTTCCAGCAGGCCGGCCACGTCGCTGACGTGGACGAAGTCACGCACCGGCCGCGGGTCGCGCACCCGCAGCCGATCGCCCCGGCGGGCCGCGTCGAGCAGGCCGCCGAGCACCGACCACGGGGCCATGCCGTCGCCGTAGACCGAGAACGGCCGCACCACCACCACGTCGAGCTCGCCGCGGCGGGCCGCGGCGGCCGCCACGGCCTCGGCCCCCACCTTGGCCGCACCGTAGGGGGACCTCGGCGCCGTCGGTGCCGTCTCCACCACCGGATTGGCGGCGGGCCGGCCGTACACCTCGGCGGAGGACACCAGCACGAGGCGTCGCACCCCGGTGGCGGCCATGGCGGCACAGACCCGTGCCGTGCCACCGGCGTGCACCCGCACGTAGGCCGCCGGGTCGTCGAACGAGCGGGCCACCGAGGCCGGACCGGCGAGGTGCACCACGGCCCGCGTGTCCTCGAGCAGGGTCTCGAGCAGTCCGGGTTCCTCGAGGTCGCCGCACCCGCGGAGCTCGGCGCCGGCGGGTACCGAGCCCGTCGCACTCCCCGGTGGTCCGGCCGCCGCCGTCACGGCCCGGCCCGCGGCGAGCAGCCGCCCCACGACGGCGCGACCGATGAACCCGTCGGCACCCGTGACGGCCACCGGGCCGTCCCCGTCGCCCGGGGCCGGCGTCGGCACGTTCACGCACCGCCCCCGGGCGGACGGAAGCGGTCGGGCTCGGCGGCCAGCAACTCCTCGGCCCGGGCCGCGGCGGCGAGGTCGTTCACGTCGATCCACGCCGCCTCGTGGAGGTGGCCGTGCACGTGGAGCCCGGCATCGAGCACCCGGTTGGCGAACACCGGGAGGCCCACGTTCTCCCCCACCTCGAACAGGTCGAGCGCCCCACGCCCGAGCACCGTGACCGCGGTGCAGATCCGGATCATGTAGGTGGGCTTCTCGCGGTACGCGGTCACGCGTTCCCCGTCCATCGTGATCTCACCGAACGCCATCGGGAAGGGCTCGTCGTGCACCGCCAGGGTGAGGTCGGCACCCACCGTCCGGTGGTCCCGCAGCACGGCGGCGAGGTCGAGGGCCGTGAGGTTGTCGGCGTTGGTCACGATCACGTCGTCGGCGCCGGGGGCCACCAGGGCCACCGCACCGAGCGAGCCGAGCGGCACGTCCTCCACCACCTCCGCCACTGCGGCGCCGGCCGCCGCGGCCATCGCGGCGCAAGGTCCCGCGACACAGGCCCGGACGTCGGTGGCCGCGGCGGCCACCGCCACGTGGAGGTCACGGAACCCCGCCGCGAGCAGGGCGGCGACGTTGTGCTCGAGCAGGGTCCGGCCGCCCACCACCACCAGCGGCTTGGGCCGGTCACTGCCCGAGCGACGCATGCGCTCGCCGGCACCACCGGCCACCACCACGGCCCTGGTCACGGGCGGACCGGGGTTCACACGCCCGACCCGTCGCCGGGGACCGCCAGTTCGATCACGAAGAGCCGCAGTGGACCGTCACCGTCGTTGACCAGGCCGTGGGCCCCGCCCGGCCGGTTCCGGACCAGGTCCCCGGGGCCCACCCGGAACTCCTCGCCGTCGCGCCACATGGTGCCGCTG
>CAIPVR010000072.1 GCA_903868545.1 uncultured Actinomycetes bacterium
CGTCGCCGCGCTCGCCGGCCGGGAGGGCACGTCACCGGCGGCGACCATGATGCCCGTCGGCGTGGCGGACGCCGCTGCGCTGATCGGGTGGGCGGCCGCGTCGGGCGGGGCGCACGGCCGTCGCCGCGGTGCCGCCACCGGGCGGTGGGAGGTGTGGTGGGTGCTCGCGGTGCTGACCGGCCTCGACGACCACTGGCCCGTCGACCCCGGCCCCGCGGCCGGGGAGTTGCGGTGGTACCGCTGGGCGGCCGGGCCGGCGACGGGCTGGGCCTGCCGGCTGGCGGTGGAGGACCCCGACGACGGCCTCGCCTGGGCGATCGACGCCACGGACCGGACACCCGCGAAATAGGGGTCCGCAACGCCCGGAACGGTCGGGGAGGACCCGGAGAACGCGGAGGGCGGAGGGGGTCAGGGGCCGAGCACGCGGGTGAGGTACGCGTTGCGGAACGTGCGGTCCGGATCCATCCGCTCGCGTACGGCGAGGAAGTCGCCCCACCCCGCGTACGCCGGGGCGAGGTCCGCCGCCGTGCGGTGGTGCAGCTTGCCCCAGTGCGGTCGTCCACCGAGGTCCTCGAGCGCCGCCTCCACCCGCCGGAAGTACGGCTCGTGCGGCATGTCGCGGTACATGTGCACGGCCACGTAGCCGCTGTCGCGGCCCGAGGCGGTGGACAGCGTGATGTCGTCGCCGCGGACGGCACGCACCTCCACCGGGAACGACACGGGATGACCGAGGTCCCCCACGATGCGCCGCACCCGCTGCACGGCCTCCACCGTCGCCTCCAGCGGCACCGAGTACTCCATCTCCACGAACCGGACGTCGCGCGGTGAGGCGAACACCCGGTAGGAACGGTCGTTGTACTCCACGCGTCCGGCCGAGGGCAGCAGCCGTCCGAGCCGGGGCAGCAGCGAGGGCCGGAGGGTACCGATCCGGTTCACGAGCCCGAAGGCCAGGTTCGGCCCGAACCGGTCCTGCACGAACTCGTCCCACCGTGGCCGCGGCGCCGGCGGCTCGTGGTTGCGGCGGTTCGCCTTCGTGAGGGCCCAGCCCGTCCCCGGCACCCAGAAGAACTCGAAGTGGTCGTGGCGGCGGACGAGGTCGTCGAAGTCCTCGAGCACCTCGTCCACCCGGCGGGGCTCCTCCACGGCGTGCAGGTGGAACGCCGGCACCACCCGCAGCGTCACCGTGGAGAGCACGCCGAGCGCACCGAGCCCGGCGCGCGCCGCGGCGAACACCGCGGGCTCGCGGTCCGCCGAGCACTCGAGGACCTCCCCGTGCCCGTCGACGACCCGCAGGCCCACGATCGCGGAGGACAGGTTGCGGAACCCGAGACCGGTGCCGTGGGTGGCGGTGGCCGTGGCCCCCGCGACCGACTGCACGTCGATGTCGCCGAGGTTCTCGAGCGCGAGCCCGTGCACCCAGAGTTCGGCGGACAGGTCGCGGAGCCGGATGCCGGCCTGCACGGTCACCCGGCAGGCGTCGCGGTCGACCGAGAGCACCCGCCCGTACGCGGAGAGGTCCACCAGCACGCCATCGGTGAGGGCGATGTCGGTGAAGGAGTGCCCCGCACCCACCGCCTTGACCGCCCGGCCCTGCGCTGCGGCGCGGGCCACCAGACGGCACAGCTCCGCCTCGGTGGTGGGACGGAGAACCGGCACCCGGCACCGCTGGTTGCCCGCCCAGTTCGACCACCACACGGGTCGGTCGGTCCGGGCGACCCGGCCGTCGGGGCCCACCCACCCGCCGCCCGACCCGGCGAACCCCCCGGAGCCGGACGCGCCGGAGGCCCCCGTCAGGGGGCCCCCGGTCGGCACGTCGGTCGTGCTCATCAGCAGTTCGACGGAACCGCTCAGCGGCTCTGCAGCGCCTCGATGAGCTTGGGCAGGACCTTGTTCACGTCGCCCACGATCCCGAGGTCGGCCACCGAGAAGATCGGGGCCTCCGGGTCCTTGTTGATGGCGATGATGTTCTTGGAGCCCTTCATCCCCACCAGGTGCTGGGTGGCGCCGGAGATGCCGGCCGCGATGTACACGTTGGGCTTCACCACCTTGCCGGTCTGGCCCACCTGGTACGAGTAGGGCACCCAGCCGGCGTCGACGATCGCCCGAGAGGCGCCCGGCGCGGCGCCGAGCGCCTTGGCCAGGTCCTCCACCATCTGGAACTTCTCGCTCTCACCGAGGCCGCGACCGCCGGAGACGACGATGTCGGCGTCGTCGAGCGACGGACCGGTCTTCTCCTCGACGAAACGGTTGGTGACCACGGCCGCCCCGGTGGCACCGAGGTCGCCGGCGGCCAGCTCCGACACGGCGGCGGCGCCCCCGCCGGACTCCTCCGCCGCGAACGACTTGGGGCGCACCAGGAAGATGCTCACCTTGCCGGTGGTGAACTTCGTGACCACGTCGGTGGTGCCGCCGAAGATGGGCTCCACGCCGGCGAGGCCGCCGTCGCGCTCCACGAGGTCGACCACGTTGGTGATCACCGGGGCGTCGAGCTTGACCGCCAGGCGCCCGGCCACGTCGCGGCCGTCGTAGCTCGTGGCGAGCAGCACGGCGTCGGGACCGTTGCCGGCCGCCACCGCACCGGCGATGGCCGAGGCCACGGCCGGGCCGAGCAGCTTGCCGTCGGTGCCGTTCACCTGGTGGACGGCGCTCGCGCCGTGGGCGCCCACCGCGCCGGCGACGGCGTCGCCGGCCACGCTCACGCACTCGACCGTGTCGGCGAGTGAGCGGGCCTTGGTGAGCATCTCGAGGGTGGTGTTGGACACCTTGCCGTCAGCGGCCTCGGCGAACACCCAGATCTTGGAAACCGTCATGTCTCAGTCCTCTTCTCGCTGTTCCCGTAGTTGCGGTGCTCGGCCTCAGATGACCTTGAGCTCGGACAGGTAGTCCACGACCTTCTGGAAGCCCTCGCCGTCGTCCTCGACGATGGTGCCCGCCTCACGGGCCTCCGCCTCGGCGACCTCGACGATCTCCTGGCCGCCACCGGCCCAGCCGACGGCACCGGCGTCGATGCCGAGGTCGGCCACGGTGACCTCGTCGACCGGCTTGGACTTGGCGGCCATGATCCCCTTGAACGACGGGTACCGCGGTTCCACCACGCCGGCGGTCACGGAGACCACCGCGGGCAGCGGGCACTCGACGTCGTCGTAGCCCGCCTCGGTCTGGCGCTGCACCTTGGCGGCGCCACCGTCGATGGTGATCGACTTGGCGAAGGTGACCGACGGGAGGCCCATGAGCTCGGCGACCATCTCCGGCACGGTGCCGGTGTAGCCGTCGGAGGACTCGGTGGCCGTGAGGATCAGGTCCGCCGCGCCCGCACGCTCGATCGCCTTGGCCAGCACCTTCGAGGTGCCGAGGGCGTCGGAGCCCTTGAGCGCGTCGTCGGAGACGAGCACGGCCTTGGCGGCGCCCATGGCCAGCGCGGTGCGCAGGCCACCGACCTCGCTGTTGGGGGCCATGGAGACCAGCGTCACCTCACCCCCGCCGGCGGCGTCCACCAGCTGCAGCGCCATCTCCACGCCGTAGCTGTCGGACTCGTCGAGAATGAGCTTGCCGTCCCGCTTGAGGGTCTTGGTCGAGGGATCCAACGCGCCCGGGTCGGCCGGGTCGGGGATCTGCTTCACACACACGACGACGTTCATGTCCGGAAGTTTGCCGCGGGCTACCCGCCGGTAACAAAAGCACCCGGGCTCGCCCGGCGCCGTGGCCGTCGGTGAGACTCCGGTCGTGCTGGTGCACCTCCTGCTCAACACCCGGGCGTCGTCGGTGACCCCCGACGCGGTGGAGGACGTGCGCGACGCCCTCGCCGCCCGCCACGAGGTGGTGCTCGCCCCCACGCGGGCACCGGGACACGCGGCCGAGCTCGCGGCCGACGCCCGCGAGGCGGGGGCGGACTGCGTGGCCGTACTCGGCGGCGACGGCACGATGAACGAGGCGGCCGGCGCGCTCGTCGGGAGCCACTGCTCGGTCGCTCCGCTGCCCGGCGGGTCCACCAGCGTCCTGTCGAGGTCGCTGGGCTACCCGGGCGACCCCGCGGCGGCGGCCCGGGCGGTGGCCCGGGCGCTCGGGGAAGGCCGGGTGGAACGGATCGGTGTGGGCCGGGCCGAGCCCGACACGGGACCCGGCCGCCACTTCGTGTGTCACGCGGGGATCGGCTGGGACGCGGCCCTGGTGGCGGAGGTGGAGCGCTACCGGCGACGGCTGCACCGGGCGAACCACGCCCTGTTCGTCGCGGCCGGGCTGCGGACCTTCTTCGGCGGCTACGACCGCGACGAACCCCACTTCACGGTGACCTTCCCCGGGCGACCGCACCCCCACTCGGTGGACGGGGCGTTCAGCCTCGTGCTGAACAGCGACCCCTACACCTTCGTGGGGCCGCGCCCGTTCGTCGTGGCCCCGGCCGCGGACCGGCACCGACCGTTCGCGGTGGCCACCGTGAGGGACATGGCCGTGATGTCGTTCCTGCGCACCGTGGGCGGGGCGCTGCGGGGCCGGGGCCTCCGGCCGTCGGCCAGCCTCGACACCCGCGAGGACGTGACCGAGGTGGTGTTCACGCGACGCACGACCATGCCGTACCAGCTCGACGGCGACCTGATCGGCGACGTGGCGGAACTGCGGGTGCGCCACCTGCCGGACGCGCTCGACGTGGTGGTGCCGGACGTGTCGGACCTCAGCGCCCCAGCGCGGGGAGCACCGCCGCGGGCACGTTGGTGATCACGGCGTCCACCCCGAGCTCGGCCAACTCGGCCACCCGGGAGGGCTCGTCGACGGTCCACGTGTTCACCGCGAGCCCCAGCGCCCGGCACCGCTCCACCAGCACGGCGTCGACGAACGGCTCCCACGGGTGCAGCGCCCGATGGCCGGCGGCGGCCGCGACCTCGGGTGCGTCCGCCCAGGCGGCGAGGTCGAACACGAGCTGACCGGTGGGCAGGTCCGGGTCGGCGGCGCGCACGGCGGCGAGTGTCGCCACGTCGAAGCTCGACACGAGGACGCGGTCGGCGGTGCCGGCGGCGGAGCGGCGCTGCAGCTCGCCCACGACGGCGAGCGCCGGCTCCGCGGACCACTCCACACCCTCGCCGAGATCCCCGGGGGTGTTCTTGATCTCGACGTTCACGAACGCCCCGAGACAGGTGTCGAGCGCCTCGGCGAGGAGGGGCACCCCCTCGGGCCGTTCGTCGACCGGGGTGGACCAGACCATTCGTCCGTCGCGATACCACGCATCGTGGTGGACGATGATGGCGCCGTCGGCGGTCAGACGGACGTCGAGCTCCACGCCGTCGGCCCCCTGCGAAAGGGCGGCGGCGAAGGCTTCCAGCGTGTTCTCGGGGTGGTCGGTCGACGCCCCTCGGTGGCCGAGCACGGCTGTGGTTGGTCCGCTCGTCATCATCAGGAAACTTTTCCTTTACACGGAGGGTGGTCGGCGGTACGTTCTCGCTTGTTCACGGATTCACAAGTTCCCAGCCGCTCGGCGGGAAACCGGAATCCACCCGATCATGCCCCGGACGGGCCTCGGCGCGTCCACGACCCCCGACGGAGGATCCTGTGGCCCTCACCTCCAGCCGCAGCCTGAACACGGCCCTCGACGACTGGCGTGCGGAGTCCGCCTGTCGCGACACCGACCCGGCGCTGTTCTTCCCGGTCGGCACGACCGGCCCGGCACTGGAGCAGATCGCGGCCGCCAAGGCCGTGTGCGACGCCTGTGACGCGAAGTCCGAGTGCCTCGAGTTCGCCCTGAGCACCAACCAGGACTCGGGCGTGTGGGGCGGTACCTCGGAGGAGGAGCGCCGCAAGCTGCGTCGTGCGTGGGTCGCCGCCCAGCGGAAGCAGGCCGCCGCCGTCTGAGGCAGCGACAGGCCGCCGCCGTCTGAGGCAGCGACAGGCCGCCGCCGTCTGAGGCAGC
>CAIPVR010000073.1 GCA_903868545.1 uncultured Actinomycetes bacterium
CGAACGCGCCCTGCACGCCGCGATGGTGGCCCATGCGCTGCGGGGGTTCCCGCTCGAGGCCTGCGGTCTGCTCGCCGGCGATCCCGACGGCACCGTCCGGCACTTCTACCCGTGCGAGAACGCGGCGGCCTCGGCGAAGGTCTACACGGTCGCACCGAGGGACCACCTGCGGGCCGATCGCGACGCCGAGGCCAACGGCTGGCAGGTGATCGGGGTGATGCACTCCCACACCCACACCGACGCCTGGCCGTCGCCCACCGACGTGGCCCAGGCCCCCGATCCCGACTGGCACTACGTGATCGTGTCGCTGCGCGACGACGAGCCGTCGTTGCGCTCGTTCCGGATCGTGGAGGGCGCCATCTCCGAGGAGCCCGTGGCGGTTCCGGGTCTCACCGAACCGTCCTGAGCGACCGGGCCCGATCGGGGCCGGTCGGGTGTCACTCGCCGCGGGTGGGCGCCCCCGACCGGGATTCCCTACCATTGAGGTCAGGAATCGGCCGCTCCGGCCGGGTGTTCACAGGAACCGCATGACCGTCCACGCCTCCGTCCTCGAACTCATCGGCAACACGCCGGTCGTCGACGTGTCCCAGCTCAGCCCCAACCCTGCGGTTCGCATCCTCGGGAAGATGGAGGGCCAGAACCCCGGTGGTTCCGTCAAGGACCGCATCGCCCTGGCGATGGTCGACGAGGCCGAGGCCGACGGCACCCTCACCCCGGGTGCCACGATCATCGAACCGTCGTCGGGCAACACCGGCATCGCGCTGGCGATGATCGCCCGGGTCCGCGGGTACCACCTGAAGATCGTGCTGCCGGAGAACGTGTCCATCGAACGGCGCCAGCTCCTCGAGGTCTACGGGGCGGAGATCATCCCGTCGCCGGGCGCCGAGGGGTCGAACGGTGCGGTCCGCAGGGCCCAGGCGCTCGCGTCGGAACACCCCGAGTGGGTGTTCCTCTACCAGTACGGCAACGAGGCCAATCCCCGGGCGCACTACCGCACCACCGGGCCCGAGATCTGGCGCGACGTGCCCGACATCACGCACTTCGTGGCCGGCCTCGGCACCTCCGGCACGTTGCTCGGCGTGGGCACGTACCTGAAGGAACAGAACCCCGACGTGAAGATCTTCGCGGTGGAGCCCCCGTCGGGGGAGACCGTGGAGGGGCTGCGCAACCTCGACGACGGCTACATCCCGCCGGTGTTCGACAAGTGGGGCGGCTTCGACCTGCTCGACGGCAAGTCGATCGTGCGTCCGAAGGACTCGCTCGAGTACACCCGCCGTCTCACCGAGGTCGGCATCTTCTCCGGCATCTCGGCCGGCGCCGCGCTCGCAGGTGCCTGCAAGGTGGCGGCCCGCATCGAGTCCGGCGTGGTGGTGTTCATCGTCTGCGACTACGGCTGGAAGTACCTGTCCACCGGCGCCTGGACCCTCGACATCGATGACGCCGTCGCCAACGCCGAGAAGGTCATCTACTTCTAGGACCCCCGTCGGGACGCCGGGTTCCGGGTGCTCCCCCGTCCGGTCGGTAGCGTTGGACCGTGGCTGAGCGCCCCATCGGCATGTTCGACTCCGGTTTCGGCGGGCTCACCGTGGCCCGCGCCGTGATCGACCTGCTCCCGGCGGAGGACCTCGTCTACCTCGGTGACACGGGTCGCTACCCGTACGGCCCGCGCGATCTCGACGAGGTGGCCCGTTTCGCCCACCAGATCGCCGAGGAACTGGTGCACCGGCGCGGCGTGAAGCTGCTGGTGGTGGCCTGCAACACCGCGGCGGCGGCCGCACTCGAGTCGCTGCGCGACCGCTTCGAGGTGCCGGTCATCGGCGTGATCGAACCCGGCGCCCGTGCGTTGGCCTCGGCCACCGTCACCGGGCGCGTCGGCGTGATCGGCACCGTTGGCACGATCAACTCGGGCGCCTACCAGCGGGCGGTGGCGGCGGAGTCCGACGACCTCGAGTTGGTGGCCCTGGCGTGTCCGGGCCTCGTGGAATTCGTCGAACGCGGCGAGTTCGCGACCGAACAGGTCCACGTGCTCACCGAGCGGCTCCTGGCGCCCGCCCGCGACGCGAAGGTCGACACCCTGCTCCTCGGCTGCACGCACTACCCGTACCTGGCCCGCACGATCAACGACGTCATGGGCCGCGACGTGGTGCTGGTGTCGTCGGCCGACGAGACCGCCTTCGAGGTGCGCCGCGTGCTCGCGGATGCGGGTCGTGAGGCACCCGAGGGGCGTCGGGGGGAGGCCACGTTCGTGACCACTGGCGACGTCAACTGGTTCGAGGAGCTGGGCCGGCGGCTCCTCGGTCCGGAGCTCGACAGGGCCGAGCGGCTCCGGTGGGGCTGAGCGGATGACGGTGACCACCAGCCGGGACGTGGCGGGAGCACTGTCGGTGACCGTGCTCGGCTGCTCCGGCACCTACGCCGCGGCGGGGAACCCGTGCTCGGGGTTCCTGGTCCGGGGCGGGGGCACCGCCGTGCTGCTCGACTGCGGACCCGGCACCTTGGCCAACCTGCAGGAGCACGTGACCCTCGACGAGGTGGACGCCGTGGTGGTCAGCCACGAGCATCCCGACCACTGGTTGGAGATCCCGCTCCTGCGCCACGCCTGGCGCTACGGCTGGGGCGTTCGGCGTGAGGGCGTGCCGCTCTTCGCCACCACCGGCACGCGCCGGCTGGCGACCTCACTGACCTCGGGTGATCTCGACGACACCTTCGACGTGACCGAGATCGGCGACGGCGCCGTGTTCAGGGTCGGGGCCCTGTCGCTGAGCTGCTCCCGGACGGCCCACACGGTGGAGAGCCTGGCCGTGCGGGTCGACCACGCCGGCGCGTCGGTCGCCTACACGGCCGACACCGGTGCCGACTGGCGGATCGCCGAACTCGGTCCCGGCCTCGACCTGGTCGTCGCCGAGGCCACCTTCCTCTCAGCCGATGGTCTGACGGGCATGGGCGGGGTGCACATGACGGCGGCCGAGGCGGGTGGGTCGGCCGCCGAGGCGGAGGCGTCCGCGCTGGTGCTCACCCACGTGCTGCCCGGTCGGTCGTGGGCCGAGGCGGTGGCGGAGGCGGGCGCCGCCTATGGTGCGCCGGTCGAGCCGGCCGCTCCGCACCGCACCTTCGAGGTGGGCGCCGGGCCCGCTCCCGCGTGAGCTCCGGACGCCGCGTGCCGGACCGATCACCCCCGACCGATCCTTCCCAGAGCCAGGAGAACCCGTGAGACCCGACGGACGCCAGCCGAACGAACTCCGCGACGTGACCTTCGAGCGTGACTACACCGAGTTCGCCCCGGGCTCGGTGCGGGTCACCTTCGGCAGCACGGTGGTGCTGTGCACGGCGATGGTCGACGACGACGTGCCCCGCTGGATGCGCGGCAGCGGCAAGGGATGGGTCACCGCCGAGTACTCGATGCTGCCGGGGTCCTCGCCGGAGCGCATCCGGCGGGAGACCAAGGGCCCGAAGGGGCGGACGCAGGAGATCCAACGCCTGATCGGCCGGTCCCTGCGTTCGGTGTGCGACATGGTCGCCCTCGGCGAGCAGCAGATCCTGGTGGACTGCGACGTACTCCAGGCCGACGGGGGTACCCGCACCGCGTCGATCACCGGTGCCTACCTCGCACTGCACGACTGCCTCACCCGCATGGTGCAGGCCCGACTGCTGGCGGCGAACCCGCTGACCGACCTGCTCGCCGCCATCTCGGTGGGCATCGTCGACGGGGTGCCGTGCCTCGACCTGCCCTACGTGGAGGACTCGAGGGCCGAGACCGACATGAACGTGGTGATGACCGGCAGCGGTGCGTTCGTGGAGGTGCAGGGCACCGCCGAGGGTGCGCCGTTCTCCCGCGGTGAGCTCGATGCGCTGCTCGGGCTCGCCGAGGCGGGCATCGGCCGCCTGTGCGACCTGCAGCGCGAGTACCTGGAGGTGCCCCCGGCAGCCCGGGCGATCGGGCGGTGAGCACGCCCGAGCGGATCGTGCTCGCGTCGGCCAACCCGAAGAAGGCCGACGAGCTGCGGGCGATCCTGTCCGCCTCCGGACTCGACGTGGAACTGCTCGGCCGCCCCGACGACGTCGCCGAGGTGGTGGAGGACGCCCCTGACTTCGTGGGCAACGCACGGCTGAAGGCGGTGGCGCTGGCCGGGGCGACGGGGGAGTGGGCGTTGGCCGACGACTCGGGCCTCGAGGTGGATGCCCTCGGGGGTGAGCCGGGTGTGCGGTCGGCCCGGTTCGCCGGCGCGTCGGCCGACGACGCCGCGAACGTCGACCGGCTGCTCGCCGAGCTCGGCCGGGTGGGGGCCGTGGACCCGGCGGAGCGCAGCGCCCGGTTCCGGTGCACGATCGTCCTGCGTTCGCCCGACGGGGTGGAACTGGTGGCCGAGGGTGCCGTGGAGGGCCGAGTCCTCGACGGCCCGCGGGGCGCCGGCGGGTTCGGCTACGACCCGGTCTTCGTGCCCGACGAGGGTGACGGGCGGACGTTCGCCGAGATGACCGCCGCGGAGAAGCACGCGATCTCCCACCGGGGCCGGGCGCTCACGGCGCTCGTGGCCCGGCTCACGGCCTGAACCCGCGAGGTCGGCGCTCGGGCGGGGGTGGCCCCGACCGGCGCGAACCTCACCAGTTGCGGAGGTCCACCGGCCAGATGTCGACCACGTCCTCGCCGTCGGCCACGAAGATCCGTTCGTGGTAGGCGACCGTGGGATCCACGTGCGCCGGCACCATCCAGCGTCGTTCGCCGACCGCAGGGAGCCCGCCGTCACTGCCGGGTCCACCGGGCGCGAGGAACGTGGTGTGCTCATCGGAGCAGAAGAAGACGTCGAACCCGTCGAGGGTCGGGTTGCCGTGATCCATCCCGAAGGCCTTCAACCCGGCGTCCACCACACCCCAGCCCCGGGTGGGCGAGGTGGACGTGACGGTCACCGCCACCCGGAGCGCCTGTTCGAACGGCAGTCCGAGGCGGGCGTAGTGGGTGTCCATCAGGAGGTAGGAGCCGGCCTGTACCTCGTCGGCCCAGTCGTGGAGGTCGTAGGTGCCGGTCCCGCCCGAGGACACCAGCCCCCCGCCGACGTCCTCGTGGGCGCGCCGCAGCCGTTCCATCGACGTGGCGAGTGCTTCGGAGCGGGCCGTCCGGTCCGGGTTCCCCACGATGTGGCCCTCGTAGCCCATCACGCCCCGGACCTGCAGTCCCCGCGACCGGGCCAGGTCGGCGAGGCGTCCGGCCTCGTCCGGCCGGCACCCGCAACGGGGTAGGCCCACGTCCACGTCCACCAGCACCTCCGCGCCGGCCGCCGCCGCCACCTCCACCGTCTCCGGCGAGTCCACCGCCACGGTGATGCGGGCGTCGCCCCGGTCGACCAGTGCCGTGAGGCGAGGCGCGTCGAGGGTCTCGTTGGCCAGGAGCAGGTCCCCGCCGAGTCCGGCGGCGGCCATTCCCTCCATCTCCCGCATCGTGGCGCAGCAGAAGGCGCGATGCCCGCCCCGGTCCGCCACGTGGCGGGCGAGTTCGGTGCACTTGAAGGCCTTGACGTGGGGTCGCAGGGCCGGACCCGGCCGGGCCGCGGCCATCGTGTCGATGTTGTGGTCGAGGACGGCGAGGTCGACCACCAGCGCCGGGGTGGGCAGCTCGTGCACCTTCATCCGACGGACCGTAGGCGTTCAGTAGGCGGGTGGGCCGCTCCGGCGCCGCCCGCGGCCGGCCCGGACACTCCCGGAGCGCCGCGGGGCGTGGCCGTGCGGCGACGGCTGGCAGGTGGGGCAGAACCAGATGGGTCGACCGCCGAGCACCACTGTGGCCAGCTCGGCGCCGCACCGGCGGCAGTGGTCGCGGTGGTACACGTACAGGCGGTCGTCCGAGCGCATGCGGGAGCGGGGCCGGCCGATGTCGTCGGGCTCGGTGGTGACGATACGGCCGAGGCGCACCCCCACGCGCAGGAGCTCGACGGTGCGGGCCCACAGTTCCTCGAACTGCAGGTCGGTGAGCGTCCGTGACTCCGTGGCCGGATGGATGTTGCACAGGAACAGCAGTTCGGCCCGGTACACGTTGCCGATGCCGGCGATGATGCCCTGGTCGAGCAGGGTCGCTCCGATGGGTCGGGCCGTGCGGGCGAGCCGGTGCCGGGCCAGTGCGGGATCGGCGTCGGTCCGCAGCGGGTCGGGGCCGAGGCCGGCGACGATGCGGTCCTGCTCCTCGGGGGTCAGCATCTCGCACCGCGTAGGTCCGCTCAGGTCCCAAGTGGCCCGCTCGCCCTCGAGGCGGAGTCGCACCGCACCGGTCGGCTCGGGCGGCGGCGACGGTCGCCGCCGGAACTTGCCGATCAGTCCGAGGTGCACGTGCAGCAGCTCACCCGTCCCGAAGTCGCAGAACAGGTACTTGCCCCACGCCTCTGCCCGGCGCAGCGTCGTCCCGTCGATCGCGCCCGCGCCGTCGGCGAAGCGTCCCTGGGGCGAGGACGCGGTGACCCGGGCGCCCTTCAGGGTCGAGCGCAGGTCACGGGCGAGTCGGTGGATGGTGTGGCCCTCCGGCACGGCCGGAGTCTGCCGCGTCCGGACGGCAGGTCGTGAGCCGAGCCCGTGGGCGATCTCCGGCGGCTCCCCGACCGGTACGGGCGTTGTGGACCCCTATTTCGGGGCGGGGGGGCGGGGTCTCAGCCGAAGACGACCGTGCGGTTGCCCCACGGCAGCACGCGGTGCTCGAGGTCGGCCCGCACGGCCCGCGCCAGTACCGTCACCTCCAGGTCCCGGCCCTTGCGGGCCAGATCCTCCACGCTGTCCTTGTGACTCACCCGGGCGACGTCCTGATCGATGATCGGGCCCTCGTCGAGATCCTCGGTCACGTAGTGGGCGGTGGCCCCGATCACCTTGACCCCCCGCTGGTGGGCCTGGCGGTAGGGCTGCGCCCCCACGAACGCCGGCAGGAACGAGTGGTGGATGTTGATGATCCGGTTCGGGAACGCGTCCACCACCGCGGGCGACAGGATCCGCATGTACCGCGCCAGCACCACGCGCTCCACCCGTTCCGCCACGAGCAGGTCGAGCAGGGCCGCCTCCTGCGCGCCCGGGTCGTCGCCCACGGGCAGGTGGTGGTGGGGGACACCGTGGAACCGCGCCAGTTCGGCGTGGTCGGGATGGTTGGAGGCGACCAGCACCACCTCGGCCGGTAGCTCCCCGGCGGCCCAGCGCCCGAGGAGGTCCACCAGGCAGTGCGGAGCCCTCGACGCGAGGATCGCTGTCCGGGGCCGTTCGTCGGAGAACCGCACGTCGACCTGCATGCCGAAGCGCTCCGCCACCGGCCGGAAGGCGCGGTGGAGGTCGTCGCGGCCGAAGGCGAACCCGTCCAGCTCGAACTCCACCCTCTGGAAGAAGACGCCGTCCTCGGGGTCGGTGTGCTGTTCTGCGTCCACGATGTTGCCGCCGTGACGCCAGACGAAGTCGGCCACCGCGGCCACCACGCCCGTTCGGTCCGGGCAGGTCAGGAGCAGCACGGCGGTGGGACCCACGGTCCTGCACGCTACCGGCGGCGGGCCCGGACCCGGCGAGGACGTCGTGGTGCGGACGGGGGGACTCGAACCCCCACACCCAACGGGTACCGGGACCTAAACCCGGCGCGTCTGCCAGTTCCGCCACGTCCGCGTGACCGGTGCCCACGGTAGCCCCGGCCGCCCGGCGCGGGGCCCGTGGGCGACCGCGTTAGCCTCCACCACCATGCAGTCCCTCGAGACCACCGACCTCCCGCCGGGCCTCACCGTCCCTCCCGTGGTGATGCAGAGCACCGGGATGGAGCCGTCCGCCGACATCTACAACCGCCTGCTCAAGAACCGCATCGTGTTCCTGGGTTCGGAGGTCAACGACCAGGTCGCCAACTTCCTCACCGCCCAGCTGCTCTACCTGGAGAGCGAGGACCCGGAGAAGGACGTCTGGCTCTACATCAACTCGCCGGGCGGCTCGGTCACCGCCGGCATGGCCATCTACGACACGATGCAGTTCATCGCCCCCGACGTGGGCACGATCTGCATGGGCCTCGCAGCCTCGATGGGTCAGTTCCTGCTCTGTGCCGGCGCCGCCGGCAAGCGGTACGCCCTTCCGCACGCCCGGATCATGATGCACCAGCCCTCGGCGGGCATGGCCGGTCAGGCCGCCGACATCGCCATCCAGGCCGAGCAGCTCAAGTACATCAAGGACCTGCTCGCCGGCCGAATCGCCGAGCACACCGGTCAGACGAAGGAGCAGATCAACATCGACTCCGACCGCGACCGCTGGTTCACCGCGGAGCAGGCCAAGGAGTACGGGATCATCGACCATGTGATCGTGCGCCGCGGCGAGATGCGCTGAGCGGTCCGCCCCGGGGGCGGACCGACCGGAACGACGACGGGTCGGCCCCGAGGGGCCGACCCGTCGTCCGCGTCCTGCCCGGAGGGCCGGGGGTGTGGCTCAGCCGGCGAAGACCTGCACCACGAAGTAGCGGCCGTTCACCTCGGCCACGCCGGTGCCGATCCGGTTGTAGGCCCGGTTCACGATGTTGGAGCGGTGCGGCGCACTGTTCATGAAGAGGTTGTGCATCTCGGCCACCGAACCGGCCTGGCCCACGTTCTCGCCGAGGATCCGCCAGTCGTCACCGGCCCCGTCGGCCAGGACGGAGTGGCCCGCGCTGCCCCTCGCTGCCATCACCTCGGCCCAGGCCTGGGCCTTGTTCACGAGCGTGAGGTCGAGCCGGAGCGGTGCCGTCCCCCGCTGCGAGCGGGCCTCGTTGACGTACTTGGCCGACTCGGCGGCGGCGGCGTTCCTCGTGCAGGCCGAGGCGATGGTGCCCAGGGCGAGGAGGAGGGCCAGGGGCAGGGCCAGGCGTCGGACGGTTCGCATCGGAGTGGTACCTCGGGGAAGGTGTGGTCGTGGTGGTCGGGACCGCCGGGTCCTCGAGGGGCAGTGTCCCCCGGCACCCGGTCACATGTCGATTCCGTGACGGACCCATTGCTAGCAGCTGACGGTCGGTCCGAGTGGGATTCAGGTCCTCCGTCGGCAACGCCGTCGACACGCTGAGCATTTCGTCCGGGACGGTCCGCCCGGATGCGTCACCTCAACCGGCGAGGTCGATGCCGCAGGTCTCGGCGGCCCAGGCGGTGACGGCCGAGCCGTCGTCCCCCAGTTCGCCGAGCCGGCGGTTGAGCTGTTCCCGTCGCCGTTCCACCTCGGCCGGCTCCGAGCCCGCCTCGGGAGCGGGCCCGGCGGTCGGGCCGCCGTCCGTGGTGGGCGCCCGGTCGCCCGGGGGGGTGCCCTCCACCCCCGAGCCCGGTCCACGGGTCACCGGGGCCTGCTCCGCCGACAGCAGTTCGACCACGTCGGTCACCGCACCGGCCAGCGCGCGGAACCGGCTGCGCACCTCCGGCGGCGCGTCGTCGGCCACCTCACGGAGGCGGCGGGCCTCGGAACGGGCCGTGGGCAGGTCGCCCTGCTCGATGGCGGTGCGGAGCGACCGGAGGGAGCTCACCTCCTGGAGCTGGTCGCAGAAGTCGGGCCGGCCGTCGCCGCAGCCGATCGTGGAGGCCCCGGCCGACAGCAGGCACAACGTGCCCACCACCGCGGCCATGCGGGTCGGCCCGGGTCTCACGCCCGGGCGGACGTGGCGTGGTCGCGCAGGTCGGCCACGGCATGCTCCAACCCCTCCGGATCGCGGAAGAGCGCGGACCCGGCCACGAGCGTGTCGGCGCCGGCGGCCACCGCGGCACCCACGGTGCCCGGGGCGATGCCGCCGTCGACCTCGAGGCGGATCGGCCGACCGGTGGATCGGATCATCCCGGCGATCTCGGCCACCTTCGTCTCCATCGACGCCAGGTAGGCCTGTCCGCCGAAGCCCGGGTTCACCGTCATCACCAGGACCTGGTCCACGAGGTCCAGCACGTCGGCGATGGCGACCGCCGGCGTGGCGGGATTGAGCACCACGCCCGGGCTGGCCCCGAGGTCGCGGATCGCGCCGAGGGTGCGGTGGAGGTGGCGGCAGGCCTCCTGGTGGACGAGCACGCGCTCGCATCCCGCCTCCACGTAGAGCGGGGCCAGGAGGTCGGCGTCCATCACCATGAGGTGGGCCTCGAACGGCACGTCCACCCAGCGGCGGCACGAACGCACCACGTCAGGTCCGATCGTGAGGTTCGGCACGAACACACCGTCCATCACGTCCCAGTGGATCCGGTCCACACCGGCCTTCTCGAGGGCGGCACACTCCTCGCCGAGGCGGGAGAAGTCCGCCGGGAGCACGGAGGGGAGGATCTCGATGGTCTCTGGCACGGTGGGCTCCGGGGTGCTGGTGGCCGACCCGACGATACCGCCGCTCGCCCAGCCCGCCCGCCCGCCGGTCGCGGCGCCCGCCCGCCCCTCGGCCCGTACCGTGCCCGCGGGCCGTACGGTGGGAGGCATGCCCGGTTCCTCCTCGCCCGCCGACGCGCCCGCGCCGCTCACCGACGCGGTGGTGGAGGTGGAGCGGCCCGTCGCCGGGGGCCTCGGCCTCGGCCACCTCGCCGACGGTCGGGTGGCGCTGGCCGAGGGAGGCCTGCCCGGCGACGTGGTCCGCCTGCAGGTGACCTCCGAGCGGCCCACGCTCGTCCGCGGACGAGTGGTGGAGGTGGAGTCCCCGTCGCCGTGGCGGACCGTGCCGCCGTGTCCGGAGGTGGCCCTTGGCTGCGGTGGATGCGACCTCCAGCACGCCCGACGCGACGCACAGCTGGAGCTCAAGGTGGCGGTGGTACGCGACGCCCTCCGGCGGCTCGGCGGCCACGGGGCCGTCCCGGTGACGGCCGGTGCCGGACTTGCGGCCACCGGGTACCGCACGACCCTGCGCGCCGCCGTGGTGGACGGACGGGCCGGGTTCCGGCGACGCCGGTCCGACGAGGTGCTCGCCGTGGAGGACTGCCTCGTCGCCCACCCGTCGCTGGCCGAGCTGCTCCGCAGCGGTGGCTTCGGTGGGGCGACCGAGGTGGTGCTCCGGGTGGGCGCGCGCACCGGTGAGCGGATGGCCGTGGTGGATCCCGGCGCCGACGAGGTGGAGATGCCGCCGGACGTTCGCGTCGTGGGCGGCGACGAGCTGGCCGGGGGTCGGCGGGCCTGGATCCACGAGGAGGTCGCGGGCCGGCGGTTGCGGATCTCGGCACGGTCGTTCTTCCAGTCGGGTCCCGACGGCGCCGAGGCCCTGATCTCGGCCGTGGACCGTGCGGTCGGTGGCGTGGGCCCGACCGACCGCTTCGTCGACCTCTACGGCGGGGTGGGCCTGTTCGCCGCCGCGCTCGGAGCGGGACCGGTGGTGCTGGTGGAGCGATCGCCGTCGGCGGCCGCCGACGCCAGGGTGAACCTCGCCCACCTCGACGCGACCGTGCTGCGGTTGCCGGTCGAGAAGTGGCGTCCGGCCCGTGCCGACGTGGTGGTGGCCGACCCGGCGCGGGCGGGCCTCGGTCGGGCGGGGGTTGCCGCAGTGGTGGGCACGGGCGCGTCGCGGGTGGCGCTGGTGAGCTGCGATCCCGCGGCGCTGGCCCGTGACGTGGGCCTCCTCGCCGATGCCGGCTACGAGGCCGTCGGGGTGGAACTCGTCGACATGTTCCCCCACACCCACCACGTGGAGGCCGTCACGGCGCTGCGGCGGAGGGGGAGCGCGTGAAGCGCCGGGCCGTCGCCGTCGCCCTGCTGGTGGGCGTGGGCCTGCTCGGCGCGTGCGGAGGCGGTGACACCGGTTCCCGCTCCGCGACATCGTCCACGGTCGCCGCCGGCTCGTCGGTGCGTCCGGTGGCCGACGCACCGGGACCGCCGGCGGACTGCCCGTCCGGACCCCCGCAGCGGCTGGTGCCCGAGGTGCTGCGCCGGATGGACCACGACCCCGAGGCCTTCACGCAGGGCCTGCTGGTCCACGACGGGATCCTGTGGGAGAGCACCGGCCGGGTGGGGACCTCGTCGGTCCGGGCCACCGACCCGGCCACCGGCACGGTCCTGCGGCAGGCGGCGAGCCCGGGCGGGGTGTTCGCCGAGGGCCTCGCCGTGCGGCGGGACGGTTCCCTCGTGCAGCTGACCTGGAAGGACGGCACGGCCCTCGTGTGGGACCCCGCCACGATGCAGCCCACGGGGAGCTTCCGCTACGACGGCGAGGGCTGGGGGCTCACCGCGGTCGACGACGGCACGCTGCTGATGTCGGATGGATCGGACCGCATCACCGAACGCGACCCGTCGGACTTCTCGGCGCAGCAGGCCTGGACCGTTCGCCGTGAGGACGGCCCCGCCGACGAGCTCAACGAGCTGGAGTGGGACGGCTCACACCTCTGGGCCAACCGCTGGCGCACCGACGAGATCGTGCGGATCGACCGTCGTTGCCGGCGGGTGGACGCCGTGGTGGATGCCGCTGCGCTGGTGCAGGAGGCCACCGGGGAGGCGACCGCCGAGGGGCGACCGGTCGACGTGCTCAACGGGATCGCCGCAGTGCCGGGGACGGATCGGTTCCTGGTGACCGGGAAGCTGTGGCCCACCACCTTCGAGGTCAGGTTCGTACCCGCATGAGCGACGGGTGGTCGTCCCGTGCGACCCGGTCGCGGCCGGGGCGGACGTGGTGGGCCGGATGGCCGGTCGCGCTCCTGGTGCTGCTGTCGGGGTGCGGCGGGTACCGGGAGCTCGACGCCGGCGAGTGCCTCCCCGACGGGGCCGGCGTGGTGGGGACCCGCGCGCAGGCCCCACCGACGGTGCCCTGCTCGGAGCCGCACCGCTACGAGGTGTTCGCCCGCCGCGACCTCGACCCGCCGTCCTCGGAGTGGCCCGGCGACGACCTGGTGGAGCTCAACGCCCGGCGTCTGTGCGGCCTCGCGGTGCCCGACGCGACCGGACTCGACCCGGCGGACCTCCCCGACGGGGTGACGGTGGTGCAGGTCCGGCCGACCGAGAGCTCCTGGCGCGGCGGTGACCGCGAGGTGGAGTGCCTGTTCCGTTGGGACCGGCCGACCACGGACCGCCTCCTGCGCGCTGGGTGACCCCCCCCGGGGCACAACGTTGCGCAGTGGCCCGCCTGCGCTACGGTCGCCGGAGCGGAAGGAGGCGAGCCATGGGGGAACCGGCTCCGGGCGCCATGTGGGGGCGCTCCACCCTGTCCTGGAAGCTCAACAGCCGATGGTTCGTGCTGCTCGGCGGTCCCCGGGCGGCGATCCTGCAGGTCGCCCACCCCGGGGTGGCGGCCGGGGTGGCGGAGCACTCGGCCTACCGCACGGATCCGCTCGGCCGTCTGGAGCGCACCCTCGAGGCGATGCTGGCGATCGGGTTCGCACCCCCGCAACGGCGGGCCGAGGTGCTCGGACGGCTCGAGCGGATCCACCGTCGGGTCGCCGGCACCACCCCGGACGGCACGCCGTACGAGGCCTCCGACCCCGAGCTGCAGTACTGGGTGCTCGCCACCCTGGTCGACACGGTGCTGGAGGTGGAGCGCCGGTTCGTGGGTCGCCTGCGTGAGCGCGACCGCGAGCGCTACTTCGAGGAGAGCACGGCGCTGGCCGGTGCGTTCGGTGTGCCCCGGTCCGTGGTGCCGGAGGACCTGCGCGAGTTCCGCGACTACGTGCAGGACCAGTTCGCCACGCTCCGGCCCTCGGCGCAGTCGGTGGACATCACGGCGTCGCTCATGCGGCCCGGCATGCGGTTCGTGCCCGACCCGGCCTTCGTGCCCCTCAACTGGATCACCGCCACGCTCCTGCCGACCCGCCTCCGCCGTGAGCTCGGGGTGGACGACCTGAACGCGGCGGAACTGGCGGCCGTGCGGTCCAGCTCAGTGGTGCTGCGTGCCACCCTTCCGCACCTGAACGGGCTGCTGGGGGCGAACCCGTTGAACGGTCGGGCCATCCGGGGCCGGGCGTCGGCAGCCGCCTGAGCGGTCGGCCTCAGCCCGGCGGCGGGCCCGACGGGCCGCCACCGGACTGCTCGAGCCAGGTGCCGAGGGCGAGGCGGGTGCGCCCCACGGCGTCGCGGAAGTGCTCCATCAGGTCCTCGGGCGGGGGTAGCGGACCTTCCTCGAGCGCGGTCGACAGGCGGTCGAGATCGTTGGCGCCCAGTGTGCGCGACGTGGAGCGCAGGGTATGCGCGGTGCGGCGGACCAGGTCGGCGTCACCCGAGGCGGTGCCCCGTTCGATCAGCTCGCACCGCTTGTCGAGCTCGGTCAGGTAGGTCTGCACGATCGAACGGACCGGTTCCACCGAGCCGAGGTCCTCGACCAGGCGGTCCAGCGCGCCCACGTCGGCGGTGGACCTGTCGACAGGGGCCGACCGGGCCGTGGTCCAGCGGCCGAGCGTGGCCGCGAGCTCACGCAACCCCACCGGCTTGACCAGCAGGTCGTCCATGCCGGCCTCCATGCAGGTGCGCCGGTCCGAGGGCATGGCGCTCGCGGTCATCCCGATGATCGGCAGGTGGGAGCCGGGGGACTCCGACGCCCGGATCCGGCGGGTGGTCTCCACGCCGTCGATCCCGGGCAGCTGCCAGTCCATGAGGACACAATCGACCGGGGCGCCCGTGGCCAGGTGCTCGAGGGCGAGGGTCCCGGTGCCCACCACGGTGGAGGCCACGCCCAGGCGGCGGAGCTGCTCGGCGACCAGGAGCTGGTTCACCTCGTTGTCCTCGACGACCAGGACGTCGGTGCCCGCCACGACCGCCGTGCCGGAACCGGCGGGGGCATGCTCCTCGGGCAGGTCGGCGTCGGTCGCCTCCGTGTAGGGAAGGTCGACCTCGAAGCTGCTGCCGACGCCGGGCTGTGATGTCACGCGGATCGTCCCCCCGAGGACGTCCACCACCCGCTCCGTGATGCTCAGGCCGAGACCGGTGCCCTGGGTGGAATGGACCGACCCCTGGTCGAAGGGCAGGAAGATCCGCTGGACATCGGTGGCGTCGATGCCCCGCCCCGTGTCGTCCACCGTGAACCGCAGCACGGGGGTGTCGGGTCCCGCCCCGTCGGACGTGACGGGGGGTCCGGGTCGCAGCGAGATGCGGATCCTTCCCCGTTCGGTGAACTTGGCCGCGTTCGACACGAGGTTCGCGAGCACCTGCCGCACCCGGGGTGCGTCGATCATCACGAGGTCGGGCACCGCCTCCGCGGTGGTCTCCACCACCTCCACGCCCGGGGCGGCACTGCCGCGGGCCATGCCGGCCGCGTCGGCCACGATCTGCCGTGGCCATGTTGCTCGCGGGACGGGCTGCGGTGGTGAGGCCTCGAGTCGGGTGTACTCGAGCAGGTCGTCGACGAGGTGTTCGAACTGCTCGGCCTGCCGGTGCGCCGACCCGGCCAGTTGGCGGACCGACCGTGGCACGTCGCTCGAGGTGAGCAGCTCGGTGAGACCGCGCAGTGCGTGGACCTGGTTGCGCAGCTCGTGGCTGACCCGCGCCACGAATTCGGATCGCAGGCGCGACTGCTCGACCGCCTCGTCGCGGCGCCGGGCGAGATCGGCCTCGGCCTGCTTCCTGAAGGTGATGTTCCGCAGCGTGACGACGATGCCGCCCACCGACGGTTCGTCGAGCAGGTTCACCGCGTTGAGTTCCATGTCGTGGATGGAGCCGTCGGCCCGGCGGACGCGGACGTCAGCGGTGACGGGCTCCCCGGGTCGCTCGAGGACCTGGGCCCGGAGCGCCATCAGCCGGTCGACGTCCTCCGGCGGGATGAGGTCGAACACCGATCGGGACGCCCAGAACTCCTGCGGGTAGCCGAGGATCTCGCGGTGGAGGCCGGTGGACTCGATCACCCCGCCGTCGGCGTCCACGAGGGTGACGTTGTCGGAGATGTTGGCGATGAGCACCGTGAGGCGGCGCCGGGCCTGCTCGAGGTGGTCGGCCGCCCCCACCTGTTCGCTCACGTCCTCGATGCAGCAGACGAGGGCGGTGGCCCGGCCGCCGTCGCCGTCGAGACGCGACGCGGTGAGGTGCCCGGTGAAGCCGCTGCCGTCGGGCCGGACATAGCGGCGTTGCACCTCCACCCGGTCGGTGCGGCCGGCCGCGAGGTCGTCCAGGTCGGAGGCGGCGGCCACCCGCTCGTCGGGATGGACGACGAGTTCCGGACGGAGCGCGTCGAGCGATCCGTCGCGCACGCCGAACAGGGAGAAGTGGGCGGCGTTCGCCCGGAGGAGGGTCCCGTCCGGGGCCAGGACCGACAGGGCCACCGGGGCCTCGTCGAACACACGGCCCAGGTCGGGGCCGGTGCGGTCGAGCAGGTCGTCCCGGTCGGACATCAGGCCTCGTCGCCCTCGGCCATCCGGTACCCCACACCGCGGACGGTGCGGATGTGGGACCGGCCGCCCTTGTCGATCTTCTTGCGGAGGTTCGCCATGTGCACGTCCACGACGTGGTCGCCCGTGTACCACTCCGCACCCCACACCCGCTCCCGGAGCGCCGAGCGTGACAGCACACGCCCGGGGTGTTCGGTGAGCGCGTCGAGGATGGAGAACTCGATCCGGGTGAGGTGCATCTCCTCGCCGTCGAGCAGTACCCGGTGTGCCTCGGGCTGCACCACCAGGTCGCCGACCCGGCGCTCGGAGGGCCCCTCGGTGGTGCCGCGGCGGTCGCGTCGGAGCAGGGCCTCGATCCGGGCGAGCAACTCCCGCGGGGAGTAGGGCTTGGTCACGTAGTCGTCGGCGCCGAGCTTGAGGCCCAGCACCTTGTCGATCTCGTCGTCGCGGGCGGTCAGCATCACGATGAAGGCGTCGCTGAACTCGCGCAGCGAACGGCAGAGGTCGGTGCCGTCGGTGTCGGGGAGCCCGAGGTCGAGCAGGATCACCTCCGGTCGCACGGCACGGGCCAGCTCGAGGGCGGCCTCGCCGGTGGCGGCGGTCGACGTGTCGTAGCCGGCGCCGCGCAGCAACGACGTCGCGAGTTCGGCCGCCTCGGGGGCGTCCTCGATGATCAGGACATGGGTCATGTCGCACTCCGGAGTGGGGAGGAGAGAGGTTCGGAGGAGGTGTCGGGCACCGTCACGCTCACGGTGAGGCCGCCGTCGGCGCTGAGCGACGCGGTGGCGGTGCCGCCGAGCTGCTGTGCCAAGCCCCGCACGAGGGCCAGGCCGATGCCCGCCCCGCCGACGCTGCGGTCGTTGGCGCCGTCGAGTTGCACGAAGGGTTCGAACATGCGCTCGAGGGAGTGGTCGGCGACGCCGGGCCCCTCGTCCTCGACGCGGAGTTCGACGGTGCCGCCGGCGGCGGTGAGGCCCAGGTGGACGGTGCCGGGTCGGGCGAACTTGGTCGCGTTGTCGAGCAGGGCGTCGGCCACCTGGGTGAGCCGGTCGCTGTCGACCGTCGCCCGGCCGGAGGCATCGGGCACCAGCAGGATGCCGCGGGCGGTGCAGCGGTCACGCCACCGGACGGCGAGGTCGTCGGCCATCTCGGAGAGGTCCACGGACACCGGCCTCAGGTCCACGGAGCCCACCTCCATCTGGGAGAGCTCGAGGAGGTTCCGGAACAGATCACGCAGTTCGACCGCCGCCCGCGCCGCCACGTCGAGCCGCTCCCGGTCCTGGGCGGAGGCCGGCCGCGCCAGTTCCAGCGCGGAGAGGATCGTCTGCAGCGGGGTCCCCACCTCGTGGCTGAGGTTGGCGAGGAACTCGGTCTTGGCGCGTGCCGCGGTCTCGGCGTCGGCGCGGGCCCGGAGGAGTTCGGCGGTCCGCTCCTCCACCCGGCGGTCGAGTTCCTGGGTGGCCTCCCACAGCCGTCGGAGGCCGGTCTCCGCGATGCGCTCGGACTCGAGGCGCGCCTCGCGCTCGCGGTGCCACTTCCGCTCGAGCCTCGCGATGGTCGCTCGCAGCTGCTCGGGGTCCCCCGCCGCAGCGGGCCCCTCGTCCTGCCCGGCGGTGCCGGGCGCTGCGGTCACGACCGGCTCACCTGCAGGACGCAGCGGTCGTCGCCGCGTTGCGTGCAGGAGGTCTGGTGCACCTCCACCGGGGTGCCGAAGTGGTCGCCCGCCCCCATGATCAGTCCCTCGGCGAGGTGGCAGAGCCCACGACGTGACGAGTACTCCACCGCCCATGTGCCGGCTCCGTCGCCGTCGACCCGGAACGACGGGGGCTGGGCCTGGGGATAGAGCTTGAGTACCTCCGGGTGGATCACGTCGTCGAGGCGGCGCAGGAGGCCGTCGAGGTCGTCGACCCCCTCGAGGAGCTCGGGGTGGCGGTCGGCGAGACGGGAGAACCCGTGGCGTCCGGCGTGTCGCAGCACCTCCGCCCGGTCGAGTCCGGTGAGCGAGGACACCGACGCCACGATGCCGGCCAGTTCCGCGTCGGGGTAGTCGCCGAGCGACGTGTAGGCGCCGTGGCACGCGGCGAGTTCGAGCGCGCCGTCCCAGGTGCCGGCCGGGAGGGTGTCGTCCACGACGTCCTCGACCACGTTGAACAGGACACCCTTCATCGTGACCTCCGGGGGCAGATGCTGCCGTACCCGCTCCGGTCGGCCGAGGGGAGCGGATCTTGAGGTTCGCCCGTGGGGCGGGCGCGCAGGGGGTGTCGGTGCCGATCCGCGCGTCCCATCGCCACGACCGTACCCCCGCGGGGGTGCCCGGGAGCGGAAGGGCACGGGTGGAGGTGGCCCGCCCGGAACTGCCCGCGCCGTGCTGCAACGGGTGCGCCACCCGGCGCCGTCACCCTCGGCGGCCCGGTGTCACAGGCGGCCCCCCATCCGGCGTCTGATCCGTCGCCACCACCGTTGCCACGGCGTCAGGTACTTCCACCTTCTCCCCACTGGTCCCGCCCCATCTGCTGTTCGACCCCCGACACGGCAGCCCTCGCGTCAGGGACCGATGCATCGGCGAACGGTCTGGACGTCCCGACCGTCCAAGGGCTGCGCGATCGGGGGTCTACCTGTGCCCTCTCCCGGCATGGACATCGTGTCGACGCAGCCGGACCTCGGGCAACCCGGTCGCCCGCATCCGGCCCGAGGGACCTGCCCGCGGTGGACACCGGCCGGAAATGGCGAGGGGCCGAAACCCTTGGTGTCCCAAGGGTTTCGGCCCCTTCCTGTACGCCCCCTGGGACTCGAACCCAGAACCTGCGGATTAAGAGTCCGATGCTCTGACCAGTTGAGCTAGAGGCGCAGGCGCCCCGGACGAGCCGGGAACGACCGGAGTGTAGCGACACGGCGGAGCCCGGTCTCAACCGGTCTCCGCCGCTCGCCGTGGGGTGACCGAGGGGACTTGAACCCCCGACCTCCAGGGCCACAACCTGGCGCTCTAACCGGGCTGAGCTACGGCCACCATGACGTGCCATGCCCCGATGAGGTGCCCCCCACCGTGACAAGGTGGAGCAGCATAGACGGTGCACCGGGGTGACCCGGAAGCCGGGCCCCCGTAGCTCAGTGGATAGAGCGGCGGACTTCTAATCCGATGGCCGCAGGTTCGAATCCTGCCGGGGGCGCATGACGGTGTGGGGCGGAGCGGCCGTGCTGTTCCGCGGCTCGGGCGAGTTGGAGGTGGTGGGCCCGGCGGTGCGCGTGCCCGGCTCGGACCAGTTCATGTTCCTGGTCGGCCTGCTCTGGCTCCTCGTCGGCGTCGTCACACTGCTGGTGGCTCTCGTGGTGCGCTCGCTGCGACACCGCCGGGACCCCGGCCGCCCCCGCCGGCCCCCCGTCGTGGTGGGCATCTCCACGGTGGTGGTCCTGCTCGGCGTCGGCGTGGCGGTCGCGAACCGGCCGCTGCCGTTCGAGGCGCCCGAGTTCCCGGCGCTGCCCCGGCTGTTCCCCGAGTCCTCGTTCTTCTACCGGCCCGTCGCCGACCTCCCGGTGCGTTCCGACTCCGCCGCCACGATCGGCGCGTTGCGCGGTCCCGACGGCGCGCCGCTGCAGTTCCGGGCTGGCTTCGGCGGGGTCCCGTACAACAACATCGTGTTCGGGGTGCCGTTCAACATCGTCACCGACAGCACGCCGCGCGAGCAGGTGCGCGTGACGGACCCGGCCAACTCGTCGCTCGGTGGCCCGGTGCCGATCACGGATCCCGCCTACATCGAGAGCTTCCCCGGCTACGGCTACGACAACCACTACGTGGGGGTCGACGTCGACGCCGGCCGGATGTGGGAACTGATCTCCACCCGGAGGTGGTTCGGCCACTGGTCCGCGCTCAGTGGCGTGCAGTGGGACCTGTCGGACCTCCGCTACCCGAAGGGCACCTCCACCGGGTCCGGCCTGCCGCTCTTCCCGGGCACCGTCACCTACGACCAGGTCGCGTCGGGCACCGTGGACCACGTGATCGTGGCGGCGGGGCCGGTCAACTCGCCGCGATCCGTCTGGCCCGCTCGCTTCAGCGACGGCACGTCGACCGACCCCTCGGCCCCGGCGATGGGTTCCTGGTTCCGCCTGCGGGCCGATGCCCCCGTGGCCGACCTCCCGCCCCAGGCCCGGGTGCTGGCGACCGCCCTCCAGCGCTTCGGCATGGTCCTGTCGGACACCGCCACGACCTTCTCCCTCCGTGGCACACCGGACCGTCGGTGGGACGTGGCACAACTCGCAGCCCTCGAGCGGTTCACCGCCGACGACTTCGAGGTGGTCGATGCCTCGGCGCTGATGGTCGCTCCCGACAGCATGGAGGCGGTACCGCCCCCGGGCTGAGCGGGATCCGGGCTCGACCAATCCGGGCACCGGGTCGACCGAGGACTCGTCGCCCGTCCGTCCACCGTGCCAGCATCCCCCATCGTGCCGACCCGACAGCCGTTGATCCTGTTGCCGCCGTCCGAGGGGAAGGCATCGGGCGGGGACGGTGCACCGTGGGCACCGGGCACGATGGCGGTCGACCTCGACGATCAGCGCGAGCAGGTGCTGCGGGCGCTCGTGGCCGCCATGCGGGGCGGGACGGCCGCCCGGTCGAAACTCCTCGGGGTGAAGGGTGAGGCGCTGGCCGCAGCGACGGCCGAGAACCGATCGGTGCGAGCGGCGGCGACCCGTCCGGCCATCGAGCGGTACACCGGCGTGCTCTACGACGCGCTCGACGTCGGCACCCTCCCGGCGGCGGCCCGGCGGCGGCTCGGGTCGTCGGTCCTGATCGTGTCGGGCCTGTGGGGGCTGGTCGCCCCGACCGACGCGATCCCGGCCTACAAGCTGAAGATGGGAGCGTCGCTCGGGCGGCTGGGCAGGCTCTCGACCTGGTGGCGCGAACCCCTCACGGGCGCCCTCACCGCCGTGGCCCGCGGCCGGACCGTGTGGAACCTGCTCCCGAAGGAGCACGACGCGGCCTGGTCGGCCCCCGACGACCTGGCCCAGACCTCGGTGGAGTTCCTCGAGCCGGGCCGGGGAGGCGAGCTGGTGGCGGTGGCGCACTGGAACAAGCTCCTCAAGGGGGCACTGGTGCGGCACCTCCTGGAGCACCCGGGCACCACCCCGGACGGGCTGCGGGACTGGGAGCACCCGCTCGGATTCCGAATGGATCCGGGCCGCACCCGCAGCGCCGGCGCCCGCACCGTGGTGTCGTTGGTGCGGGCCTGACGCAGCTCGCAGGAGTAGCGGGCCACCTCTCGTGGATGTTCGGTCGCGTCGCTCGTCCGGCCCCCTGATCGGGTAGAAAAGGAGTCCGGAACGATCTCCGGCCGCCTGGTTCTTCCCTTCCCTCCTACTGGGCGGCCGGGGGTCGTTTCCATCTCCGGCGGTCACCGCTGCTCACGGGCGCCGGGCCCGCCGACGCCGTAACCCCCGTGGCGTGCGGATGCGCTGAGGTCGGCCACAGTGCCCTGCTCCCGCGGGGCCGTCCCTCCGGGGAGGAGGGGTAGTCTCGCCACCGGAACGAGGTGCGTGACATGCGGCAAGGAAGCCTTCGACTCGGCCGGATCCTCGGCATCGACGTGGCGGCCGACCTGGGCGTCATCGTCATCGGTGGCCTGCTGACCTGGAGCCTCGCCACCGTCATCCTCCCGCAGGGCGAACCGGGACTCGCGGCCACGGCCTACTGGTCGATCGCCGCCGTCGGTGCACTGCTGTTCCTCGGGTCGCTCCTGGCCCACGAACTCGGCCACTCGGTGGTGGCGCGCCGCAACGGGATCGAGGTGGAGGGCGTGACCCTCTGGCTCTTCGGCGGGGTGGCCCGCTTCCGCAACGAGGCCCCCGGCGCAGGCGCGGAGTTCCGGATCGCCGCCGCGGGGCCGGCCATGAGCTTCCTGCTGGGCGCGCTGTTCCTCGGTGGCGCCTACGGCCTCGACGCGATCGGCGTCCCCGGCCTGTACGTGGTGCTGCTGTGGTGGCTCGGCGCGATCAACGTCTTCCTCGCCGTGTTCAACCTCCTCCCGGGTGCCCCGCTCGACGGCGGCCGGATCCTGGCCTCCGGGCTCTGGAAGCTGCGGGGCGACCGGCTCTGGGCGAAGGTCACCGCGGCGAAGGCCGGCCGGTTCGTGGGCTTCGGCCTGATCGGACTCGGCCTTGCGGAGATCGCGCTGCTGGGGAGCTTCGGGGGCATCTGGACGGCCTTCATCGGCTGGTTCCTGCTGGGTGCCGCCCGGATGGAACAGGCCCACTACGACGGCGAGCGCCTCCTCGGCGACCTGACCGTGGGAGCGGCCATGCTCCCGGCGCCGCAGACCGTGAGCAATTGGACGACGGTGGCGGACGCGGTCGATGGACCCCTGCGCTCCACCGCGCAGCAGGCGGTGCCGGTGCTCGACGTGTCCGGCCGGTTCGTCGGACTGCTGACCATGGCGCAGGTGCAGCGCGTGCCCGCGGAGTCGTGGCGAGGCACGGCCGTGGCTGCGGTGATGGTCCCCGTGGCGCAGGTGCCGGTGGCAGCGCCGGGCGAGAAGGTGACCGACGTGGTCGAACGGCTCGGCCCGGTGGCCACGAGCGAGGTCGTGGTGCTCGAGCAGGGCCGGTTGGTCGGATTGCTCGGACCGGCCGAGGTGCAGCGAGCGCTCACGCTCGGACGGATGTCACGGGGGCGGCGCGGAGGCCGCCCCGGCGTCGCGCAGGACTCCCCGGCGGGGCCCCCGCCCCCGCCCCCCACCGTCCCGGTGCAGCACTGGGACCCGCCCGTCCCGAGCAGGTGATCACATGGCAGAGCGACCGTCCGACGACGAACTGCGGCAGCGGCTCGACCCGCTCCAGTGGCAGGTCACCCAAGAGGCGGGCACCGAACGTGCCTTCTCCGGCATCTACTGGGACTGTCACGACGACGGCACGTACCGCTGCGTGGTGTGCGGCCGGCCGCTGTTCACCAGCGGGACGAAGTTCGACTCCGGGACCGGGTGGCCCAGCTTCTGGGAACCGGTGGAACCCGACGCCGTGGAACTGGCCGAGGACCGCGGTCACGGGATGGTGCGCACCGAGGTGCGTTGCGGTGACTGCGGCGCACACCTCGGTCACGTCTTCCCCGACGGCCCCCGCCCCACCGGGCAGCGCTACTGCATGAACTCGGCGTCGCTCGACCTCGATCGTTCGACCGCG
>CAIPVR010000074.1 GCA_903868545.1 uncultured Actinomycetes bacterium
CGGCCCAGCCCGTCTCCAGCATGTCCTCCACCCGGGTCCCGTGACCCGGAAGGAGCGGCATCTCCACGGCGTGGCCGGCCGCGGCGAACGCCTCGGCCAGCGGCCGCACCGACCCCGGGTGCCCGGTGAACCCGTGCAGGACGAGGACGCCGGTGGGCCCACCGGCGGCACTCCACGGCTCGGCGCCCGGGATCAGGTCGGTGGGTTCGGGTGCGGTCACGGCTCCTCCGGAGGGTCGGCCGACGGTGGCGACCTAGGCCCGGCAGGCGGACGGTCCGTCGGTGAACCCCGCACGATAGGCGGCCACCCGGTCGAAGCCGGTCGCCTCCGCCGACCCCGCCGAGGAACGGCTGGTGCCGAGCAGCGCGCCCACCGCCTCGTCGAGGTCGCCGGGCGACAGCGACAGCTGCGCGCCCCGGCGGTCACCGCGGAACACCGAGGCGGTCCATGCCCCGGTGAGGCAGTCGGCACGACGGTCGCGGGCGGCGCCGGTGCTGCGGTCGCCGGCCTGGTCGAGGGCCGAGAACGCCCACGTCCGGCCGAGCAGTGCGCCGAGCGCGAAGTCCCCGATCCGGTCCACGGCACGGGCCGCGATGCCGTCGGTCTGCACAGCCACCGTGTCGGTGTCCGGGCAGTAGAAGAGACCGGAGGTCCCTTCGCGACGCTGGCACGCCGGGGCCTTCCCGGAGGCGAACGTGACCGAGGTGGGGGCGGTGTAGCCCGTGATCCCGAGCCCTGCGGCACCCTCGGTACGCCAGTAGTCCCCGAGGTCGGCGTTCATCGACTCGTACGCCTCGGCGAGCGGCAGATTGCCCTGGTTGGCGTAGTCCTGCTCGCTCGTGAACGGCAGCGCCACCAGCGAGTCGGCCACCTCGGCGAGCGTGTAGTCGGCACACGTCGACGCGCCGCCCTCCATACCTTCCTGGAAGGCACGGATCCGGTCGAAGGCCGACCCGTGGGCGTTGGACTCGGTGGCGGCGGTGACGCCGGGCTGGTCACGCAGCGCGAGGAACCCTGCGAGGGCCTTGTCGAGCGCTGCGCCGTCCACGCTGAACGACCGGTCGCCGGCGTCGCGCACGTCGGCCACCCAGGCGCCCGCCATGCAGTCGGCCTGCTGCTCGAGGAACACCACGGGCCCCTTCACCCCGGCACGGGCCTGGACGGCGTGGGCCCACTCGTGCGCCATCACCAGGGCCACGCCGAGGTCACCGAACTGGCGGCGGATCGACGGCAGGAGGTCGACCGCGTCCCACGCGATCACGTCGGCGTCGGGGCAGTAGAAGGCGTTGCCCGCCAGCTGGTCGGGCGAGTCCGTGCAGGGCACCGCCGTGCGGCCGTCGGCGGCGTAGAAGCCGCCCCGGACCGTCCGGTAGGTACCGCCGAACACCTGCGGGTAGGTACGGCGCCAGTAGCCGTCCACGTCGGCCAGTGCGGTGCGGACCACCTGTTGGGTCGGGTCGGACGGATCCCCGCCGCGGATCTCGATCGCGTCGATCCCGTCGGGCTCCTGCACGGGCTGCGAGGTGAGCACGGCACCGCCGTCGACCGGTGAGGCGGAGGGGCCGCCACCCTCGAGCACCCGGCCGGCGACGCCGTAGGCCACCACACCGGCCAGCAGCGCGACGACCACGAACGCGGCGACCCCGGCCACGACCCTCGCCCCGTTCCGGCGACGCGGCCGCTCCGGGCGCCGCACCGGCCCGACCGGTGCCGGCGCCACGGGCACCGGTCCCCACGACCCCGGGGGCGGCAGGAACGGCGGGCCGCTCGGCGGACCCGCGGGCGGAGCCATGGGGGGACCCGTCGGTGGACCCACGACCGGCGGGGGCGGACCGCTCGGAGGTGCGGACGGGGGATACGGGAAGTCCTCGGGAGCCACGGGGCGACGGTACCGAGGCCCCACCGGGCCCCGGACGGCAGCCTGCGAAGGCGTTCAGCCCGGGCTGTCGGAGTCCTCAGGCGGAGCGGGCGCTACCATTCCGGACGGCCCACGGGGGGCCGAGTCGACGAAGGGGGCCCGGTGGCCAAGTACAAGTTCCTGTCCGAGGAGTGGATCGCCGAAGCGAAGCGCATCCGCGAGGAGATGGAGGGCGACGCCCCCGCCCCCGCCCACCAGGTGCGCATGAACCAGGTCATCACCGACGTCCCGTTCGGCGACGGCGAGCTGCAGGCCCACATGGACACCAGCGACGGCGAGATGAAGATGGACCTCGGCCACATCGAGAACCCGGACCTCACCGTCACGCTCGACTACGCCACCGCGAAGGCGATCCTCGTGGACGGCAACGCCCAGGCCGGCATGCAGGCCTTCATGGCGGGCAAGGTGAAGGTGCAGGGTGACATGACGAAGCTCATGGCCATGCAGCAGCAGGGTGGCGACCCGGCCCTCGCGGCCAAGGTGAGCGCGGCCATCCAGGAGATCACCGAGGACTGACCCCCCGGAGGGCCGTCCCGACCGTTCAGGTCACCGACGCCGGCCGACGTCGCCCACGACGGGCGGCGTCGGCCGGGTCGCGCAGGAACAGGGCCAGCACCACCCCGCAACCGCTCACCACCGCCCCCACGCCGTAGGCGAGACGGAAGCTGGCCCCTGCCCCGGACCCGCCGGCGCTCGCGACCTCCACCGCCTCGAGCAGGTTCATGCCCACGGTGGTTCCCACCTGGGCCATCAGCTGCTGGGTGGCCCCGGCGATGCCCAGGTCCGCGTTGTCCACGGAGTTGGCCACCGACGCGGCGATGCGGGGCTGGGCCGCGCCGATCCCCACGCCGGACAGGGTGAGCGCCAGCACCACCGCGGCGGTGCCAGGGTCCGGTGACACCAGGGCGAACATCGCCATCGACAACGTGAGGCAGGCGGTACCGGCCACCACGGTGGAGCGGGCCGTGACCCGCATGGCCATCCAGCCGGCCACCGGCCCTGCGATGGCGAACGTGAGGGGTCTCGGGACCATGATCAGCGAGATCGCCTCCGCGCTGAGGCCCCGCATCTCGCTCAGCAGCTTGGGCGTGAGGATGAACCCGCCCATGTAGCCGAACTGCACGAAGAACGACAGGAACACCGGCACCGCGAACCCGCGTCGCCGGAACCACGCCAGCGGGATCAACGGATGTTCCACCCGTCGTTCCACCACCACGAACCACCACGTCGCGGCGGGCACCAGCGCGAACGAGGCCAGCACCCACGGGTTCGCCGGGCCCCAGGCCGCGGCCCGGTCGATGCCGAACAGCAGGCCGGCGAGGGCGAGCGAGAGGATCAGCTGGCCCTTCACGTCGAAGTGCACGTCGCTGCGCCGCTCGGTCTCGGGCAGCACCGCCCACGACACGATGGTGGCCACGAGCAGCAGCGGGGCCTGCAGCACGAAGATGGCCCGCCAACCGAAGGCGTCGACCAGCGGGCCGCCCGCCACGAGGCCGGCGACCGGTCCACCCGCGATGACGAGCGACCAGAACCCCAGCGCCCGCGACCGTTCCTCGGCGGGGAACATGCGGTTGATCAGGGCGAGCGAGCTGGGACCGGTGGCCGCGCCGATGGTGGCGCCGAGGACCCGGAACGCGATGAGCGACAGGCCCGACCACGCCACGGCGGACAGCACCACGAAGACCGTGGCACCCACCATCCCCACCAGGTACACGCGGCGGTGCCCGTGGAGGTCGCCCAGCTTGCCGGCGGTGGTGCCGGTGATGGCCACCGCGACGGTCGGCCCGGAGATGAGCCACACGAGGCTCTCCACCGACGTGCCCAGGTCGGCTGCGATCGTGGGCCGGCTGACCGCCAGGATCGTGATGGTGCTCGCCACCCAGAACGTGCCGAACAGCACCACCCAGGTGACGATCCAGGGGTAGCGGTCGCTCCGCCGGGCCCGGCGCTCCATGCGCCGCTGCAGCAGCAGGGGCCACGGGACGACGGCCTCCTCGTCCACACCGGGCGCCTCGATCGCCACCGAGGTGATGGGTTCCTCGGGGGGCGGACGGTCCATGGCGGGCCGAGGCTAACGGAGGCACTCACGGAGGACCGGGCCCGAGGGCGGTGGCCCCCGTCACGCTCCGCTCTCCCGCGGGCGCTCGGCAGGCCTCCCATCCCCCATGCCGCTGTCGGTCCGGCGCCGCCGGGCCGGTTGGGGTGGCCGCCAACTCGCGGCGGCTGGGGAACACCACGTCCGGCAGACCACCCCAACGGGCTCGACGGAACGAACCGAACGGAACGCTACGACGGCGCGGGCCCGCTGTGGTGGACCCCCGCTCCCCGGTCCGGAACGGAGTCCGGACGAGGACGCCGTGTCAGGTGCGGGTGAACACCCGCACGGCGGTGCCCGGCGGCACCGCCTCACCCGCCGGCGGGTCGGTGGCCAGCACGGCCCCGGAGGGCGGTCCCTCGATCCCGGCGACGGCCAGGCCCGCCGCCTCGAGCGCGGCGGCGGCCGACGTCCCGCTCCGACCCCGCACGTCGGGCACCGGCACGGGGGCCCGCCCGCGTGACACCACCAGCGCGACGGTGCTCCCCCGCTCCACCTGCGTTCCGCCGGCGGGGCTGCTCGACACGACATAGCCCGCGGGCAGGGTGTCGTCGTACTGCTCGGTGACCGAGACCTGCAGCTGGAGCGAGGAGAGCGTGGCGCGGGCGTCGGACAGTCGTGCACCGGAGAGACCCGGCGGGACGACGCGGGGGGCCGGGCCGGCGGAGACCACCAGGTCCAGCGTCGTGCCCCGGGGCAGGCGACCCGACGGGTCGGGGGCGGGGGCACCGGCGGCGGGGCCGAGCCGGACCACCGAGCCCTCGGGAACCTGCTCGTCGTCGGTCGGCGTCACGTCGCCCACGGTGAACCCCGACTCGGTGAGCGTCCGACGGGCCTCGGCCTCGGGCCGGCCCTCCACGGCGGGCGGCACCACGAGCGTCGGTCCCAACGAGACGGTGAGCCGGAGCGTGTCGCCCTCGGCGAGCTCGGAGCCGGCACGGGGACGTTGCGCCACCACCTCGTCGGGGCGGGTGCCGTCGCGGCGCACCAGATCCGAGGCATCCACGCGCCATCCGTTGGCACGGGCCTCCACCCGGGCCGCGGCGACCTGCCCACCCACCAGGTCGGGGACCTCGTGGGTGGGGACGCGGACCAGGAACCACCACGCCGCCGCGAGCCCGGCCGCGACCAGCCCGAGCGCGACCACGACCGCGACCCGTCGGCGGCCGGACGGCGGGCCCGCAGGGTCGGCCGGAGTCGGCGCCGGCGCCGGGCGTGGCGGGAGCGGCTCCACGGGACCGAACTCCGCGGGCCGCGACGAGGTGAGCAGGTGGTGCTCCTCGGCGACCACGATCGGCGTCCGCTCGAGCGGACCGGTGGCCTCACGGGGGTCGGGCGTCTCGGGCCCGTCCGGGACCGGACCGTCCCCCGGAACGACGGCCTCCCCCTCCCCCTCCGGCACCGACGTCCCGTCCGCGTCACGCCCCGGGGGCACGGGACCGTCGAACGGGGTGACGCCGAGGGCACGCAGTTCGGCGGTCGCCTCCGCCGTGCCGGTCGGCGGCGACAGCGGGAGCGGGTCGGGACGGGGCATCGCCTCGGCCGTGGCGAGGAGCGCGATCTCGAACTCGTCGGCGTCAGGCCGCTCGGCGGGCTCGAGTCGTCCGGCCCGCTCGAGCGGTCCTCGGAGCGCACCGAACCCGTCGCCCGGGTCGAGGTCACCCCGGGCCCGGGCGGCGAGGGTCGCCGCGGTGGTGTCCGCAGCGAAGGGCACCACACCGGTGACCGCCTCCACCAGCACGAGCGCGAGCGAGTAGATGTCGGAGCGACCGTCGACGCGGCGGCCGAGGGCCTGCTCCGGCGACGCGTACCGGGCGGTGCCGAGCGTGGCCCCGGCCGGTTCGGTCCACGACGCCTCGGCCACGGCGCGGGCCAGACCGAAGTCCGCGAGCCGGAGCCGGCCCTCCCCGTCGAAGAGCAGGTTGGCCGGCTTCACGTCGCGGTGGACCAGCCCCCGCCGGTGGGCATGAGCCAGGGCGCGGGTGGCATCGAGCCCCACCAGCAGGGCCTGGCTCGGGGTGAGGCGGTGGCCCGAGTCGAGCAGGTCGCGCAGGCTGCCACCCGCCAGGTACTCGGTGACCAGGTAGGGCACGGGGCCCTCCGGGGTGTCGTCCTCACCCCAGTCGTGCACCGCCACGATGTTCGGGTGGTTGAGGGCGGCCGCGGCCCGGGCCTCGGCACGGAACCGGGCGAGGAACGCGGGGTCGGCGGCCAGCGCCTGGTGCACCAGCTTCACCGCGACGCGGCGTCGGAGCCGCTCGTCGGCGGCGAGGTAGACCCGCGACGAGGTTCCCACGCCGATCGGGGCCACCAACCGGTACCGCCCGCCGAGCTCCCGTCCGGTCTCCCCGGCGGCACGCGGAGGCGACGTCACGGCCCCGGATCGTACCGCCGGCGCCCGGCGTGCCCGGGGACGGGGTAGACCGTGGGGCGCGATGGACGACCCTGCCAGCGACCCCAGCGACCCCAGCGACCCCAGCGACCCCGGCGACCAGACGGACCCGACGGACCCGACCGGAGCGACCGACCATGCCCGGGACCCGGCCGACGCGGCCGCCCCGGAGGCCGACGCACCGACGGCCGCCCGGCCGCGGGTCCCGATGTGGCTGCAGCGCACCCTGATGCTGCTGCTCCTGTGCGGGGCGGTGGTGGGACTGGTGGTCACCGTCGGGCTCGCCACCACGGGTGACGACAACACCTCGTCGGCCAAGCCCGACGGCGTCGAGTCGCTCATCCCTCCGTCCGGCGCCGAGGTGCTCCGCCAGGCCGCGGTGGGCCTGAACCTCGCCGACGGCTACGACGCCTATCTCATCGTGAACGGCACGGAGATCCGCTCCAGGGAGGACGGCCTCGTGAAGGACCTCGGCACCGGACTCGTCGAGTTCGTGCCGGGCCCCGGCAAGCCGGTGGAGGAACTCGAACCGGAACGCAACTGTGTGATCGCCATGGTGTGGAAACGCACCGACGGCCCGGGAACCGCACAACCGGCCTCCTGGTGCTTCACCGCCGCCTGAGCGCCGCGACGACCACTCCCGGTCAGCCGGTGGCGACGAGGCGCCGCAGTTCGGCGAGGGCGGCCGGCACGTCGTGGCGTTCCGGGCCGATCAGCACGGCGCGGATGCCCACACGCTCGGCGCCCGCCACGTTGCCGGGGGCGTCGTCGACGAACACGGTGTGGGGTGC
>CAIPVR010000075.1 GCA_903868545.1 uncultured Actinomycetes bacterium
TCCCAGGACGCCCCCGCCCGCCGGTGGGTCGCGAGCGGGCTCGCCGCGCTGTCGGGTCCGGCGCCCGGCGGCCGCCTCGGACCACCGGCCCGGCTGGTCGACGGCGTCCTGGCACGGGGGGCGGGGATCGAACGTGCCGCCGGATGCTGGGACCACCCGCTGGAGGTGGACTGGCTCGCCCTCACCACGGAGCGGGCCCGGCTCCAGGGGCTCAGGGCCGGGGGCCGCACCAGTTGCGGTGGCGCCACACGACTCCTCGAGTGCGCGGACGGCTGGGTCGCGGTGTCACTCGCCCGACCGAGCGACCTGGACCTGCTCCCGGCCTGGCTGGCCGTCGCCGGTGACCCCACGACGTGGCCCCCCGACCTTCCCGTCGACGACGACACCTGGTGCGCGCTCGCGGAACGCGTCCGTCGGCTCACGGGTGGTGCGCTGACGGGAGCGGCCGGGCTGGTGGGCCTGGCCGTGGGCGGACTGGGCGAACGGACCGCCGACACCGACGGCGGGACCACCCTCCACGACATGGGCGCGGCCGCGCACGCCGGACCACCGGGACGGGTGCTCGACCTCGGCACGCTGTGGGCGGCGCCGCTGTGCGCCTCGCTGCTGGGCCGCTGCGGCGGCGAGGTGCTGAAGGTGACGTCACGGCACCGCCCGGACGGCGCCGCCCGGGGCAACGCGGCGTTCGAGAACTCCCTCAACGGCCGCAAGGCCCGCCTCGAACTCGACCTGGGCACCCGAGCCGGGCGGGCCGAACTGGAGCGACTGGTGCGGAACGCGGACGTGGTCGTCGAATCGGCCCGGCCACGGGGACTGGAGCAGATGGGCATCGTCGCCCGGGAGGTGATGGCCCGGGGGGACGGCCCCCGCGCCTGGGTGTCGATCACCGGCCACGGGCGGGCCTCGAGCCGGGTGGCCTTCGGCGACGACGCCGCGGTGTCGGGCGGCCTGGTCGTGGCTGACTCGGCGGGGCCGTGGTTCTGCGGCGACGCTCTGGCCGACCCGCTGAGCGGCATCGCGGCGACGGCCGCTGCGGTCGGGTGCCTGTCGTCCGGCCGCCGGGCACTCGTCGAGGTGTCGATGTCCGCGGTCGCGGCGGCCCACGCCGGCCCGACACGACCGGTCGGGGTCGGGGTCGGGGTCGGGCGATGAGCGAACCGCACCCGCCCACCACCGTGGTCGGCGCCGAGGTCGACGGGGCCCGGGCCGACATCCGGTTCGAGGAGGGCCGCATCACCCGGATCGGGCCACCGTCGTCGACCGCCGGCACGCAGGTCGTCCGCGCCGACGGCGGCGCGCTGCTCCCGGGGCTGCACGACCACCACCTCCACCTGCTGGCCCTCGCCGCCCGGGACCGCTCCCTCGACGTGGGACCGGCCGCCGACGACGCCGACTTCGACCGTCGCCTGCGGGCCCGTCACCGCGAACTGCCCGCGGGTGCCTGGCTGCGGGTGGTGGGCTACGACGAATCCCACGGGCCGCTGGGCCCGGGACGCATCGACGCGCTGGCACCGGGACGACCGGTCCGGGTGCAGCACCGCACCGGCGCGGCCTGGATGCTGAGCGGCGCCGGGGCGGCGGCTGCCGGCGTGGAGCCGTCGGCGGACTGGCGGTTCCGCGACGACGAGCACCTCGGCCGGGCCTGGGCCGACGACGACCCGCCGGACCTGGCCGCCGTGTCGGCTCGCCTCGCCGCCTACGGAGTCACCGGCGTCACCGACGCCACCCCGTTCGGGGGGACGGAGGGCTTCGCCCTGCTCGCGGCCGCCCGGGCCCGCGGCGACCTGTCCCAGCGGATCATGGTCACCGGCGGGCCCGCGCTCGCCGACCGGCCCGTGCCCGAGGGGCTCGACCGCGGCCCCGTGAAGGTCGTGGTGGCCGACCACGACCTGCCCGACCCGGACCGACTCGCCGGGTGGTTCCGCGCTGCGCACCGGGCCGGACGGCCCGTGGCGGTCCACTGCGTCACCCGGGTCGCACTCGTGCTGGCGCTCGCCGCGTGGGAGCGGGCGGGCAGCATCGACGGCGACCGGATCGAGCACGGCTCGGTGGTGCCGCTGGAACTCGTCGACGCCGTCGCGAACCTCGGGGTGCAGGTGGTCACCCAACCCGGCTTCGTCCTCGCCCACGGCGACCGCTACCTGCGGACGGTGGAGGCCGACGACCGGCCGCACCTCTACCGCTGCGGGACGCTCCTCGACGCCGGCGTGGCCGTGGCCGGTTCCACCGACGCCCCGTTCGGCCCGGACGACCCGTGGCTCGGCATCCGGGCGGCCACCGACCGGCGGACCCGCGCCGGGGCGTTGCTCGGCCCCGACGAGGCCGTCCCGCCCCGCACCGCCCTCGACTCGTTCCTCGGCCCGCTCCGTCGACCCGGCGGGCCGCCGCGGACGCTGGAGGTGGGTGGACCGGCCGACCTGTGCCTGCTGGACGGCCCCCTCGACCGAGTCCTCGCCGACCCCTCCTCGCGGCACGTCGTGGCCACGTGGATCGGCGGGGTGCCCGTGCACGGGTCAACGTGACACGGGTGTTCGAACGACGGTAGAAACGGGCCTCGCTTCCGGACCAGGGGGGTTCCTCACCGTGTCGACGTTCTCCGCGTTCCTGCTCACCCGCGAGGAGGGCCAGGAACAGCAGCTCACCTGGACCGAGGTCGACGAGGCCGACCTGATGGACGGCGACGTCACCGTTGCGGTGTCGCACACCACGATCAACTACAAGGACGCGCTCGCCCTGACGGGGAGCTCGCCGGTGGTGCGGCGTTGGCCGATGATCCCCGGGATCGACTTCGCCGGCACGGTGGTGGCCAGCGAACACGACGGCGTCGCCGTCGGCGACGAGGTGGTGCTCAACGGCTGGGGCGTCGGCGAGACCCACTGGGGCGGCTACGCACAGCTGGCCCGGGTTCCCGGCGAGTGGCTGGTGCCCCTGCCCTCGGCGTTCTCCCCCGCCCAGGCGATGGCGATCGGCACCGCGGGCTACACCGCGATGCTGTGCGTGCTGGCCCTCGAGCGCCAGGGGGTCACCCCCTCGGACTCACCGGTGCTGGTCACCGGCGCGGCGGGCGGTGTGGGCAGCATCGCAGTGGCGCTGCTCGCGAAGGCCGGCTTCGAGGTGATCGCCTCCACAGGGCGACCCGAGGAGGCCGAGTACCTCCGGCGCCTCGGCGCCGGCGAGATCATCGACCGCGCCGAGCTCTCCGGCCCGGCCCGCCCGCTGGCCAAGGAACGGTGGGGTGCCGCGGTGGACTGCGTCGGGAGCCACACGCTCGCCAACGCACTCGCCGGCACCCGCTACGGGGGCACGGTGGCGGCCTGCGGCCTGGCCCAGGGCATGGACCTGCCCTCGTCGGTGGCCCCGTTCATCCTGCGGGGCGTCACCCTGGCCGGCGTGGACAGCGTGATGGCCCCCCGGGAGGTCCGCCTCGAGGCCTGGGACCGACTGGCCACCGACCTCGATCCCGACCTCCTCGCCACCGTGACCAGCACCCGGCCGCTCGCGGACGCCCCTGCGATCGCCGGGGAACTGCTCGCCGGGTCGGTGCGGGGCCGGGTGGTGTTCACCGTCGATCGGTGAACGCCGGGCCGACCTCCATGGTCATGTCCCAGTCCGGCCCGTAGCGCTCCTTGAACGTCAGGTAGCGCGACACGAACCCCTGGCTGCGCCCGCCGTTCCACAGGTCGTAGCGGGGATCGGCGTACGTGACGAAGAAGGCGGCGAGTTCGGCCGCGAGCGAGCGGACGACCTCTGCGTACGCCGGGTCGCCCGCCACGTTGCGCCACTGGTCGGGATCGTCGACGAGGTCGTAGAGCTCGGGCTCGCCGGTGCCCGACAGGTGCTCCGTGTAGAGGTGCGTCGGGGTGCGCACCGAGCGGGCGGTCTCGTTCTCGAAGAACGCCCGCTCGGCCGGGTCGTCCAGGTCACCTCCGGCCAGCAGCGGCTCGAGGCTGCGGCCCGGCGACGGATGCAGGTCCAGGTTCCCGAGCCCGACGTGGTCGAGGACCGTGGGCAGCAGGTCGACGTGCGACACGATGCGGTCCACCAGCCGTCCCGCCGCCACGCTGCCGGGCCGGCGCACCACGAGCGGCACACGGAAGGTCACGTCGTGCATGAACGGCGGGTCGGTCCAGACGGGATGGCCCCACAGTCCACGCTGGCCGTAGGGGTTGCCCTGGTCGGTGGTGACGATCACGAGGGTCTCCCCCGCCAGTCCCTCCTCGTCGATCGCGTCCACAACCCGGCCGAGTTCATGGTCCACCAGCGCGTTCTGTGCCGCGACGTTCGCCCGGGTCTGCGGGTCGTTGTGGGACCGCACCGCCCACCAGACGTTGTTGAACGCCGAGGCCAACGTGTACTCCTCCGACGGATCCAGGTCGAAGTCGAACGGTACGGCCAGCGCCGCCACCAGCCGCTCGTCCACCGCCGGGAACGGCCGGAACGAGCGTCCGGCGAACCGTTCCCAGAACGGGTTCCGCTCATCGGCGCCGACCACGGTGGGGGGCAGGACGTACGGTCCGTCGTAGTTCACCTGCAGGAAGAACGGCCGGCTGCGGTCGCGGCTCCGCACGTACTCGACGGCCCGGTCGGTGAAGTACGACACGATGTGCTGGCCCTCGACCCGTTCGGTCCGGCCGTCGCGGTACACGAGGTTGTCGTAGAAGTCGGTGGTGTGGCCCTTGGTGAGCGCCACCCAGTGATCGAACCCGTTGCCGGGGCAGCGGTGGTTGCCGAGGTGCCACTTGCCCACCATCGCGGTCGCCCAACCGTGGTCACGGAGCGTCTGGGGCAGGGACCGGAACTCCCGGGTCGCGTCGTAGTCCTCGGCCTTGGGCAGCACGTCGTCGTCGGCCATCGCCAGGTGCACACCGTGCTGCGAGGGCATGAGTCCGGTCAGGATCGACGCCCGGGCGGGTGAGCACAGCCCGTTCGTGCAGAAGGCCCGCCAGAACTGGACGCCTTCGCGGGCCAGACGGTCCACCCGTGGGGTCTCGTGCTCGACGTTGCCGTAGCACCCGAGCGAGTCGGCGGACTGGTTGTCGGTCACCAGCATCACGACGTTCACCATGGGGCGCAGTCTCGCATCGCCGGCACCTAGGGTGACGCCGGCGTCAGAAACGGGAGGTGCCGATGTTCGATCCGAGCGGCGCACGGGTACTGGTCACGGGCGCGTCGTCGGGACTCGGCGCCGCGCTGTCCGTGGGGCTCGCCGAGCGGGGCGCCGTCGTGGGCCTGTGCGCCCGGCGGGCCGACCGTCTGGCCGAGGTGCTGGAGCAGGTCCGCGAGCACTCCCCCGGGAGCCGTTCCTGGACGGTGGACCTCGCGGACCTCGACCGGATCGACGGGTTCGCCCGGCAGGTCACCGAGGAACTCGGCGGCATCGACGTGCTCGTCAACAACGCCGGCATCCCCAAGCGCCGGTGGGCCTGGCAGCACCGCCCGGACGAGATCGCAGAGGTGCTGCGCCTCAACGTGGAGTCACCCATCCGCCTCACCACGGCGCTGTTGGCCGACCTCGCGGCGAGCAGTGGCCACGTGGTGATGATCGGTTCCGTCGCCGCCCGGCTGGCACCGCCGAACGAGGCCGTCTACTCGGCGTCGAAGGCGGCGGTCACGGCCTACGCGGAGGGCCTGCGGGTGGACCTCGGGGTGGCCGGGGTGCCGGTCGGGGTGCACGTGGTGCAGCCCGGCGTGCTCAGCACCGAACTGTTCGAGCTGCCCGACAACGACCCGTCGCTCAGCGACGTCGAACCGCTGCCGCCCACCGCGATCGTCGACGCCGTGCTCGGCGCGCTCGTATCGGGCGCCGCCGAGACCTTCGTGCCCGAATGGTTCCGCGACCTGCCGCCGGTGAAGGCCGGCGACCTCGACGGTTTCCTCCGCGGCGCGATCGAGTACACGCAGGGGCGCCTGGCGGCGCTGGGCGCTCCCCTGCCCGAACCACCGGGAGCCCCGTCATGAGCGCCGTCCACCCCTTGAGCCTGCTCACCCCGGAGGAGGTCACCACCGCCCGCGAGGTGCTCGACGGGGCGGGCGAGCTCCCGGAGGGATGCTCGATCGCCCACATCCTCCTCGCGGAGCCCGCCAAGGACGAGCTGGCGGCGTGGCGGCCGGGCGATCCGGTGGAGCGCCGGGTGAAGGCGCTCGTGGTGCCGGGCCCGGAGCTGACCATGGTGGAACTGCTCGTCTCGGTGACCCGCCGCGAGGTGGTCGGGCGCCGGGTGATCGAGGGGATGCGACCGGCGCTGCTGATGGGCGAGTCGTTCATGGTCATGGTGGCCTGCTCCGAGCATCCGGAGTACCGGGCGGCACTCGAGCGCCGCGGCATCACCGACCTCACCCACGTGCAGATCGACCCGTGGCCGGCGGGGTCGTTCGGCTACGGGGTGGAGGAGGGCCGGCGCATCGCCCGGTGCATCTCGTTCCTGCGGGAGACCGCGGACGACAACGGCTACGCCCGGCCGATCGAGGGCCTGATCGTGCACGCCGACCTCGGCACCGGCGAGGTGCTCGAGGTGATCGACCACGCACCCCCCGGCACCGACCCCGTCCCGCTGGCGCCGCAGGGTGCGCGCTACACGTCGGAGCACGTCGGGCCGCTGCGCGCCGACCTGCGACCCATCTCGATCCTCCAGCCCGATGGGCCGAGCTTCACGGTCGAGGACAACCTCGTCCGGTGGCAGAAGTGGTCGCTGCGGCTCGGCTGGGATCCCTACGAGGGACTCGTCCTGCACCAGGTCACCTACACCGACACCGCGCCGGACGGGAGCGAGCGCGAGCGGTCGGTGCTGCACCGGGCGTCGATCTCGGAGATGGTCGTCCCCTACGGCGACCCGGGCGAGGTCCAGGGATGGAAGAACGCCTTCGACGCCGGCGAGTGGGGACTCGGGCGGATGACCCAGTCACTGACGCTCGGCTGCGACTGCCTGGGCGTCATCCACTACACCGACGTCACCATGGCCACCGAGCAGGGCGAGCCATGGGTGGTCCCGAACGCCGTCTGCATGCACGAGGAGGACTACGGCATCGGCTGGAAGCACGTGGACCTCCAGACCGGCCGGGCCGAGGTGCGCCGCAGCCGCCGGTTGGTGATCAGCCACATCGCCACGGTCGGCAACTACGAGTACGGCTTCTTCTGGTACCTCTACCTCGACGGCAACATCCAGCTCGAGGTGAAGCTCACCGGCATCCTGTCCACGCAGGGGCTCCCCGTGGGCGGCGAGTCCCCCTTCGCGAATCCCATCGCTCCGGGGCTCGCGGCACCGGTGCACCAGCACATGTTCTGCGCCCGGCTCGACCTCGACGTGGACGGCACCCGCAACCGGGTCGAGGAGGTGGAGGCGGAGACCCTCCCGATGGGTCCGGACAATCCGTGGGGCAACGCCTTCCGGCCCCGCGTCACGGTGCTCGAGCGCGAGTCGACGGCGCAGCGCGACACCGATCCCCGCACCAGCCGGGCGTGGCGGGTGGTGAACCCCGACCAGCTGAACCACGTCGGGCGGCCCGTCGGCTACAAGCTCGTGCCCACGATGGCCACGCCCACACTGCTGGCCCACCCCGAGTCCTCTGTCGGGCGGCGGGCCGGCTTCGCCCGGCACAACCTCTGGGTCACGCCGTACCACCCCGACGAGCAACGGGCCGCCGGCGACTTCCCGAACCAGCACGAGGGAGGTGCGGGACTCCCGGAGTGGACCGCGCAGGACCGTGACCTCGACGGCACCGACGTCGTGCTCTGGTACACCTTCGGCGTCACGCACCTGCCGCGTCCGGAGGACTGGCCGGTGATGCCGGTGGAGTACACCGGCTTCCTCCTCGTGCCGTACGGCTTCTTCGAACGGAACCCGGCGCTGGACGTTCCCCCCTCCCCGGCGGGGCCGTGCCACGTCCCCGGCGGGTCCGGGGACGGGGCGGACGTGGGAGCCGGCTCCGACGCCGGCTGCTGCGGCGGCTGAGCCCGCCGGACCGGCCTCGGGCCCGAGCCTCAGTCCTCGAGGGTGAGGGCGCCCTCCGGACAGGCATCAACGGCACGACGGACCCGCTCGGCCGCCTCGGCGGGGGCCTCCGGACGCAGCACCTCGCAGTGGCCGAGATCGTCGGGGGCGAAGTGCTCCGGGTCCAGCACGTAGCAGCGGCCGTGGCCCACGCAGGCGTCGGCGTCGAGACGGATGCGCACGGGGCTCAGCTCCCTGCGGGGACCGGGAACACCAGCGGCAGGCGCTCGATCTCGCGGATGCCCGGCGAGTACGCCAGCTCGGCCCCCTCGGCGAGCTCGTAGTCGGGGATCCGCCGGTGCCACTCCTCGAGCGCCACCTGGAGTTCGAGCCGGGCGAGGTGGGAACCGAGGCAACGGTGCGGGCCGCCCCCGAACGCCAGATGGCGGTTGGCGGACCGGTCGGGATCGAACTCCCCTGCGGTCGGACCGAACTCGTCGGGGTCGGTGTTGGCGGAGCCGAGCATCAGGATGACCGTCTCGCCCGGCTCCATCCGCACGCCGTGCAACTCGGTCGGCTTGGCGATGACGCGGATGATCTGCATCACCGGCGTCTCCCGCCGGAGGAGCTCCTCGACCACCGGGCCGATCGCGGATGGATCCTCCACGAGGCGGCGGCGGTGCTCCGGGTGGCGGGCCAGGTAGGCCAGCGAGCAGTCCAGCGTGGAGGTCACCGTGTCGAGCCCGGCGAGGATGAACAGGAAGCAGATGTCCAGCATCTCCTCGTGCGACATCGTGCGGCCGTCGGTCTCGGTGGTGAGGAAGCGGCTGATCAGGTCCTCACCGAGGTTGCGGCGCCGGTCGACCAGCACCTGCTCGAAGTAGTCGTAGAGCTCCCGGCCGGCCGCATGACGGCGCTCCTTGGCCTCCTCGGGGTCGAGCATGCCGCCGCCGGGCCGGATGATCTCGTCCTTCCAGCGCAGGAACGTGGGGAGTTCCTCGATGGGCAGTCCGGTGGCGCTCAGGAACACCGTGCACGGGAGGGGCACGGTGAACTCGGCGTGCGCATCGACCGAGCCGCGGTCGAGGAACTCGTCCATGACCTCGCCGACCACCTGCCGGATCCCCGGTTCGAGCCCCGCGACCTCCCGCGGACCCACGGTGGGGTCGATGACGCGGCGGTAGGTCGCGTGTTCCGGCGGGTCGATCTGCAACGGGATCAGCGGCCGGTCCTGGCCGATGTCGACCGCCACGAGGTCGGAACTGAAGATGTCGGGATTCCGCAGCGCCCAACGCACGTCCTCATAACGGCTGATGATGTGGACGTTGACCCCGAGTTCGGCCATCCCGCTCATCCCGGCGACCGGGCACTCGGAACGGAGCCGGTCGTAGAACGGCTCCGGGTCCGCTGCCACCCACGGCAGGTACGGGTTCGCCTCGCCCTTGGCAGCGTCGACGGCTTCGGTGGGGTCCATCAGGAATCCTCGCGACGGGGTGCCGTGGCGGTTCCCGCCCGCAGGACCGGACGTCCGTGCGGCACGGGGACCACGGTTTCTGACATCGGCGTCACCTTATCAGCGCCCCGGACCGGCGGCCCCGGGCACCGCACCGCTGGGCACGGGCGTTCCCGACCGCCTCAGCGCACCCACCACTGCGGGCGCTCGCCGGAGGCGAAACGCTCCTGGCCCGCCCGGAACGCCGCCGCGTCGGAGCCGATCCTCGTGAACAGGTTGGCGAGGTCGATCGCCTGGGAACGCGACGTGTCGAACGCCGTCCACAACGCCCGCATCGTCCCCTGGATCACCAGTGGGGGCGAGTCGGCGATGATCCGGGCCACGGCGGTGGCGCGGTCGAGCAACTCGTCACGGGGGACCACCTCGGTGACGAGGCCGACCTCCCGGGCCCGCTCGGCGGAGATGCGCTCGTGCACGCCCATGAGCGACATCCGCATCACCTCCGGGAACGGCATCTTCGACAGCATCTGGATGGGCTCGAAGGCCGCCGTCATCCCGTAGGTCACGTGGGGGTCGAAGAACGTGGCGTCGTCGGAGGCGATGATGAACTCGGTCTCGCCGAGCATGTAGAAGGCACCGCCGCAGGCCATCCCCTGCACCGCCGCGATGACCGGCTTCCACAGGTCGCAACTCTTCGGGCCGAGGTCGCGACCGGGGTCGTCGTACATCCACGGCGTGGGATAGCCGGGGAGGTTGCCCTCGGCCATCGCGGCGTTGTTCTCCTCCGAGATGGCCTCGCCACGGTCGATCCCCGTGCAGAAGGAGTGGCCTGCCCCGGTGAGCACCACGCAGCGGACGTCGTCGTCGTAGCGGAACGAGGTCCACACCTCCCGCATCTCGTCCTGCATCCGCTGGTTGACCGCGTTGCGGACCTCCGGGCGGTTGAGGGTGACGGTGGCCACCCCGTCACTGATGGACACCAGCAGGGTCTCGTGCTCCGACATCCGGGCGAGCGTAGCGGGCACCTCCCCGGCACGGACCCGTGCCGGGCGCTCAGGACGTCGGCCTGAGCGAGGTCAGCCGGAACTCGCCCTGCTCGGTGTAGGTGACCTCGCCGATGGGTGACGGTGAGCGCACGGTGGTGTCGTGGGTGGCGCGCAGCAGCATGGCGTCGCCGACCGCGTACCAGCTGTGGGTGTCCTCGGTCCCGGTCTGGTCGCCGGAGAGGGTGCGGCGCTGGCGGTAGTGGAGCGCGGGGACCTTCCGCCCACCGATCACCAACTCCTCGATCCCCACGAACGTGTTGGTCCCGGCGGACCGCACCGTGGTGCCGTTGGCCTGGCTGCGGCCCTCGCAGGACTGGGGCCACGACTCCCCCGGCCGGGCGTCCACCCGGATCACCTCACCCGGTGGGTCGCAGGTGAACACGGTGGTGTCACCGATCTTCGCCGCACCGAAGTCGAAGCTCTGGTAGCCACGTCCGCCCTCGTCGAGCAGTCGGTCGCCCGAGGGGCAGTAGTCCTCCTCCTGCCAGTGGTTCGTGCTGTAGTCGATCCGCAGCGTCCAGCAGCCGTCGGCCCCGGTGGTGAGGGTGGCCGGCATCGTGGGGCCCCACTGCTGGGCCGTCCCGAGGATCGACAGGCGTTCGGTACCCGACGCCCGGTAGGTGTAGACGCCCCGAGCCGGACGCAGGAATCCCGAGGTCCCGGCGCCGCCACCCGCCTCGCGCCGGTAGCGCTCGATCACGTCGCGGGTGGACGCCTCCTCGGCCCCCCGGTTGATCCATGCCACGGCCAGCCGGGCCCCGCCCGCGACGAGCAGGACCAGCAGCACCGCGAGCGGTACGACGCGACGCGGCCGCCGGTACCAGGGACGACCGGCGCCGCCCGTGTCCCCGGTCGTGGGCGAGGGCTCGCCGGTCCGGTCGTCGTCGTGCCGGTCGTCGCCGGTCATCCGGGCCCGCCCCGTCGGGCTCCGTCGTCGAGCGCGGCGAGCCGGCCACCATCGGCGGGACCCGCGGCGGACCCGCCGGCCGTCGGTGCCGCCGAGCCGAGGAGCGCGGCCGTCACGGCTCCCGGCCCGCCACGGAGCTGTTCCTCGAAGACCGTCACGGCGAGGACCACCGAGGCGACCGGCGCGACCGAGGACAAGGTCACCCGGCCCTGCCCACCCCGGGTATCACCATGCCCAGCCGACCGATCCTCCCCACACGGCCCCCGTTGCTCGACCACGCGGACCATACCGCGCTGCACAACGACATCGCGGGGAACCCCGGTGATACCCCGTGGGTGCCGACAGCAGGCCCACTGGTGCCGCTGACGCCACCACCGCCTGATCATTGGCATGATGCGCCCCGAGGACGCCGGGCCCAGCCGGCCGGGGAACGGGGAGGTCGGGTGGAGCCGGAGCGTTGGGGGGCCGTGGTGACGGGGGGTGCGTCCGGCCTCGGCGCGGCCACCGCACGCCGGCTGGCCGCCGACGGCGCCCGGGTACTGCTCGTCGACCGCGACGGCGACGGCGCGCAGCGCCTGGCCGAGGAGCTCGGCGGCGTCGCGGTGGTGGGTGACGTCGCCGACGAGGCCATCGCCGACTCGGCACGGGACGTCATCGACGGGCTCGGCCCCGTCCGGGCGCTGGTCTGCTGCGCCGGGCTCCAGCGGGGCGCCCGGGTCGTCGGCCGCCACGGGAGCGTCGACCTGTCGTGGTTCCGGCAGTCCGTCGAGGTCAACCTCGTCGGCACGTTCAACTGGATCCGGGTGGTGGCCGACCGGATGGCCGACGACCAGCCGGGCCCGGCCGACGGCGGGCGGGGGGTGATCGTCACCACGTCGTCGATCACCGCGTGGGACGGCGTCGACGGAGGGGTCGCCTACGCGGCGGCGAAGGCCGGTGTCGCCGGGATGACGCTGCCGCTCGCCCGCGAGCTGGCACCCCTGGGCATCCGTGTCGTCAGCATCGCGCCCGGCACGTTCGACACGCCGATGATCGGGACCATGCCCGAGACGTACGCGGAGGAACTCCGGGCCCGGGTGCCGTTCCCCTCCCGCTTCGGCCGGCCGGAGGAGTTCGCCGACCTCGTGGCCGCCGTGATCGGGAACCCCTACCTGAACGGTGAGGTGATCCGCCTCGACGGCGGCCTCCGGATGCCCCCGAGCCGATGAACCGCCCCGCCACGTCGCTCGATCTGCTCGCCCCCGAGGTCGTGGCCGACCCGCACGGCGCGCTCGGGGAGCTGCGCGACCGACACCCCGTGGTGTGGAACGAACGCCACCGGGCATGGATGGTCCTCGGTCATCCCGAACTGATGGAGGCGTTCGGCGACCCGCTCCTCAGCACCGAGCGGATGTCGGGATTCCTCGACCGGCTGCCGCCGGGGCGTCGCGACGCCGTGCGGGCCGGGGTGGAGCTGCTCGACGGGTGGATGCTGTTCCACGAGCCACCCGACCACGAGCGGCTCCGAGCGCCGCTTCGGCGCGAGTTCACCCCGCGGGCCGTCACTGCGATGGCGCAGTGGATCACCGAGGAGTGCGACCGCCTCCTCGACGGATTGGAGGCCGGCCCCGACGAGGTCGACCTCGTCGAGGCCTTCACCCACCCGCTCCCGAGCGCCGTCATCGGCCGGCTCGTCGGCGTCCCACCGGGGATGGAGTCGTGGTTGGCGGGCTGGTCGGAACGCTTCGGGGTCCTCGTGTTCGGCGCCACCCGTCGGGCCGACTACGACGCCGTGGTGCGCTCGGCGTCGGAGGAGTTCCACGAGGTGGTGGGCGCGCTCATCGAGCGCCGGGCAGGGGAACCCGGCGAGGACCTGCTCTCCAAGCTGCTGCTCACCGAGGACCGCGACGGCGGTCTCACCCACGTGGAGATCCTCGGCGCCTGCTCGCTCCTGCTCTTCGCCGGCCACGACACCACCACGTCGCTGCTCGGCTCCGCGGTGACGCTCCTCGACGACGAGCCGGAGCTCCGCCGTGCACTGGTGGACGACCCTGAACTCCTCGACGGCGCCGTCGAGGAGTGCCTGCGGCTGGAGGGCCCCCCGAAGCACATGGTTCGCCAGGTCGTGGCGGACCACGAACGCTCCGGGGCCGAACTCCGGGCCGGCGAGTCGGTGCTCATGGGCATCCTTGCCGCCGACCGCGACCCCCGGGTTTTCGAGCAGCCCGACCGCTTCGACCCGAACCGCTCGCCGAACCCCCACCTGGGCTTCGGGTTCGGTCACCACTTCTGCCTCGGCGCCGCGCTCGGCCGGCTCGAGGCCCGCATCGCCCTCGCCGGCCTCCACCGCCGGTTCCCCGATCTCGCCGTGTGCGGCGAGGTGACGTGGAAACCCACGGTGTCGGACCGCTCGCCCGAGCGGGTCCCGGTCCGTTTGGGACGCCAGCGGACGAACTGACCGGCCGATCAGCACCCGACGACGTGTTTCCGGTGGGCGCGGAGGGACTCGAACCCCCGACTCCCTGCTTGTAAGGCAGGTGCTCTGACCAACTGAGCTACGCGCCCGGGGCCGTGATGGTACCGAGCGCCCGCAGCGGGCGGCACGGTACGTTCGCCCCATGCTCGACGGGATCCACGGCAAGGTCGCACTCGTCACCGGGGCGGCTCGCCCCCGTTCGATCGGCCGGGCGACCGCCCTGCGCCTCGCGGCGGAGGGTGCCCGGGTGGCGTGCCTCGACATCGCCCGGCCCCTCGAGGACTTCCCGGCCCACGGCGTGGCCAGCGGCGAGGAGCTCGACGCGCTCGTTGACGAACTCCGTTCCACCGGAGCGGAGGCCGTGGCGGTCCGCGCGGATGTCACCGACGAGGACGCCGTGCGGGCGGCGGTGGCCGAGGCCCGGGACGCGCTCGGCCCGATCGCGTTGCTGGCGAACGTGGCGGGCGGGTCGGGTGCAGGGTTCGGCGCCGCACCGCTCCTCGCGGTGCCGCGCGCGGAGTTCGACGCCGTGGTGGCGGTGAACCTCACCGGCACGTGGCTGGTGTCGAGGGCGGTGGCCGAGGGCATGATCGAGCACGGCGAGGGCGGCCGCATCGTGAACGTGTCGTCACAGGCCGGCAAGGTGGGCTGGCCGCTGCTCGGCGCCTACTCGGCGGCGAAGGCGGCCGTGATCGGCCTCACGCAGGTGATGGCGAAGGAGTGGGCCCCCTCCGGGATCACGGTGAACGCGGTCTGCCCGGGAACCGTCGACACGGACCTGCTGAACCCCGGCAACCTGTTCGTGGAACTGATGGACGCGAGCCAGCCCGGTGGGTTCCGCGGCTGGGTGGAACGGGAGATCCCGCTCGGACGGCTGCAGCTCCCCGAGGAGGTGGCCTCGGCGATCGCCTTCCTGCTCTCCGACGACGCCGCCTACATCACCGGCGAGGCACTCAACGTGTCGGGTGGCCAGATGATGGCCTGACCGGCCGTCCGACAGTCATCCGCCGGCACCCACCGACACGTCGGCGGGGCGCTCAGGCCCCGATGCCGGAGCCCTGCAGGGTGGTGCGCCCGGCCCGGACGAGCGCCGCGAGCGCAGTGGCCGTCTCCGACTGGAGGTCGGGGAGGTCGGCCGGGTCGAACCAGGCCAGGGCGGTGATCTCGGGCGACGACGGACGCACGTCCTCGAGGTCCGCCCCGGAGGCCGGTCGGGCCAGGAACACCACGTCCACACGGTTGGAGCGGGGTTCCACCACCACCACCGGCTCGCCGTCGAGCTCGATGGCCAGATGGACCTCCTCCATCGTCTCGCGGACCGCGGCGTCGGCCGGGCGCTCACCACGCTTCGCGAGGCCCCCGGGGGTGCCCCACCGCGACCAGTAGGAGTGACGCACCAGCAGCAGCGCCCCGTCGGCCCGGCGCACGATGCAGATCGCGCCCACCGTGTACTTGGGTGATCCGGCCCGCACCAGGAACCGGCGCGTGGGCCGCGGCAGGTGGGCGAACACCCGCAGGGCCAGCAGGTGCAGCCGTTCCAGCATCGCCACAGCCTACGGTGCGCCGGCGGCGCGGCGGCCCGGGGGCCGCCCGGACGGCAGGGTGCGGCGGGCGGCGAGGACCGCCTCGAACAGTTCCACGGTGGCTGCCGACACCGGGGTGCGGCGCGCCGCCGGATCCAGCTCCACGAGCTCGCGGCCGTGCAGGTCGGCCACCCTGCCGCCGGCCTCGGTGATCACCAGCGCGCCCCCCAGGTAGTCCCACGGTCCGAGCGCGTCGACGGTGCAGTCCATCGTGGCGTCCACCGACCCGTCGCCCACCGCGCACAGGTCGAGGGCGGTGGCGCCGAGGGCCCGGTACTGGCGCCAACCCGCGTGGGCGCCCGCGTAGCCGTTGAGCACCATCACCGACTCCTCCGGGCGGGTCACCGCCGAGGTGTGCACCGGTGTGCCGTCGCGGGTGGCGCCCGCACCCCGCAGGGCCTCCCAGGTGGTACCGGTGGCCAGGTTGCGCACCAGTGCGGCCCGGGGCTCTCCGTCGACCACGGCGCACAGGCTCGTGGCGTACCAGGGCAGGCCCCGCGACGCGTTGGTGGAGCCGTCGACGGGGTCGACCACCACCACCGTGCCGTTGCCCCGGTCCTCGAGACCCGACTCCTCAGAGAGAATGCCCACCCCGGCGGAGCGCAGGACGGCCAGCGCCGCGCCGTCGGCAACCAGGTCGATGCGGTACTGGCCCGGTCGGCCACCTTTGTCGCGGAGCGAGCCGCCGGCACGCCGGTCGTCGTCCAGCGCGTCGCCCACCGCCGCAGCGGTGGCCCGCAGGACGTCGAGCAGTGCGGCGTCAGCAGAGGTCCGGGGCATCCGGCGAGGGTACCGGCCACCGGACGCACCGCGACCCGGACGGCACCGACGCCCCGGCCACCGGACCGATCGCGGTTCCCCTCCGCTCGGTGATGCTGGCAGGCTGGTGGGGATGGCAGTCATCGACGTGGCCGGCTTCGTGGCCGACCTGAAGAACCACGCGGCGGACCACGGTTTCCACATCCACGACGAGCGGCACTTCGTGGAGACGTACTCCATGCGCCAGGCCTGGGAGGTGGACCTCCACCCCGAGGAGGCCTGCGGCGGGCCGCTCGAGTTCCACCTCGCGGTGGAGGTGGACCCACGCACGGTCCTGGCCTTCGAGGACCAGGTGGTCGACCTGCCCGAGGGGGAGGTACCCGAGGACCGGCTGAGCCTGCCGATGACCTTCACGTGGTCCCTTCCGCCACTCCCCCACTGTCCCGACCTGCTGCTCCTCGCCACCGAGCTGGCGGGCATCGGTGGGCCCGACCTCCCCCTCGAGGTCTCCGCGGTGGACTCGTTCCCCACCGTCACGGACCCGTCCGAGCGGACCCTCACGGTGATCGCCCGGGTGGAGGTGGGGCTGAGTGCGGTCTACATGGGCGAGGAACTCCTCTGCGACACCCTGGAGCGCTGCCTCGAGGTGAGCCGCTTCCTCCTCGATGCGGCACCGTCGTGGCTCGACGGAGAGCCCTGAGACGACCACTCGGAGTGGGTGCATCCGCGCGGTCGTGAACTCCCGAAGAACTGGATGACAATCGAGATCATCCGGAAGGAGTCCATGGCCACGCTGGTTGCAGCCGTCATGAGCAGCCCTCCCCTCACAGGGGCACGATCCGACGAGGCGCCCGCGTCTCGCTACATTGCGCCCGTGGAACTGACGGCGGAGGGAGCCGAGGAGGAGATCGTCGCCGGCTTCATGGCGGGTGACGATCGGGCGCTCAAGGCGTTGTACGACTCGCAGTCGCGTCTCGTGCACAGCTACTGCCGGCGTGTGGTCGGCCCCGACCTCGCCGCCGACGTCACCCAGGAGGTGTTCCTGGCGGCCTGGCGGAGTCGGGACCGGTACCGGCCGGAATCGGGCTCGCTCACCGGCTGGCTGATGGGCATCGCCCGCTTCAAGGCCATCGACGCCACGAGGGCACGGGCCCGTCGGCCCGACCCGGTGGACGAGATGGCTGCGGAGCAGGGCGCTCCCAGCGGCGAACTGGAGGACATGGCCCTCCGGATGCTCCTCACCGACGCACTGCAGCAACTACCGGAACGGGCACGACACATGGTGGAACTCGCGTTCTTCGAGGACCTCACCCACACCGAGATCGCCGAACGGACACAACAGCCGCTCGGTACCGTGAAGAGTGACATCCGTCGCGGCCTCGAGCGGCTGCGCAGGCACCTGGAGGGTTTCGATGCGGTTCGATCCTGACGACCTCGCCGCCTCCGCTCTGGCCCACGACGGCGAACCGGCCGTGGAGCCCAGCGACCCCCGCGACCGCACCACTCTCCAGCTCGACCGGCGCGTCGTCGCCCTCGGCCGCTCCATCGCAGCGGAGGACCGTGAGCGCTTCGACCCACCCGACGATCTCTGGGACCGCATCAGCGCCGAGCTGTCCGACGCCGGCAGGCGGAGCGGCACCATCACGGGCGCCGGAACGGGTCCCTCCGCCACGGCATCCGCACCGGGAGGCGCGGAGGTGGTCGACCTCGCCTCGCGACGCCGCTCCCCCAGGATCCTGGCCGCAGCGGCGGCCGTGGTGCTGTTGATCGTCGGTGCCGTCGGGATCGGCCTCAACCGTCAGGGCGGGACCGAACTGGTCGCCTCCACCGACCTGGAGCTCCTCGCCGGTGGCGGGTCGGGTTCCGCGGAGCTCGTCCGTGAGTCCGATGGCATGCACCTGCGGGTGGACGTCTCGGACCTCTCGGCCGCCGAGCGAGCCGACTTCTTCGAACTCTGGCTGCTCACCCCCGACGGCAAGGACCCGCAGTCGCTCACCAAGTTCGACAGCACGTCGGGCGTGATCGACGTGCGGCTGCCGGCCGGCATGTCCACCACGGAGTTCCCCGTGGTGGACATCTCCGAGGAGGTCGACGACGGCGACCAGAGCCACTCCGGCAAGAGCATCCTCCGGGGCAGCCTCCAGTAGGAGCGGCCCCATGAGCCGGTCGACCGATCAGAGGTCGTCGCGGGCCAACAGGTTGTGGAACGCGAACCACCCGGGCACGGCCGGGATGAAGGTGGCGGTCACCTGGTAGGCGAGCGAGGCTGCCACCGCCACGTCCTGGGAGACCCCCACTGCGGTGAGCGCGCCGGCCACACCCACGGAGCTGACCGCGGTGGCACCACCGGGCACGGGCACGGCGAACGCCAACGTGGAGACACCGGTGTTGATCAGCACCACCGTCCAGAAATTCACCGCCGGGCCGAACGCCGCGACACAGCAGTAGAGCACCAGCGCGTAGAGCAGGGCGTTCCCGGCCCAGCCGAGGACCAACTGCGTCACCTGCCGGGGCGAGCGGACGACGGCCGCCACGGTGAGCCAACCGGAGCGCAGTGGGCGCAAGACCCGTTCGCGGACCGCCGGGATCCCCACGACCACGGCGGAGACCACGCCGAGCACGATCGCCGCGAGCTCCAGCACGCCGAGCAGTGAGTCGGCCGAGGCGGCGGACAGGTCGAGCTGCGCCGGTGACAGCAGCAGGGCCACGAGACACACCGTGGACGTGACCACCACGTTCGCCACCCCGGAGATCACACCGCCCGCCGTCACGGCGGCGGCGAGGTCCACCCCCCGCTTCTGGAGGTAGCGGATCTGCGCGGCGAGCCCGCCGACGGTCGGCACCGCCAGGTTGGCGAAGGTCAGCGACAGCTGGAGCTCGGTCGTGCGGGCCAGCGGGATCCGGATCGGCACGCTGCCCATCAGCGCGATCGCCGTGGCCACGTTCGTGCTGAGCGACACGGCGATCGCGAGGAGGACCCACGACCAGTCCGCAGCGGACATGGTGTCCCAGAGCGTGGCCGGGTCGCCGACCTGGCTCAGCAGCGCGGCCACCCCGAGGAAGGTGCCGACGATCATGAGGATGGTGGAGCCCGACAGCCGGTGGAGTTCCGTGAGATGGGGCGGTTCGGTGTCGAGCGCGTGCGCGAGGACCGTCCGGAGCGCCGCGATCCTCTGCGCCTGTTCCTTTCGTGCCGAGCGCCCGTCGGCACGGGCGGCAGTGGGGAGCACCGCTGTCTGCACGAGCGGCAACGCCGGCAACAACCCGTCGCGACCGAGTCCGAAGACCGCCGCTGCCACCGCACGGTCGGCGCCCACGAGTTCAGCGGTGCTGATGAGCAGGACCGCCACGTCGGCGAGCCGGTCGCCCTGCGGGTCCGACGCCACGCCGCGCTCGAAGCCGACCAGCACGGGGCCGTCGGCGCCGATCACCACGTGGTCGGCGGTGAGGGCCAGATGCCCGATCCCGCCGTCGTGCAGGAGTGCCACCTGCCGCCACACGTCCTCGAGCAGCTGCTCGGTCACCTCCTCCGCGGGGAGGTCGCAGAGGCGCCGGCCCTCCACGGCGCGTTCGGCGTACACCGCGGCGCCCGGTCCGGCCGTGCCCGTCACCACCAGCTCGGGCACCCGGACACCAGCCCGTTGGGCCCGCAGCAGTACGTAGCCCTGGTGCTCGACCTCCTCGATCCGGGAGAGGTGCAGACGGCCCGGCGTCGAGCGGTAGGCCAGCCGGTGCCACGCCCTGCTGGCCAACTGGGCATCGGCCTCGTCACGCCCGAGGACCCGCACCACCAGGGGGCCCGCGTCGTCCCTCGCGGACAGCATCGACGGTTCGTGCGGCCGGTCCGGCAGCCAGCGGGCGTCGGTGACGGTCAGACCGAGTTCGTCGAGCGCCGCCACGACCTGGGCCACCGTGGGCCGGCCGCCCGGCGAACCCGCGGCCAGGTGGACCGCTGCGGCCACCCCCCATCCGAGCACCACGCCGGCGACGACGGCGTTCGGGAGCGCGACACCGAGGTACA
>CAIPVR010000076.1 GCA_903868545.1 uncultured Actinomycetes bacterium
CCACCACGTCGAGCGCAGCGAGGCCCCGCCGCGACGAGAGCCCGAGGACCACCAGCGCCACGAACGCTCCGGCGACGGCCCCCCGGGTCTCGGTGCCGTAGAGACCCGTCACGCTCAGCGCCAGGCCCGCCATGTACAGGATCGGGTTCCAGCGGGGCCCCGGGCGGGGGCGGGTGTCGAACACCACGTACGAGGTGGCGAGGACGACACCGATGGCCAGAATCAGCCCCGACACGGTCGGATGGATCGCGAGCCACGTGAACCGCCCCTCCTGCAGACGGTTGACCGGCACCGACGGCCGCACCACGCCGTAGATCACGGACCCCATCACGAGGGCGAGGAAGGCGTGGGCGAAGCGGTGCAGGTCGGCCCGGGTCGCGCGGAACGCGACGAGCCCGGTGAAGGCCAGAAGCACCAGACCCTGCGTGGCGCGCACCGCTGCGTACTGCCGGTACGGCGTGTACGCCACGGAGAGCATCACCATCCCGGCGAAGCTGACCAGCAGGAGTAGTGGCAGCGGGATCCGACGGACCCTCGGCACCTTCCAGTAGGTCAGCGCCACGAGGGCCCCGACGACGGCGTACAGGGCCAGCTCGAGGGCCACGGCCGCGTCCACACCGCCGCCCAGACCCTTCAGGGGGTCCCGCGCACGGAACCGGTAGTCGGAGCCGATCACCATCGCCAGGCCGCCGACGGTCACCCACCAACGAGCGAGGACGCCGCCCCAGCCGGACCGCGACCGCTCCTCCGGCGCGGCCTCCGCACCCTCGGTCGAGGTGACGCTCATGCCGGCTTCCCCACCGTGGTCGGCCCCGGCACGCCGGCGACGGCGCGCGCGGCGCGGTCGCGACGGGCCGCCGGACCGAGGAGACCCTGACGGAGCACCACGCCGACCACCAGGGCGCCGACCCCGATGACGTAGGGCGTCCAGTCGACCGGGATCGAGGTCCACCACAGCATCACCGCGAGCGCACCCACCGACAGCACCGTCTCCAGCACGCGAAGCCACATGACCGTCGCCTGACGACCCCGCACCGCGGCGAGCCCACCGTACGGCATGAGCACTGCACCGAACGCGGCATACACCGCCCACCCGAACACGGCGAGCGCGCTCAGCTCGAACTGGCCGCCGGTGACGATCGGACCTAGCCACGGGAGGAGGACCACCGACAGCACCCCGAGGCCCAGCGACAGCAACACCAGCCACGCCACCCCCCGATCGGCCAGCCGGAGGAGCGCGTGCAGCGACGCATCCCGCCGCCCCGCGAACGAGGCGAACAGGTACCCGCCGACACCGTTGACCACCAACAGGGACGGTGCGTACACCCGCGTGGCCTCGAGCTCACCGAACACCGTGGCACCCACTGCCATCACGAGCAGCGTCCGCACGACCGCCATGCTCGCGGGACGTACCGCCTGCTGCGCGGCCCGCCACGATCCGTACCTCCAGACCGCCCGCCAGTCCGCGCCCGACATGGACGCCCACGTGCGCTCGGCCGCGGGCAGCAGGACGATGCCCACGACGAGCCCGACGAGCTGGGCCACCAGGATCGCTGCGAGGAGGTCCCTCATGACGAGCGAGCCCGTGAACGCGGAGGTGCCCAGCAGCCATCCGAGCGTCACGACCAAGCAGCTGGCGTCGACCGTGACCACGGACCAGAACCGCAGCTCGGCCATCAGATGCCGGCGCACCAGCTCCTCGAGCACGAACGCCATGACCGCGAGCCCCAGCAGCAGCGCCTCACCGGGCCCGAGCAGGCCGGTCGCCCAGGTGATCAGCAGCCCCAGCACGCCGCCGAGGGCCGCAGTGGTGAGGGCCACCACCTGGAGACCGCCACGGACCTCGGTGCGAGAACGGTCCAGGACAGTGAGCGAGTCCCCCACCAGACCCGTGGTGACGGCGGTGGCCAGGACCACGCAGCTGTAGAGAAGGGCGAAAACGCCCAGCCCCGCCGCGTCGAGCTCGCGGACGGCCACCAAGGACAGCAGGAAGCTCGTGAGGGCCTGGACGAGTTGCGCCGACACCGCG
>CAIPVR010000077.1 GCA_903868545.1 uncultured Actinomycetes bacterium
GGTCCCGGGGGCGCTGTTCAGGCGTCGATGCCGAGCGTGTGGAGTGCGAAGGCCTTCATGCGCTTGTAGTCGACCTTCCCGTTGGGTGCCCGGCCGATGGTGTCGATCTCGAGGACCGTCCTCGGGGCCTTGTAGTGGGCGAGGTGGGCCTTCACGTGGGCGATGAGCTCGCCCGGGTCGAGGACCATGTCGGGCGCCGGCTCCACCACGGCGGTGATGGCCTCGCCGAACTTGTCGTCCGGTACACCCACCACCACGGCATCCGCGACGGTGGTGTGGGTCTTGAGGGCCTCCTCCACCTCCTCGGGGAAGACCTTCTCGCCGCCGGTGTTGATGCAGACCGACCCCCGGCCGAGCAGTGTGATGGACCCGTCCGCCTCCACCGTGGCGTAGTCCCCGGGCATCGAGTAGCGGACGCCGTCGTGGGTGATGAAGGTGGCCGCCGACTTCTCCGGATCCTTGTAGTAGCCGATCGGCACCCGGCCGGGAATCGCCACCCGGCCACGCTCGCCGGACCCGGGGGCCACCGGCCGGCCCTCGTCGTCGAAGACCATCGCCCCGGCCCCGAGCGCGAAGTGCGCGGTCTTCTCGGCCGCACCCGCCGCGGACACGGACTGGCCCATGCCGATCGCCTCGGAGGACGAGAACGAGTCGATCAGGAACATGTTCGGGTGGTGCCCCAGCAGGCCCTGCTTGGACTGCTCGCTCCACATAACCCCGGAGGACGAGATCAGGAGGAGGCTGGAGAGGTCCCAGCGGCCGGGGTGCGCGTCGAGCTGGGCGAGGATCGGCTTGGCGAACGCGTCGCCCACGATGGTGAGGGCCCCGACCTTCTCCCGCTCGATCGTGTCGAGCAGTTCCACCCAGTCCAGGTGCCGGTCCACGAGCGAGACCACCGAGCCCGCCTGGGTGAGGTAGATGCTGGCGGTGAACCAGCCGGTGCCGTGCATCAGCGGGCAGGCGGGCAGGCCCGGGACCCCGGGGCCCTCGAGGGCCGCCACGATGGCCTCCACCCCGCCGGCCTCCTCGGGTGACCTGGCGAGCTCGGGGTTCCCGGTGGAGCACAGCGCGCCGACGAGGTCGTCCTGCCGCCACATCACACCCTTGGGCATGCCGGTGGTGCCACCGGTGTAGATCATGAGGATGTCGTCGCCCGATCGTCCCCACGGCGCCACCGTGCGGCCGTCGGCGGCGCCCGCCATCGTCTCGTAGTCCTCCGCCCAGTCGGGGCGGGGGCCGCTGCCGTCGTCCACCCAGATCCAGTGGCGCACCTTCGGCAGGCGTGCGCGCACCGCCTCCACCCGCTCGGTGAAGCAGCCGTGGAACACCACCGCGATCGCGTCGGCGTTGTCCCACAGGTAGGCGAGCTCGTCGTCGAGGTACCGGTAGTTGGTGTTCACCGGCACCAGCCCGGCCTTGTAGGCGGCGAAGCAGCCCTCGAGGTACTCGGGACAGTTGTAGAGGTAGAGGGCGACCTTGTCCTGGTGCACCGCCCCGCCGTCCAGCAGGCTGCGGGCGAGGCCGTCGGCCCGCCGGTCGAACTCCGCCCAGGTGAGCCGCCGGTCGCCCTGGACCTGGGCGGTGGCGTCGGGGAAGCGGTCCGCGATCCCCTCCCAGAGCTCTGCGAAGTTCCAACCGGCCATTCGGTCCCCCGTGGTGTGCGGGGCGGCCGTCGCGTCGGTCGGCCGCCCGGTTCGTGGCAGGGGAGTGTAGGCGGGAGCGGGGTGGTGCGGCGCGGGTGAGCACGGGCCGCCGGGAGTGCGTCGGTGCCCGGCGACTACCGTCCGGCCGTGGACTTCGAGCTGCCCCCCGAGGACGATCCGCGACGCCGTGAGGTGCGCGAGTGGCTGGCCGCGAACCCCTCGCCCGGGGGCCGTGGGCTGGCCGAGGCCGGGTGGGTGGCCCCGCACTGGCCGGCTCCCTGGGGGCGGGAGGCCGACCCGATCCACCAGCTGGTGATCGACGACGAGTTGCGGCGGGCGGGCGTCTCGCGGCCCTCGAACCCGATCGGCATCGGCTGGGCGGGCCCGACGATCCTGGCCGCCGGCACCGCGGCGCAGAAGGACCGCTACCTGATGGGCCTCCTGTCCGGGGAGGACATCTGGTGCCAGCTGTTCTCCGAGCCGGGTGCCGGGTCCGACCTGGCGAACCTGGGCACCCGCGCCGTGCGCGACGGCGACGAGTGGATCGTGAGCGGCCAGAAGATCTGGACGTCGCTCGCGCACCACAGCCGCTACGGGATCCTCCTGGCCCGCACCGACCCGGACGTGCCCAAGCACAAGGGCATCACGTACTTCATCTGCCCGATGGACACGCCCGGCATCGAGATCCGCCCGATCGTGGAGATGACGGGCGGGCACACCTTCAACGAGGTGTTCCTCGACGAGGTCCGCATCCCGCACGACCACGTGGTCGGGGAGGTGAACGACGGCTGGCGTCTCGCCAAGGTCACGCTCGCGAACGAGCGCGTGTCGTTGTCCTCCGGCGGGGCGCTGTGGGGGATGGGCCCCTCCGCGGGTGACCTGCTCGACGTGGTGCGCGCGGCCGGTGGCACGGACGACCCCCACCTGCGGCGCCGGCTGGCCGACCTGTACGTCGAGGCGCACATCCTGCACCTCATCCGGTTGCGGACCGTGACGGCGGCCGTGCGCGGCGTGGAGCCCGGCCCGGAGGCGTCGATCCGCAAGATCCTCGCCGACGAGCACGGCCAGCGGATCATGGAGCTGGCCAAGGACCTCGCCGGCCCGGCGGCGATGCTCACCGACGTGGGACCACTCGACACCGACGTGTCGTGGTGGCACCACGGGTTCCTCTTCGCCCAGGCGCTCACCATCGGCGGGGGCACGGGTGACGTGCAGCGCAACATCGTGGCCGAACGCGTGCTCGGCCTTCCCCACGACCTCGACGTGGAGGAGGGCCGCAGCTGGGCCGAGGGCCGCCGCTCCGCGGCCGGCTGAGGAGGTGCCGGTGCGCATCCTGGTCACCGGCGGTGCCGGTCTGGTGGGGTCGTGGCTGGCCCGTACGGCTCCTGCGACGCTCGGCGGGGCCCCGGTCGAGTTGCACCTCACGGTTCGGCGCGCCGAGGTCCCCCCCGACGTGGCCGGCCGCGTGACCGTGCATCAGGTGGAGCTCACCGACCGGGCGGCGGTGGACACGCTCGTCGGGCGGGTGCGACCCGACGTGGTGGTGCACGCCGCCTACACCCAGTCGAGCCGGGACGACGTGGTGACGGCGACCGTCACGGTGGCCCGTGCCGCGGCCGACGTGGACGCCGCGGTCCTCTTCACCTCGACGGACGTGGTGTTCGCCGGTGACCGGCCGCCCTACGCGGAGGACGATCCTCCCGACCCCGTCACCGACTACGGCCGGTGGAAGCTCGAGTCGGAACAGGCGGTCCTCCGCGCCGTGCCGGACGCCGCGATCACCCGGACCTCGCTCGTGGTGGCCCTCGACCCTCCCGACCGTGGCACCGCCGGCATGGTCGAGACGTGGCGGTCGGGCCGCCCGGTGCGGCTGTTCCACGACGAGGTGCGCCAGCCGATCCGGGTGGAGGACCTCGTGGCCGAACTGTGGGCGATCCTGGCCCTGCCCCGGGCGGAGCGCGCCGGGATCTGGCACCTTCCCGGACCCGAGAAGCTGAGCCGGCTGGTGCTCGGGGAACGGATGGCCGCGGCGCTGGGTCTCGGCGGGGTGCCCATCCTCGCCACCTCGGCGGCGCAGCACCCCTCACCCCGACCCGCGGACCCCGAACTGGTGGCCGATCGCCGTCACGGCCTCGGGGTGCACCTGCGGGCCGTCGACGGACCCGTCGACGGACCCGTCGACGGACCCGGGCGCCTCGACGGCGCGGGTGCGGGCGGCGCGGATGACCGCGGGGCCGGGTCGTCCGAGTAGGTTCCGGGCATGGCCAAGTCGAACGGTGATGAGCTGCGGCGCCACGAGAAGGTGGTGGCGGCGGTGGACCTTCCCGGTGCGCCGGCCGGCACCCGCGGCAAGGTGATGCTGGTGAACGGCTTCGAGTGGATCCGTTACCGCGTCCACTTCGAGAACGGTGCCGAGTACGGCCCGATCGACCGCGACCAACTGGTGCGGGCCAAGGAGTACGAGCGCGGCGCCGCTTCCGGCACCGACTCCACGGAGGGGGACGCAGCATGAAGCTCAGCATGCAGATCGGCTACGCCGGCGGTTTCGCCGAGTCCGTGGCCCAGGTGCAGGCACTCGAGAAGGCCGGCATGGACATCGTCTACGTGGCGGAGGCCTACGGCTATGACGCCCCCAGCCTCATGGGGTACCTGGCCGCGGTGACCGACACGGTGCAGATCGCCTCGGGCATCCTGCCGATCTACACCCGCACCCCCACCCTGCTGGCCATGACGGCGGCCGGGGTGGACGAACTCTCCGGCGGCCGGTGCATCCTCGGGCTCGGGGCCTCGGGCCCGCAGGTGATCGAGGGGTTCCACGGCGTGGCCTACGACGCACCGATCGGTCGCACCCGCGAGATCATCGACATCTGCCGCAAGGTCTGGAAGCGGGAGGAGCCGGTGGTCCACGACGGCCGCCGCTACCAGCTGCCGCTCCCGGCGGGGCAGGGCACCGGGCTCGGCAAGCCCCTCAAGATGATCACGCACCCGCAGCGGCCGGTGATCCCGATCCACGTGGCATCGCTCGGTCCCAAGAACGTGCAGATGACGGCCGAACTGGCCGACGGCTGGCTGCCGATCCTCTTCCACCCCGAGCGCGCCGCCGACGTGTGGGGCGCGGACCTCGAGGCCGGGTTCGCCCAGCGGTCCGCCGAACTGGGGCCGCTCGACGTGGTGGCCGGCGGCCTACTGGCCATCGGCCCCGAGTCGGAGGTGGCCGGCTTCCGCGACTTCTCACGGGCGATGGTCGCCCTCTACGTGGGTGGCATGGGCGCCCGCGAGCGGAACTTCTACAACCAGCTCTTCCAGCGCTACGGCTACGAGGCCGAGGCTCGCGAGATCCAGGACCTCTACCTCGACGGGAAGAAGCGAGAGGCCGCCGGGGCGGTGCCGGCGTCGTTCCTGGAGGAGACGTCGCTGTGCGGCGACGAGGGCTACGTGAGGGAGCGGATCGAGCAGTACCGGGCCGCCGGGGTCACGGTGCTGAACATCACGCCGATCGCGAAGGACCTGCCCGCGCAGCAGCGTTTGGTGGAAACCGTCAAGAACCTCGCGGGCTGACGGCGGGCCCCGGGTCCACTCTGTGCGGGCCCCGGGGAGCGGCCGGGCGGCTCAGGGGGCGACGGTGGTGGGGGGCGCCTCGGTCGTGGGGGGCGCCACCGTGGTGGTGGGCGCCACCGTGGTCGTCGTGGCCACCGGGGCCACCGCGTTGCCGTTGCCGCCGGCCTGGTCGATCAGCGGCTGCAGGATCGGCATGACCAGCGAGTCGGTGCAGGTGACGGTGGCGGCCTGGCGCCAGTTCACCAGGCCCGCGCCGGACCGCCCGAAGAACAGGCCGCCGTACTCGGCCTGGGACACCCCGGTCTCGCCGAACTGCACCGAGGTGCCCCGAACCACGCCGAGGGTGATCATCTCTTCGTCGATGGCGTTGTCCGGGTCGGGGTTGGTGACCCGCAGCAGGCCGATGTGGATCGGCACCACGAACGGGGTGACCGTGGCGTGGCGCACCGACATGCCGGCACCGTTGTTGGCGTCGAGGTAGAGCTCGGCACCGAGGCCGTTGGGGTTGTTGCAGTAGGCGAAGGCGCCGCTGACGTTCGTGTCGACCGACAGCATCGTTCCGGCCTGGGCGTCCTTCACGCCGGCGAGCACGAAGTTGTTGCCCGTGGGTGCCGGATCGCCCGTCTGGGCCTGCGACGGCACCGTGAGGCCGACGACCGCGGCGCCGGCGATCCCGAGACCGACCAGCGCACGACGTACCCGTCGTGTCCGTCTGCTCGTCGGCTTGTCCATGGTCAGCCCCCAGTCGGCGCCGTCGTTGCGACGGCAGAGATCACAGCTGTCGGTCAGATTACACCGCCACCCGGATGTCACAACCGGGAGCGGGCGGTTTCACCCAGCCGACACACGACCGGCCGGGAAATCGCGCCCTGCGCGCTCAGGCCCGCACCTTCCGTGCTGTTTCGGCGCGGGCCCGGAGTGCGGCCGCGTCCATCGGGGCGCCCCGGCCGGCCGCCACCTTCTCGCGGATGTCGGCGGGCACCACCGGCGCGAGCATCCCGTAGGGCGCCGCGTTGAAGCGGTGGTGCAGCGCATGGGCCTCGGCGAGGCGCTCGAGCGGTGCGATCCGCGGCAGGTGCCGGCCGCCGAGGCGGCCGTGGATGTAGACGTCGTGGACGAGGAAGTACACGGCGCCGTAGGCGGTGATCCCGGCGGCCACCGGGACGAGGAATCGCAGGGCGTCGACGTTGGTGCCGGCGAGGAACAGGCCGATCGCGAGGCCGGCGAAGACGAACGGGAACCGGTCGTTCTTGTCGACCCGTCCCACCGGCGGCAGGTGGTGGCTGCGGTGCCATCCCCAGGCGAAGCCGTGCATGGCCCAGCGGTGCTCGGCTGCGGCGACGGCCTCCATCACCACGAACGTGGCGAGGAAGATGACGATGTCGGGTGCGGTGACGGAGGACAGAACGCTCACGGCCGGTATTCGTCGCGGGCACCCCGGACGGATGCAGGTCGCGGGTCGGATCCGGCCGGGTGCCGGGGCGGATCAGGCCAGGGCGTCGGCCCGCCCCAGGGCGGCGGTCGCCTCGTCGACGAAGGAGCGCACCAGGTCACCCGCCGGGACCAGTTCGGTGATCGCCCCCACGCCCTGGCCCGCCGGCATGAACTCCCGGTCGGGATCCACGTCGGGCGTGTCCTCGCCGCCGCCGAGGTGGTTGGCGCCGTCGGTCATCGACCGGATCACCTGGCCGGGGAACGGCTCGGGCCGTGCCCCCGAGGCCTCGAACTCCTCCACGTAGGTGGTCCGCAGGACCCGGCACGTCTTGCCGGTGTAGGCGCGGGTGATGACCGTGCCGGCCTCGTCGGAGGCCAGCAGGCGGTCCTTGTACCCGGGCACCGCCCGGGCCTCGGGCGTGGCGATGAAGCGGGTGCCCACCCACACGCCGTCGGCGCCGAGGGTGAGTGCCGCAGCCAGGCCGCGGCCATCGGTGATCCCGCCGGCCGCCACGACCGGAACCTCACCGCCCACGGCGTCCACCACCTGGGGCACCAGCGCCATGGTCGCCACCTGGCCCGTGTGGCCGCCGGCCTCGGTCCCCTGGGCGACGACGAGGTCGCAGCCGGCCTCCACCGCGGCCACCGCGTGGTGGACCTTTCCGCACATGTTGACCACCAGCACGTCCTGCTCGTGGCACTGGTCGATCACCTCCCGGGGCACGCCGAGGCCCGCCACGAACACGCTGGCCCCGCCGTCGATGATCGCCTGGACCTTCGCCGGCATGTCCTGGGGAGCGGCGGTCAGGAGGTCCACGCCGAACGGCCGGTCGGTCAGGGAGCGGACCGCGGCGATCTCGGCGACCATCTGCTCGTCGCCCATGGTGGAGGCGCCGAGGCAGCCGAAGCCGCCGGCGGCGGAGACCGCAGCCACCAGACGGGAGTAGCTCACCCCGCCCATCCCGGCGAGCATCACCGGGTGTTCCACCTTCAGGGCCTCGGTCAGTCGCGTGCGCATGGGCGGCGATCGTAGGCCCCGGACGACCGGGCCGTGGGGCCGGAGGCCCCGGCGCACGGTGTGCGCGGATGGGCGTGGGTGTGCGCCCGACAGGACCTCAGCCGGCGTAGGCGCCGGGCGAGGAGAACAGGCGGGGGTGCCAGCGGCGGGGTGTGACCACCACGGCGCGGGGGTAGTCCTCGAACAGCCAGCGGGCGAAGTTGCGGCGGGTCCACGGCGTGGCGCCGGCCACCCGGATGGCAGCCCGGGCGCCCTTGCGGTGCCGGAGGGCACGCACCAACAGGGTGGACATCCGGTCGTCCGCGACCAGGTCGTCGTGCAGTTGGGCCGCGTACACGGTGGCAGCGTCGCCGAGCGCTCCGCGGTCACGTACGGCCTCGGCGGCCCGCATCCCGGTGAGCAACGCCTGGCCGATCCCCTCGCCGGTCATCACGTCGCACGCAGCCACGGCATCGCCGACGAAGAGGGTCCGACGGGTGGCCGGCGTCAACCGGCCCACCCGGGCCGGGATCGGCCAGGCCCGGTGCGGGCCGTCGGGTCGGGCGTCGGGCCCGAGCAGTTCCGCCATGGCGGGGCGGGCCAGCAGGTCGCGCCACAGGGGGCCCATGTCGCCCACGGCCACCTTGCCGCCCCGCTCGATGCCGAAGCCCACGTTCGCCCGACCCCCGGCGAGCGGGAAGGCCCAGAAGTAGCCGGGAAGGAGGTCGGCCTCGAACCGCACGTACAGGTCCTCCGAGGCCGGGCCGGTGACGTCCGAGAAGTACTGGCGGAAGGCGTGCCAGTCACCCCGGTAGCCGGGCGCGGCCACGCCGAGGTACTTGCGCATCGGCGACCACATGCCGTCGGCCGCGACCACCCAGCGCGCCCGGATGCGCTCCGGGGTGTCACCGCCGTCCACAGTGAGCTCCACGCCGTCGGCGTCCTCCGTCGCTGCGGTGACGGTGCGACCCTCCCGGACGACCGCCCCCTCCTTGCGGGCCAGGTCGACCAGGGCGGCGTCGAGGTCCAGCCGGGTGGCCACGGCGGCGAAGCGCCCGGCGCCGCGGGGCAGGGGGAACCGGCGCGTCACCCCGGTGGGTCCGCTCACGTAGCAGTCGTGCACGTCGTTCCACGACGCCACGGCCGCCGGGTCGAGGCCGAGGCCGTCGAGGAGCCGGAGGGCGCCGGTGGTGAGGCCATCGCCGCAGATCTTGTCCCTGGGGAACCTCGCCCGGTCGAGCACGGTCACGTCGAGGCCGGCCCGGGCCAGCGTGATGGCGGCCGCGGAGCCCGCCGGTCCGGCGCCGACGACCACCACGTCGGTGGTGCGGGGACGGTCCGGCTCGGTCACGCCGTCAGGCTACGGGCCCGTGGCGGCCGCCTCCCACCCGCACCGCCCCCGCACCGCTCCGGCCCCAAGACCCCGTTCTGTTCGTCGTTCACCCCCGCCAGCGGTGGAGAACGACGAACAGAACGGGATGGGGGGCAGGGGCAGGGGAAGGGGCAGGGCGGGTGCGGGGAGGGTCAGACGAGGCCGAGGATCTCGTCGTAGCCCTGTCGCACGCAGGCGCCGAAACGCTCCGTGTCGGGCACCGCCGCCGGGTCGACGTTCACCCCGATGTTCAGGTCGTTCTGATAGCTGAGCAGCGTGATGTTCGCCGCCGCTCCCGCCAGCGGGCCGAACGGCACGAGCGCTTCCACCGGCACGCCGAGCAGGTACACCGGCACCGGGCAGCCCGGCACGTTCGAGGCCTGGAAGTCGAGACCCTTCATCATCGTCCCGAAGATCTGGGTGATCACCGAGGTGGGCAGCCGGTTGAGGATGTTCGACAGCGGCTCCACGAGCTGGTTCGCGGGCTCGTCCCGGGCAGCGATCATGCGGGCCCGGATGGCCCGCATCAGGTCCTGCGGGTCGTCGTCGTCAACCGGGATCTCGAAGCGGGCGGGCACGAAGGCGTTGCCGGCCACCTCCACCGACCCCGTCCTCACGTTGATCGGCATCCCCATGCGCAGCGCCGGGAGGTCCACGCCGTGCTCCCGGTGGTAGCGGGCCATTCCCAGCGCCAGGCCCGAGACGAACGTGTCGTTCAGCGTGCCGCCGATCGACTTGCCGGCCTTCTTGGCCATGTCCAGCGGCAGCGTCATCACCTCGAAGTGGTTGGACAGCGACCGGCCCGTCATCACGGGTGACAGCGGGTGGCTGACCGGCCGCATGATCCGGGCGACGGACGCCGCCAACTCGGTGGCCGAGCCCAGCGTGCCCATCGGGTCGCCCACCGCGTCGCCGAGGCCTGCGCCGCCGTCGGCGAGGAACCGTCGGGCCATGCCGAGCTGGCGCCGGGTGGTGTGCTGGAACGCGTCGACGAAACGTTCGGCCTGGCCCATCACGTGCACCGGGGGCGCGGGCGGCATCGGTCGCTCGGGGGCGTCGGGCTCGAGGTCGAACAGTTCGAGCATCAGGCGCACCCCGCCCACCCCGTCGGTGATCGCGTGGTGGACCTTCATCACCATCGCGGAGCGGCCGCCCTCGAGTCCGTCGGCCAGCGTGCACTCCCACAGCGGACGGGCCCGGTCGAAGCCCTGCATGGCGAGCGGTTCGGCCATGGCGAGGAGGTCGGCCATGGTGCCGGCGCCGGGCACCCGGGCGAAGCGGAGGTGGTAGCCGAGGTCGAAGTTCGGATCCACCTCCCACCGGGGCGGGGCCAGCGACAAGGGGTTGGAGCGCACCCGCTGGCGCAGCCGGGGAACCGCCCTGCTCGTGCGTTCGAACGTGGTGCGGTAGGCGACCGGGTCGACCGTCCCGTCGAGCACCACCACCATCGTGATCGTGGACCGCAGCATCGGGTCCTTCTCGATCGTCCACATGAGCGCGTCGGCGTCGCTCATCCGGTGCTCGAAACGGACCTCGTCGACGGGCTGCTCGGTCATGGGCACAGCGTACGGCGGTGCCGGAGGTCACGTCCCGGCGGCGCCGGGCGCGCCGGTCGCGGCTACTCGGGCTCGCAGTCGTAGTTGGCCCGGAAGGTGTCGGTCGCGGTGCGCCCGTCGGTCCAGGTGCGGGTGCGTTCGGTGACGACCTGCCCGCAGCCGCTCGACTTGTTCTGTCCGGTCTGGCGGCCCGAGACGTACGGCGTCGACCACAGCTGCACCGTCACCGACGTGTTCGTGTAGCTGGGCCACACCACCACGCCGTAGGGCGTGTTGTTGCGGATCTTCAGATCGACGCTCGGGTAGGCGAGTGTGGCCCCCCGGCCGAACGGATAGCGGCTGATGTACTTGGTGTGGGCCATGTAGGCGGGGATGTCGAGGCCGGCGAAGAACGCCGCGTTGAACAGCGTGGTGGCGAACTGGCTGACCCCTCCGCCGACGTCCTCGCTCATCTTCCCGTTCTCGATGACGGGGGCCACCACGTAGCCCTTCTCCTTGGTGCGGCGTCCGACGGTGTCGTTGACCGACATGGTCTGGCCGGGTGGGATCAGCACGCCCCGCATCGCGTCGGAGATGAGGTGGATGTTGGTCACGCGGGGCTGACCGGCGGGGTGCTGGGTGGTGAACTCGCCCACCACCTGGTTCACGCCGAGGCCCTTGGCCCACTCGACGCCCTCCGCCGCGGTGACGGTGCGGGTGGGCAGCGTGACCTCCTTCTTCCCCTCGAGCAGCGCGCCCACCAGCACGTCCGCGGCCTGGGGGGCGCAGCACACCTGGGCGTCCTTGCCCGGCACGGGCACCGGGGTGCCGCCCTGGATGGTGAACCGCACGCCGGTGGGGTTGGCGGCCGCGGCGGGCGACTTCCTCGACAGCACCTCGGCGACCTTCGCCGGGTCCATGGAGAGCCGGGCCGTCTGGTCGCCGGCCGGCCCGTCGAGGGCCACGGTGAACGCGGGCCGGAGGTCCTTGCCGGCGAGGTCGAAGGTCTGGGACCCCGAGGTGACCTTGATGCTGCCGTCGGTCACGCCGTTCGCGCGGTCGGCGAGGGCCTGGGCCTCGGCGTCGCTGACCGAGGGGGGCACGGTGGACCGCTTCACCTTCGCCGCGATCGGCGGCCCCACGTCGTCGAGCTCGAAGGGCAGCGCCCGCACCACGTCGTTGGTGGTGAGCTCGGTGCCGTTGCTGCCGGGCACCACGGTCACGCCGTCGACGGTGCCGGTGAGCGACGGCTCGACGGGCAGGGTGCGCCGCTGGCCCTCGAGGTCGCCGAGTGCGGAGGTGAGCTTCGCCGAGTCCACCGACAGGCGGACCGGCACCTCGGTGGGGGTGACGAGGGAACGGGCCCAGCGGACGGGGCGGGTGGGGAGCGGGTCGTCGCGGCGGGCGTCCAACGCCGCGTCCGTGGTGCGCCGCACGTCGACGGTCATGCCGAGGTCGGCGGCGGTGGAGTCGAGCGTGAACTCGCCGGTGTCGATCCGCACGGGGGTGGCGGCGAAGCGGGTGGCGAGGCGGCGCACCGACGAGGTGGCCTCCGCCTCCGTGTCGCCACCCACGGCCACGCCCGCCACCTGCACGTTGCGCAGCACCGTGTCCCGGTGGAGGAACGCGTCGATCCCCCAGGCCGCGGCGAGCACGGCGATCAGCGCCAGTGGGGCGGCCACGACGGCCAGCACGGCCTTCCGGGGGGCGGACACGGCCACTAGGGTCGCGCACCGCCGGGCGCGGATCGTGGCACTGCCACCTGCGGCGATCAGAGGGATCCTCCGGCGGGAGCGGCCCGGACGTCAGGGGGACCGGTGGGCATCTGCGAGGGACGGATCTGCGTGGTCACCGGTGCCGGTCGTGGGATCGGCCGTGAGTACGCGCTGCTGCTGGCCCGCGAGGGCGCCAGCGTGGTGGTCAACGACCTCGGCGGCGAGATGGACGGCTCGGGCGTGCCCACCGAGGGACCGGCGCACGACGTGGTGCGCGAGATCCGGACCCTGGGCGGCGATGCGGTGGCGAACGGCGACGACGTGGCGTCCGACGAGGGCTCCGGGGACCGGCCCGTGGCCCGCGCGGTGAACACCACCTCGGTGTCGGGGATCTACGGCAATCCCGGCCAGACGAACTACGGCGCGGCCAAGGCGGGCATCGCGGCCTTCACGTTCATCGCGTCCCTCGAACTCGCCCGCTACGGGGTGACGGTCAACGCGGTGGCCCCTGCGGCGCTCACCCGGATGACCGAGGGGCTGGGGATGGGCGCCGCACCGGACGAGGCGAGGGAGGCGATGTCGCCCCGCTGGATCGCGCCGATCGTCGGCTGGCTCGCCTCCGAGGAGTCATCGGCCGTGACCGGCCGGGTCTTCGAGGCGTCCGGCCGCGTGCTCGGCGTGGCCGAGGGTTGGCACCGCGGCCCCACGGTCGAACCGGTCGACGACCCCGCGCTGGTGGGCCCGCTGGTGGAGGACCTGCTGGCCCGGGCCCGGCCGCCCGCCGACATGAACGGGGCCGACCGGCCCGCCTGATCGCACCTGAACACCGGAGGAGAACCCATGCCCATCAACCCCGACGCCGTCGGCACCACCAGCGAGCCGGCGGAGACCTCGTGGACGTCGCGTGACGCGCTCCTCTACGCCGTGGGCGTGGGTGCGGGTCAGGACCCGCTGGACCGGGCCGAGCTGCCCTTCGTGACGGAGAACTCGATCGACGTGGAGCAGCGGGTGCTGCCCACGTTCGCCGTGGTGCTGCCCAGCGTGGCCGCGGCGTTCGGTTCCATCGGCACGTTCAACCCGGCGATGCTCGTGCACGGGGAGGAGCGCATCGTGCTGCACCGCGAGATCCCGGTGGCGGGCGCCGTGTCGACCACCGCGGAGATCTCGGCCATCTGGGACAAGGGCAAGGGCGCGGTGGTGGAGATCACCAGCCGCTCCCACCTGGTGGCGGACGGCGAGCCACTCTTCGACGTGGTGATGGCGGCGTTCATCCGTGGCGAGGGTGGGTGGGGTGGCGAGCGTGGCCCCTCCGGTCCCCGCAACGAGCCGCCGGAGCGCGCCGCGGACGCGTCGGTCCGGCTGACCACCCGGCCGGAGCAGGCCTTCCTCTACCGGCTGTCGGGTGACCGCAACCCGCTGCACTCCGACCCGTCGTTCGCCGCCCTGGCGGGCTTCGACCGGCCGATCCTGCACGGCCTGTGCACCTACGGCTTCACCGGCCGGGCGCTGCTGCGCGAGCTGTGCGACGCGGATCCGGCCCGGCTCCGGTCGGTGGAGGGTCGCTTCTCGTCGCCCGTGTTCCCCGGCGAGGAACTGACCGTGGAGATCTGGCGCACCGACGCAGGCGGGGTGTTCCGCACGCTCGGCGGCGACGGCCGCGTGGTGCTCGACAGCGGTGCCTGCACCGTCGACTGACCGCCCGCGCCACCTGCCGTTCACCGGCGACGGCTCGCGCCTGCGCATGGGGCTCCGCCCGGTGGTGCCGGGCGAGTGGCTTGAGTTCGACGAGGACCGCGCCCCGATGCTCGCCGAGAAGCAGCGGCTGCTCGCCGAGCGCCCGGCCGACGTCGTGGGCCTGGCGGACGACCCGCTCGGCGCGGCGTTCGCCGCGTCGGTGGAGCTGCGGGACCTGGTGGCGGGGGAGTGCGTCCGCCGGGGCCATACCGCCCGGACCGAGCCGGACCTGCACCCGGTCGTGTCGGCGGGCCTGCTGGTGCAGGAGGACTGGTGCGTCCACGTGCCCGATGCCCGGGACCGGTGGGTGCTGGCCGCGGCGTGCGTGTGCTTCCCGACGAGGTGGGTGCTGGCCGACAAGCTCGGACTGCCGGTGCGGGAGGTGCACCGCCCGGTCGCCGGCTACGACGAGCAGCTCGGTGACCCGGTCGACCGCTTCCTCGACCGGCTCACGCCCGACGCCCCACGCTGGCGGCTGAACTGGAACCTGACCGACGACCCGACGCTCTACCAGCCCGGCGGCAAGTACCGCACCGAGCCGGCGGACCTGGGACCCGACGACGTGCCGGCGGCGGTGTGGCTGCGGGTCGAGCGCCAGACCCTGGTGCGGCTGCCGGTGACGGGGGCGGTCGTGTTCGGGATCCGGATCCACCAGGACCTGCTCGGCGCCCTCGCCGACCGGCCCGAGGACCTCGCCCGGCTCGCCGCCACCATCCGCTCGCTGCCGGCCGGAACGCTCGAGCACAAGAGCATGGGCGCGTTCGCCCCCGCGGTGCTGGCGTGGATCGATCGGCAGGTGGCCGGGTCACGTGACGGATGAGCCGGGGCGTTCTGCGGGCCGGCCCGCCCACGGATCGCCGGGTCAGAACAGCCGCAACTCGTCGGACTCCAGCCCGCGCAGGCCGTCGTAGTCCACCTCCACCCAGTCGATGCCCCGCGACTCCGCCAGCACGCGGGCCTGCGGCTTGACGACCTGGGCGACGAACACACCCCGGACGCCGCGCAGGGCCGGGTCGCGTTCCATTCGTTCGAGGTATCGGGTGAGTTGTTCGACGCCGTCGATCTCGCCGCGGCGCTTGATCTCCACGGCGACCGCCTGGCCCTCTGCGTCGCGGCAGAGCAGGTCGACCGGTCCGATGTCGGTGGGGAACTCCCGGCGCACCAGCGTGAGGCCCTCGGCGATGGCCGACGGGTTCCCGGCGAGCAGCACCTGTAGGTGGGCCTCCACGCCGTCCTTCTGCAGGCCGGGGTCCACGCCGAGGTCGTGGGAGCTGTCCGAGAGCACCTCGTGGAGGTGGATCGTGAGCCGCTCACCCTTCGGGTTGGTGACCACCCACTCCTCATCGGTGCAGACCAGCGTGTTCGGCGCGTTCATCCAGTTGAGCGGCTTGTAGGCGCCGCCGTCGGCGTGGATGGCCACGCAGCCGTCGGCCTTCACCATCAGGAGGCGGGTGGCCTCGGGCAGGTGGGCGGTGAGACGGCCGTCGTAGTCGACCGAGCAGCGGGCGATGAGGAGTCGCACGCCGGCGACGTTACCGACCGCGCGGGGTGGGCTCAGTCGGTCGTGGCGGCCAGGCCGGGGATGCGCAGCGACAGGTCGTTGCACTCCGCGCAGACCGAC
>CAIPVR010000078.1 GCA_903868545.1 uncultured Actinomycetes bacterium
GGGTCCTCAGCCGCCGATCTGCGACATCGACCGCTCGGGCCGCACGAACCGCACGCGACCGATCGCGTGCCCCTCCCACTTGGCGGCCACGCACGACTCGACGGCCCGGGCGAGGTCGTCGTCGGAGCCGCCGCCGCGCAGCACGGCGCGCAGATCGGTCTCCTCGACGGCGAACAGGCAGTTGCGGAGCCGGCCCTCGGAGGTGAGCCGGATCCGGTCGCAGGCACCGCAGAACGGCTCGGTGACGCTCGGGATCACACCGATCTCACCCCCACCGTCGAGGTAGCGGAACCGTCCGGCGGGGTCGTGGCCCCGGTCCACCGGGGCGAGCGGGAACACCTCGTGGATCCGCTCGACGATCTCGCGCTGGGCCACCACCCGGTCGCGCTCCCAGGCCCCCTGGGCGTCGAGCGGCATGAACTCGATGAATCGCACGACCACCCCCCGCTCCCGGCCGAAACGCGCCAGGTCGACGAGCTCGTCGTCGTTGACGTCGCGCATCACCACGGTGTTCACCTTCACCGGGTGGAGACCGGCCGCCACCGCGGCGTCGATCCCGGCGACCACCCGGTGGAGGTCGTCGCGCCGGGTGAGCTCCTCGAAGCGGTCGGCCCTCAGCGTGTCGAGCGAGATGTTGATCCGTCCGAGGCCCGCCGCCCGCAGGTCGTGCGCGCACCCGGCGAGTCCGGCGCCGTTGGTGGTGAGGGCGAGGTCCACGCCGAGCGCCGCCAGCTTGCCGATCAGCACGGGCAGGTGGGCCCGCACCGTGGGCTCGCCGCCGGTGAGCCGGATCGAGTCCACCCCGAAGCGGCCGACCAGGAGGGCCGCCACCCGCTCGATCTCCTCGAACGTGAGGAGCTCCGACCGGGGGAGCCAGTCCATGCCCTCCTCGGGCATGCAGTACCCGCAACGGAAGTTGCAGCGGTCGGTCACCGAGATCCGCAGGTCACGGTGGACCCGGCCGAAGGTGTCGACGAGGGCGGGCACGACACGGATGCTACGGGGCCACGGCCATCACCGGAGCAGCAGCACCTCCAGCCGGTCGCCGACCGCGGCACCGGCGCCGTCGGGGAGCACCGCCAGCCCGTCGGCTGCGGCCATCCCCGACAGCTGGTGGGAACCCTGGGCGCCCGCGGAGGTGGCCACGAACCCGAGTCCGCCGTCCTGGGACAGGCGCACCCTCACGAAGTGCACCTTGCCGTCGGCCCGGCGGGCGAAGGCCTCGCCGGCCCGGGCCGCCACCCGAGGCCGGTGCGGCGACGGGTGCTCGCCCATCACCCGGATGCCGGGCCGGGCGAACAGCTCGAAGCTCACCTGCGAGCTCACCGGGTTGCCGGGGAGCCCGAACACCGGGACCGGCCGGCCGGCCGGCCCGTCGAGCAGGCCGAACGCGAACGGCTTGGCCGGCTTGATCGCCACCTGCATCCAACGCATGCGGGCGATCCGGGCGAGCACCGCCTTCACCGGGTCGTGGTCACCCATCGACACTCCCCCGCTGGTGAGCACCGCGTCGCAGCGTGCGGCGGCATCGAGCAGCGCCGACTCCAGCGGGGCCTCGTCGTCGCCGAGCAGGCCCAGGTCGACCGCGTCGAACCCGGCGGAACGACAGAGCGCGAGCAGCGTCACCCGGTTGCTGTCGTGGATCTGGCCGGGGGCGAGCGGACGGCCGGGCGGCACCAGTTCGTCGCCGGTGGAGAGCACCCCCACCACGGGGCGCCGGTGGACCTCCACCTCCGCCCGGCCCAGGGTGGCCAGCAGCCCGAGGTGCGCCTCGCCGAGCACGGTGCCGGACTCGAGCACGAGGTCGCCGGGCCGGACGTCGTCGCCGGCCGGACGGACGTGACGGTGCCGTCCCGGCACCACCGACAGCCGCACCCGCTCGGTACCGTCGGCGGATCGGACCACCTCGGAGTCCTCCACCATGACCACGGCGTCGGCCCCGTCGGGCATCGGCGCGCCCGTCATGATCCGCACGGCGCCGCCCGGCTCGAGCGGACCCTGCGCCACGGCGCCGGCAGCCACCTCCCCCACGACCGGCAGTTCCGTCCCCGGGGCCGTCACGTCGGCGGCCCGGACGGCGAAACCGTCCACGGCAGAGTTGTCGAACGGGGGGACCGCCGCGGTCGCCACCACCGGAGCGGCGAGGACGAGGCCCAGTGCGTCGGGCACCGTGACGGTGGCGACCGGGAGGCGGGGCACGGCGTCGTGCACGTGCGCCCAGGCGTCGTCGAGCGGGATCACGGCGCCATGATGCCCGCCGGGACGGACCCCGGCGGCGCGACGGGGTGAGTCAGGCCAGACCCTCGCGCCGGCAGACCTCGGCGAGGAACTGGCGGAACTCGGGCCCGAGGTCCTCGCGCCGCAGCGCGAGCTCCACGGTCGCCCGCAGGTAGTCGATCTTCTTGCCGATGTCGAAGCGGCCCTCGGAGAACACGTAGCCGAGCACCTGCTGGTCGGCCAGCAGCCGGGCGATGGCGTCGGTGAGCTGGATCTCGCCACCCACGCCGGGCTCCACGTGGTCGAGCTCCTCGAAGATCTCCGGGGTGAACAGGTAGCGCCCCATCACGCCGAGGTTCGACGGCGCCACTTCCGGTGCCGGCTTCTCCACGATCTCGGTGATCCGGCACACCGAGCCGTCGCGGTCCTCCACCGCCGCGCACCCGTAGGCCGAGATCTCCTCGATCGGCACCTCCATGAGCGCCACGACCGAGGACTCGGTCTCGTCGAAGGTCTTGATCATGTCGGCGAGCACCGTGGAGTGCTCGTCCATGATGTCGTCGCCGAGCATCACCACGAACGGGTCCTTGCCCACGTGCTTGCGGGCCACCGACACGGCGTGGCCCAGTCCGAGCGGCTCCCCCTGGCGGACGAAGTGGATGTCGGCGAGCTCGGCGAGCTCCACCACCTCGGCGAGGTCGCCGGTCTTGCCCTTCGACTGCAGCTGGTACTCGAGTTCGAAGTTCCGGTCGAAGTGATCCTCGAGGGAGCGCTTGTTGCGGCCCGTGATGATGAGGATGTCGTCGATACCGGCGGCGACCGCCTCCTCCACCACGTACTGGATGGCGGGCTTGTCGACGACCGGGAGCATCTCCTTCGGCTGGGCCTTCGTGGCCGGGAGGAACCTCGTCCCGAGCCCCGCCGCGGGGATCAC
>CAIPVR010000079.1 GCA_903868545.1 uncultured Actinomycetes bacterium
CGCATCCCCGGCTGAGACACCGCCGCCGGGCGCGTCCCCGGTTGCACCTCGTCCGCGACGCGGGCATCCACCGCCACGCAGCGTGAGATCCGTAGTCTCGACGGGCATCGTCCCCCGGCCGTCCGGGGGCCCGACGGACGCAGAGAGGGAACCTCGAGGTGTTGGGCTCCACAGCCGACCTGGCGGCCGAACTGCTGGACCAGTTCGAGGACCCCGTGTGGGTCCTCGAGGCGGCCGACGGCACCGTGGTGGATCTCAACCCGTCGGCCGCAGCCCGGCTCGGCCGCCGGCGCGACGACCTCGTCGGCCGTCCGTTCGGCGACCTGCTCTCCCCCACGCTGCCGCCCGAGGGGTGGCGACTGTTGCTCGACCACCTCAGCGGCGGACGGCGCCACCGGATGCCGGCACGGTTGCTGCACGGCGAGGGCGCCACCTTGCCGGTCGAGCTCGACCTGCGCCGTCACGTCACGCTGCGCCACGACGTGGTCCTCGCGGTGGGGCACGCCACCGAGGCCGGTGAGGGCGCCGCACCCGCCCAGCTCCTGGCCGCGGCGATCCACGCGCTCGACGAAGGGGTGGCCGTGGTCGACCCCACCGGACGCATCGCGGCGGTGAACCACGTGTTCTGCGAGGTCATGGGCCTGCCCGCCCCGCAACTGCTCGACCGCTCCGTCTACGACCCACCGTGGGTGGCGCACGACGAATCGGGCCGACCGGTCGAGACCACCGATTCACCGGCCGTGCGCACCCTCCGCACGGGGCACCCCGAACGCGGCCCCGTGCACAGCGTCGACCGCGGCCGGGGCGACCGGGCCTGGTTCCTCATGAACGCCCACCCGCTGCCCGCCCGCGCCGGGGCTCCCGACCACTCCGACGGGATCCTGGTGGTGCTCTCGGACCTCACCGAGTCGCGGCGGGCCGACGAGGTCGTCCAGCGGCTGCTGGCCACCGATCCCCTCACCGGCCTGTGGTCCCGGGCGCGCATCGCCGCCCTGGTCGAGCAGGCCGTCGAGGGGGGTACGGCCGACGGCGACGGCACACGACGCGTCGGGGTGCTGCACGTCGACCTCGACAACTTCCGCACGGTCAACGACACCTTCGGTCCGGTGGTGGGCGACCAGGTGCTGGCCCAGGCCGCCGAACGCCTCCGCGACCTCGCGGACCGGCGACTCGAGGTCGGGCGGATGGGGGTCGACGAGTTCCTGGTGGTCGTCACGGGTGACGACGCCGCGCTCGCCTTCGACGCCCGCCTCCGACGCATCGCCGAAGAACTGCAGCGGCGCCTCGGCGCCCCCTACGGCGTGGGCGACCTCGACCTGCGCCTGACCGCGTCGGTGGGCGTGGCCCGCACCCCCGGCGACGCGGTCACCCCCGCCGACCTCCTCATGGCCGCGGACCGGGCACTCTCCACCGGACGGGCGGAGTCGAGGCACCGGTTGCGCTTCTACGACGCCACGCTCGACGAGCGCACCCGCACCGGGCTCGTGCTGGACCGCGACCTCCGTCTCGCCGCAGCGCAACGAGCACTCGACGTGCACTACCAGCCGATCATCGACCTGCGCACCGGCGAGGTGGCCGCCGCGGAGGCCCTCGTGCGCTGGCACCACCCGACCAGGGGCCCGGTGCCGCCGTCGCTGTTCATCCCCACCGCCGAGGCCACCGGCTCGATCGTGGCGATCAGCGACGTGGTGCTGTCCACGGTCGCCGAGGACATCGCCCGCTGGAGCCGCGAGGGACTGCTGCCCGACCACGCTCGGATCGCGGTGAACATCTCCGCCACGGAGTTCGAGCAGCGGCAGTTCACCGAGCGACTGTCGCGCACCCTCGACGCCGCCGGCATCACACCCGACCGGCTCGAGCTCGAGATCACCGAGAGCCTGCTCGTGCAGGACCTGCGGGCCGCCGCCGGGCGACTCGAGGAGCTCGACGACCTGGGCTTCCTGATCGCGCTCGACGACTTCGGCACCGGCTACTCGTCGCTCAGCTACCTGCACTCCCTGCCGCTCCACACCCTGAAGATCGACCGGAAGTTCGTCGGCGACCTCCACGACCTGCGCTCGGGGAGCATCACGAGGGCGATCCTCACGCTGGCCCACAACCTCGGCATCGTGGCGGTGGCCGAGGGGGTCGAGACCGACGACCAGCGGGACTTCCTCGTGGAGGCCGGCTGCGACCTCGTGCAGGGGTTCCTGTTCGCACCGCCGCTGCCGCGACCGGCGTTCGAGCGGTTCCTGGCCGACCAGCCCGACGTGCTCAGCCTGGCCGGCTGAGCACCGGCTCGGCCTCCCCGGCCGTGTCCCGTCCCCTCGCCGCCGGACCGGGGCCCGCCGCGCCGGCAGCAGGGAGCGACACGACGAAGCGCGCACCGCCGAGCGGCCCGTCCTCCACGTGGATGCGCCCGCCGTGGTGCTCCACGATCCGCCGGGTGAGGGCCAGCCCGAGCCCGGTCCCGCCGGAGTCACGGCTGCGACCCTCCTGGAGCCGGGCGAAGCGCTCGAAGACCTGCTCACGCTGCTCGGCCGGCACACCGGCACCGTCGTCAGCCACCGTCAGCAACACCCAGGGGCCCTGTTCCGAGACCGACACCGCCACCCGGCCTCGCGCGTGGCGCGCCGCGTTGTCGAGCAGGTTCCGGACCACGCTGGTGAGTTCGTCGCCGTTGCCCCAGACACGACCGGCCGACACGGCCGAGAGGTCGAGCTCCACGAGGTCGCGCAGCCGCGGGGCCTGCGCCATGACGAGCTCGTCGAGGTCCACGTCGCCCCGCGGACCGAGCCGGCCCTCCTCGAGGCGGGCCATGGCCAGCAGGTTGCCCACCAGGTGCTCGAGGCGTTCGTCCTCGGCGAGGACGACCCGGGCCACGTCGGGCCAGTCGACATCGTCCGGGTAGCGCAACGCCGTCTCCAGCTGCGTGCGGATCGATGCCACCGGGGACCGGAGTTCGTGCGAGGCGTCGCTGACGAACTGCCGCTCCTTCATCGAGGCGCGCTCCAGACGGTCGAGCATGTCGTTCATCGTCCGGGCCAGGAGGGCGATCTCGTCGTTGCTCGGCGGCACCGGGACGCGTGCGTCGAGGTTCGTGGCGCTCAGCTCCCGCACGCGGCGGGTCATCGTGGCCACGGGGGCCAGGGCCTGGCCGGCGATCAGCCAGGTGACGGCACCGGCGGCCAACGCCAGGAACGGCAGTACCAGCCAGAGCGCCCCGCGCAGGGTCGACACGGAACGGTCGATCTCGTCGAGGGGCGACACCGCGTGGATCGTCAGTGCGCCCCACTGGGTGGGCACGTCGGCGGTGACCTCGACGGCCTGCTGCTGGTCGGGCAGCGAGGGGACCTCCCGCCCGAACAGCACCAGACGACCGTCGCTGTCGACCCCGCGGACCTTGAGGCGGGTGAAGGCGGGGCCGTCCAGGTAGAAGTAGGTGGTCGAGATCACCTGCTGGAGGTCCTGGGCCCGGCCGAGCAGCCCGGTGCCCGCCATCTCCTGGTCGAGCCGGTCCTCGATCTGTGACGGCGACGAGAAGAGCTCCGCGGGCACCTGGCCCCTCGTGAGCGAGTCGGCCATCGCCGCGGTCACCCGTTCGTTGCGCACCCGGAGGTCGTTGATGAGCGTGGCCTCCACCCATCGCACCAACAGCGTGCCGCCGCCGTACAGCGACACGCCGACCACCAACGCGACGGTGACCGCGAGGCGGAAGCGGACCGAGCCGGCGACACGGATCCGCACCGGCACCCGCGGGGTCGCGGGGCGGGGGGCGACGGTCGGGGCCGGCTCAGTCATCGTCCCCGGCCCGGATGCGGTAGCCGACGCCGCGCACGGTCTCGATGTCGTTGCGGCCGAACGGGCGGTCGATCTTCCGGCGCAGGTAGCCGATGTACACCTCGACGACGTTCGGGTCGCCCTCGAAGTCGTCCCCCCACACCTTCTCGAGCAGGTCCTGCTTCCCCACCACCTGACCGGGCTTGCGCATCAGCGCCTCGAGCAGCTCGTACTCGCGGGTGGTGAGCGAGATGTCGGTGGCACCCCGGCGGCAGGTCCGGGCGAGCGGGTCGAGGGAGAGGTCACCGATCACGATCGGCTGGGCCCGACCGTCGGCGGACCGGCGCAGCAGCGCCCGCAGCCGGGCCACGAGCACCACGTAGGAGAACGGCTTGGAGAGGAAGTCGTCCGCTCCGGTGTCGAGCGCCTCCGCCTCGTCGTACTCGCCCTGCTTGGCGGTGAGCATCAGGATCGGGGTCCCCACACCCTCCTCCCGCAACGCGCGGCAGATCCGGTACCCGTTCATGCCCGGCAGCATGATGTCGAGCACGATGGCGTCGATCGACTCGTCACGGGCCTTCTCCAGGCCGGCGAGCCCGTCGTGGGCCACCTCCACCGCGAAGCCCTCGGCGGTGAGCCCGCGGACCACGCCGTCGGCCAGGGCCACCTCGTCCTCCACCAGCAGGATCCGCGCCTCGGGCTCGTCGCTCACTTGGGTCGCTCCTTCTGGTCCGGGTCGCCGTGGTCCGGCTCGTCCGACCCGCCGGGCGGCGGGGTCGTGGACAGTTTCTCAGGTCCGGGCCCCGGACCGGCGACGGCGGCGCCACTCCCCCACAGGTCGCTCAGATCGGCGGGCCGAGCCGCGGTCGCGGCGGGCCCTCAGCGGCCGAGGCGGGCCCGCAGCTCGCGGCGGACCACGGGCAGCGAGAACGACCGGCGGTTGCCGTCGACCAATGTCACCCCGTCGCAGTCCCAGACGGTGTGAACCCCGTGCGGGCAGGGGCCGAGCGGGTCCGGGACGACACGGGCCACCTCCGTCTGGGTGAACCCGTCGGGGTCCAGCCGGTCCACCCGCATGAGCGCGACCGCCGAGCCGTAGCGGGGCGCACACCGCTGGGCCGGCCGGTACAGCACGCCGTCGCGCACGAACGGCGCACCCGCGGGCCGCGCCGCGGTGACGTCCACCAGCAACGGGTCCACCCGGTGGCGGGTCCACGGGCCCTGCAGCTCCTCGGACCACCAGGCCCGGAGCACCTCGTTCGAGCCGCGGTCGCGGTCGGTACCGAACAACCACCAACGACCGTCCCACCGGAACACCGTCGGGTCGACCACCGCCACGCCCTCCAGCAGCGGGAACGAGTCGCCGAGGCCGGCGGTGGCCGGGTCGAAGCGGTGGGCCCGCACCTCGCCCGCCCTGGCCGTCTCGGGGATGCACCACCACGTGTCGCCGTCGCGGACCAGGGTGGGGTACGACGCGTGCACGTCGAAGCGGGCCATGGGAACGGGACCGCGCACGCCGGCGGTGGCGTCCGGGGAGTCGAGGCGGAAGCTGGAGAGCGTGCCGTGGGACTCACGGTGGTCGAGTTCCTCCACCAGCACGACGAGGCCGTCCCCGTCACGGCAGCCGGACGGGTCGGCCACGTAGCGGTGCGGCGAGGACGGCAGGGGGAACCACCGGACGTCGTTCAGGCCGGGACGTTCCACGAGCGACCCCGCCGGACGGTCGAGCACCCCCACGTTCCAGTGGTCCCCCCGGAGGATGCCGTCGAGCTGGCGTCGCACGCCGGCGACCGCGATGTGGCCCCCGGCCCGGGCGAGGCGCCGCCACGAGGGCGGCTTCAGGAGGGGCGCAGCGGAGCCGCTCGGGTCGCCCTCCACTGCGGAGGGGCCGTCGGCGAGCACCCGGCTCGCCACCTGGGCCGGGAGGCAGGCCGCCCCCAGGTAGGCCTGGTCGCGGTTGCGGCGGTAGCTGTGGGGCACGGTCGCGAACGCGGCTCGGGCCAGCGGGACACCGCCGTCGAGGCGGTCGGTGAGCCGCTGCAGGAGCACCCCGGTGACCGGGTCCCCGTGTGCCATCTCCCAGAAGCAGGGCGGGCCGCCGCGGATGACCCGCTCGTCGTCGTGGTGGAAGGACCACACGCCGAGGGGGGCGGCCTCGAGCACCTCGCCGCGGAGGAGCCCGAACCCGAGCCGCAGGAGCAGGTCCGGCCCGTGCTCCCGCAGCTCACGCAACGCCGCCTCCGGGAACTCCTGCCATGCACCGGCGACGCGTGGTCGCACCGTCATGGTGGCCAGGCCGGCGAACCGTCCGGAGCAGTCGACCGGCGCCAGGGCCGCCGATCCCCGGGCCGACGCCCGGTTGAACAGGGTCCAGGCGAGGCGCCGACGACCCCAGAGCTCACCGACGGTGGGACGGGGGACGCGCGGCCCTCCGTCGACCACCACGAGGACGGGCTCCACCCCCTCCACGGCGTCGAGCGCGTCGAGCACCTCCACCTGCCAGCGGGGCAACGTGGTGCCGGGGACCATGACGCCGTAGCGCAGCACCCGATCACGGTACCGGGTCAGTCGTAGGCCGCCTCCCACCACCACCTGCCGGATTCCAGCGTGAGCAGGTGGGCCGTGCCGTCGGCCAGCACCAGCTGCAGCCGGGCCCGGCGACGGTGGCCGAGCGGGTCCCACCAGCGCTCGTCGGTGCACCAGGGACCGGCCCACGAGCGCACCTCCACCCATGCCGCACCGTCGAGGGAGCACCGGGCCGGCGGGGCCGAGGCCAGGCCGCGCCCCCCCACCACCACCTGCCGACCGGCTTCGTCGAGCAGGCCGGCGGGACGGGGAGCGGGCCACACCAGTGCGGGCGACGGCACCGGGAGGGCCCCCGGCCAGGGTTCGGGACCCGGTTCGGCCCGCCCGGCGAGGTCGACGGAGTCCAGGGGCACCAGCCGGTAGCGCTCGGCGGGGGCCCGACCACCGCGCCATTCCGGGACCCGCACCGCGTCGGCCCCGGCCAGGGTCTGCACCCGGGCCAGGGCCCGCACGGCGCGCTCCCCCGCCTCGCTGGACCCACCCCAGAAGCCGAGTTGCCGACCGGTGTCGCCCACCACCTCGTCGGGCACGAGTTCGAGCCGGCACACCCCTCCCCGGCACCGGGCGGTGGCACGTCCCGACCCGAGCCACCCCTCCAGCTGCCAGCGCATCCGCTGCGCCACGGCCGCGGCCGACAGCCCCCCTTCGTGGCGCCAGAGGCGCTCGATCCGGTCACCCACCTCCGTCTCGGCCACCACCAGCACGCGGGTGCAGGCCAGGCCGCGGGAGGCGAGCCGGTCGTGGAACTCGTCCGCGAGGGCCTTGGCCGCGAACGCGGCGCGGTCGACCCGGTCCGCCGGAGGGTCGAGCCCGAGCTCGACCGTCAGATCGGCCGGCGGGTCGGTGACCCGGGGCGGCCGGTCCTCACGACCGGAGGCCAGACGGTGGACGTCGAGGCCCTCCGCGCCGAAGCGGGCCAGCACGTCGGCCGGTTCCAGCGCCGCGAGGTGACCCAGCGTCCGCAACCCGAGGCGCCCCAGCACGTCGGGCAGGTCCTCGCCCCGGCCCGTCCCCGGGCGGACCGGGCCCACCTGCACGAGCCGCCCCACCGGCAACGGTGCGAGCGCCACGGCGGTGAGCCCGGGCGGCACCACCACGGGCCCGACCCGGTCTCGGGCGTCGTGGGCCAGGAGCGCTGCGGCGCGGGGACCGTCGGCCACCGCCACCCCCACCCGGCACCGCAGGTCCGCCAGGGATCCACCTCCCTCCACCCGGTCGGTCCCGGCCGGAGCGCCCAGCGCTGCCCGCACGCGACCGAGGACCAGGCCGGCGAGGGCACGGTCGCCCCCGTGGTAGCGAGACGGCCCACGGGTGGGGACCGCACAGCGCCCCGGCGCGGTCACCTCCAGACGCGGGGCGACGTCCTCCAGGGCGGCGAGCACCGTCTCGAAGGCCCGGGCATCACGCTGCTCGTCGAACTCGTGGATCTCGAGCAGCGGGCACCGGGACTGGGCCTCACGCCGGCGCTGGCCCACCTGCACGCCCTCGGCCCGGGCCGCCGGGCTGACGGCCCGCACCCGATTGGCCCGCACCACCGCGACCGGCACCTGGGGCGGGCGTCCGGTGGCGACCGCCGGCCAGTCCGCGCACCACACCGCCAGGGTGCGGACCGGCCCGACGTTCATCCCGACGTGCGGGTGGGCAACCGCACCACGGACGCCACCCCGACCCCATCGACGGGGTGGCGTCCGTGGTCGACCTCGTGGTCGATCCGGTGGTCGGCGGCCGGGCCGGGGCGACCCTCCGCGTCAGGGAGCCACAGGGCCACCCGGCGCGGCCGGGCGAGGTGGCCGCGCCCCGTGGCCACCACGGTGAGGCGACGACGGCGGAGGTGGCCGTGGCCGCTCCCCACGCCGTGCCAGACCGCGGCGTCGGTTCCGAGGCGCACGTCGGCCGGCCACCCGGCAGTCCCGTCGCCCCGACCACCGGCACCCCGGCGGCCGGCGTCCACCCCCACCAGGACCGAGCCGCGCTCACGGGCCCGGGCCGAGAGCCGGCGGAGGTCGGTCGCAGTGGGACGGCACGCCGGGCCGCAGAGGACCACGTCGAACGCGTCGAGGAGCGCCGCGGTGACCGCCGACCACGACCCGGCCCCCGGCTCCACCGCCGCGACCCGCTCCAGGGCCACACCTGCCTCGGCGGCGGCGGCCCAGCCGAGGGCCGGCAACCCCACGCACGCGGCCCACGACCCGGCGCGGGTGGGCCCGGCCAGCAGGGCCAGGGCCAGCGACATGGCGCCCGGGCCGTCCGCCACCCGCACCGAACTCCCCCGCACCAGCCCACCCGCCGGCAACAACGGTTCGAGCGCGGCGAGGACCGGCAGGGTGCGCTCGTGGGCCGCGGTGACCGGTCGGACGGAATCGACCAGACGGCGGAGCACCGCCGTGCGGTCCTCCGCCCGGACGCCAGCGGCGCCCGGGGCGGGAGCGGCAGCACTCCCGGCAGTGCTCTGGGCGGCGGTCGATCCGGCGGACACCCCGCCAGTATCGAACACCTGTTCGATCCGGCGCAAGAGCCCGATCGACGACCTCAGCCGGCGTCGGCCTCCTCGCCGGTGGCGAAGTCCTCCGGCGAGGGCACGGGCACGCCGGGCCGGTAGTGGGTGTAGAGGTCCTCGATGATGTCGGCGATCCCGTCGGTGTCGGCCGAGCCCTTGGCGAGGTCCAGGGTGATGACGTTGGAGTTCACGTGCACGGCGTCGATGCCGCCGCGTGCGAACAGCCGGCGGGCCAGTTCGTCGGGCGGACGGTCGCCCTCCACCGGGCGGTCGGCCCGGTACCGCTCGTGGCCCATGCCGGTGAGGACACGGTTGAGCTCGTAGCGGACCACCCCGGGGCGGCTGGACGGCTTCTCGATGACGGAGACGGGCTGACCCATAACGTCGCCGATCGTAGCCCCGGGCCCCACGGTGGCCCCACATCGGCCCGGCGACGGCCCCGCGGCTGGACCCCCGCCGGGGCGACCGGCACGATGGCGCCATGACCGCCGACGGGCCCGAGGGCCAGGAGCCGACCCGCGACGCCGGGTCCACACCGATCCCCGTCGGCGCCCCCGGCCGCCGCAACGCCCCGGAACCGCAGCCCGGTGACGACGACCATGTGGTGACGGTCTTCGCCGCGGTCGGAGGCCAGCCCTTCTTCGACCACCTGGTGGAGCGCTTCTACGCGCACGTGGCCACCGACGACGTGCTGCTGCGCCTCTACCCGGAGAAGGTCGACCTCGGGCCCGCCGCCGAGCGACTGGCGCTGTTCCTCGGCCAGTACTGGGGCGGGCCCACCACGTACTCGGACCGTCGCGGCCACCCCCGCCTGCGCATGCGCCACGCCCCGTTCACCATCGGCGCCGAGGAGCGCGACCACTGGCTCGCCGCCATGCTCGAGGCCCTCGAGGCCACGCTGCCCGAATCCCCGCTCGACGACGAGCTGCGCGGCCAGGTGCGGGGCCAGATGACCGCCTACTTCGAGATGGCCGCCGACGCGATGGTGAACGCCCCGGACTGACGGGACGCGGCACCGACCGGTCGGCGCCGACGGCGCGAGAAAGGGCTGAGGATCGCCCCGTCACCGGACCCCATCAGCACCGGTGGAGGGCGACCCCCGGTCCCGTCGCCCATGGGAGAGGAAGGGTGGATGGGAGGACGACGCAACCATGGCCGAAGCCACGGACGCATCATGCACCATCCGCGACCACTTCGTCAGGATGGCACCGGGTGACGGTCCGCAGGCCGACCTGCGGACCGTCGCAGCGACCGCACGGCGAGCCAGCCGAGGGTGATCGACACCACGGCGAGGACGACGTGCACCACCACGAAACCCACCTCGTGGTCGCCGCCGAGGGCGATGTCGCCGGCACGCAGGACCCACACGGCCGTGGTCCAGCCGGCCAGGGCCGTGACGGCCGGGACCGTCCGGGCGGCGGGCCCACCTCGCCACTGGAGGACCAGCACCACCGCGAGCACCAGCGCCGGCAGCACGAACGACAGCGACAGCAGCAGCGGGCCCGTCCGGCCCCCGGCGTCGAGGGCGGGGTCGGCCACGGCGTTGCGGATGCGGCCGCCCCACACGAGGAGCGTCCAGGCGAGGAAGGCGGCCGTCCACTTCACGGCGCCACGGTAGGCGCCGTGTCGGCCGAGGCCCCAGCGGGCTAACTTGACCGCGCAGTCAAGTCGCCGCACCAGGGGGTCCGCAGGACATGGCCGACATCACCGTGGAGGAGTTCGCCCGGGAGGCCCGTGCCTTCCTCGACGCCAACGCCGAGAAGCGGCCGCCGGCCAGGGAGTTCGTCTGGGGCGAGGGCTCCGACGAGGTGGCCGTCTTCGACGAGAAGGACCGCGACGCGGAGGCCCTGGAGGCCGAGGAGGCCAAGGAGTGGCGTCGGCTGCGCTTCGACCACGGCCTCGGTTGGATCACCGGTCCCGAGAAGTTCGGCGGCCGCGCCCTCTCCGGCGCCCACGAACGGGCCTACGCGGCGGTGGAGAACGAGTACGTCACGCCCGGCATGGGGATCTTCACGATCAGCCTCGGCATGGTCGCACCGACGATCCTCGCCCACGCCATCCCCGAGGTGCAGGACCTCTACCTGCGCGACCTCTACCGGGGCGACATGGTGGCGTGCCAGCTGTTCTCCGAGCCCGGCTCCGGCTCCGATCTCGCCAGCCTGCAGACGAAGGCGATCCGTGACGGCGACGAGTGGGTGATCACGGGCCAGAAGGTGTGGACCTCGAGCGCCCACCTGTCCGAGATCGGCGAGATCATCTGCCGCACCGACCCGGAACTGCCGAAGCACAAGGGCCTGACCGGCTTCGTGGTGGACATGCGGGCGCCCGGGGTGGAGATCCGGCCGCTGCGCCAGATGACCGGCGGGGCCAACTTCAACGAGGTCTTCTTCGAGGAGGTCCGGGTGCCCGACACCCACCGCCTCGGTGACGTGAACCAGGGCTGGACGGTGGCGCTCACCACGCTCATGAACGAGCGCGCCAGCATCGGCGCCGGCGGGGGCGGCGGCTCGGGCATGTTCGGGCCGCGGCGCCTGCACGCCATGCTCGAGCACTTCGGCCTCGATCGCGACCCGGTCGTTCGCGACGAGGCGGCCCGCCTCTACAGCGACTTCACCGTGGCCAAGTGGAACAACCAGCGGGCCCTCGACAAGATCAAGGCCGGTGGCCTGCCCGGCCCCGAACTGTCCACCGCGAAGCTGGCGCTCACCAACAACCTGCGCGCCTACACCGAGTGGGTGGCGAGGGTCCTCGGGCCACGGATCACGGCGGACTCGGGCGAGTGGGGCACGTACGCCTGGTCGAAGATGCTCCTCGGCGTGCCCGGCATGCGGGTCGCCGGTGGCACCGACGAGATCATGAAGAACATCGTGGCCGAGCGGGTGCTGGGGCTGCCCAAGGACCCCGGGATCGACTCCACCACCCCGTTCAAGGACCTCAAGGTGGGCACCCAGCGCGACTGAGGCGCCATCACCGGAAACGACGCCCCGACCGGCACCCGGCCCGACCTCAGGCGACCGTCGACCCCTCCACGGCGTCGCGCCGCACGCCGAGCACCACCACGGCCGGCAGGTCGCCCATGCCCTTGGCGGTCACGCTGCGGCGTTCACGCACCTCCACCCAGTCGGGCAGGTGGTCGACGACCGCACCGGAGGCGAGCACCTCGCCGGACCCGGCCGACCCGCAGAGTCGGGCCGCCCGGTTGACCGAGGGACCGACGTAGTCGTCACCCTCGAAAAGGAGCACGGGGCCACCGCAGATGCCGGCGTGCACCTCGAACGGGTCACGGTCGAAACGGATGGCGAGCTCCGCTGCCGCGGCCACCACCGGGCCCGGCTCGGTGCCCACCAGCATCACGCCGTCACCGAGCCACTTGAGCACCCGCACACCCCGGCGGGCCGTGACGGTTCGCACCGCGCCGCGGAACCGGCTGAGCACGTCGATCGCAGCACGGGCGCCGTGGGTGTCGGTGAACGCGGTGAAGCCACTCACGTCGATGAAGGCGAACCAGCGCTCCAGCATCCGGACGACCTCGAGGTCCTCCGGCACGGGCGGGCCGGTGCCGCGGGGGTCGTCGGAGACGGGTGGGCCCGGGGCCTCACGGGGACCGCCGAAGCGCACGCCACGGGTGGGTTGCTCGCCGGACGACTCCGGATCCACCGTTCCACCTGCGCCGTTCGCGGCCATCGCCGTGGGTCCTCCCGGTCCGACGTCGCGGACCACTGCCGAGGGTACTGCGAACCTGGGCAAGCACTCACTCGCGATGGTGAGCAGCCCGAGCCGCCGGACGACGGGGAGCCGGGTTCAGAACAGGGTGGCCTGCTCGCCCGGCCCCGGGCGGCGCAGCGCCGGCCACGGGGTGGAGTCCATGAACGCCCAGGTGCGGCGGTGCACAGCAGAGGGTCCGTAGCCCTTCAGCGCCAGCTTGTGGCGCGGGCACGGATACCCCTTGTTGCGGTCGAAGTCGTAGGCCGGGAACGACTCCGACCAGCCCCGCATGATCCGGTCCCGGCCCACCTTGGCGAGGATCGACGCCGCGGCGATCGACAGGCACCGGGCGTCGCCCTTCACCAGCGTGCGGGTACGGCCACCCCCGACGAAGTCCCACGAGCCGTCGACGAGCACCGCGTCGGGTTCCAGGTCGAGTCCGTCGAGCGCCCGCCGGGCCGCGAGCCGCTGGGCCGCCGACATGCCGAGGTCGTCGCACTCCTCGTGGCTCGCGTGCCCCACCGCCCAGGCCACGCACCAGTCGGCCACCCGGTCGAAGAGTTGCTCGCGCCGCGCCTCGGTGAGCTGCTTGGAGTCGCGCACCCCGTAGACGCGGCGGTCGGCCGGCAGCACCACCGCACCCACCGTGAGCGGCCCGGCCCAGGCGCCCCGGCCCACCTCGTCCACGCCGACGACCACCTCGCGTCCCTCGGACCAGAGTTCCTTCTCGATGCGGAGGGTGGGACCCGGCCGGCGCGTCGCCATGGCCGCAACGTAGTCCCGACGACCCGCATGTCACGGCCGGATGAACGAGCGGTGAAACCTGAACCGATGGTCAGGCACCCGCCTTGACCCGCCCCCGGCCCGCACCGATGATGGCCGTGTCCCCCGGGGACACGCCCCCGGGCGTGACCCCGATCGATGACACGGGTGCCGGCCGACGGGAGATCGGTGGGCACCCCGGCCGGTGGGCCCGGGGACGGCACCAGCGGAACAGGGCGACCCAGGGTTTTCCGGAACGAGCCGGTGCGGACGAGGGGTCACGAACGAGATGGGTGAGACGAAGGTGGAGACGCAGGACACAGTCGTCCTGGACGCGGGCGGCCCGGACGTGGTCGCCCTGGACGTGGGATCGGTGGTCGAGGTGCGGAGCCGCTTCGACCGGCGGTGGACCCGCGGCTTCAGCGTGGCGGCGGTGGCCTCCGACGCCTACCAGTTGCGGCGGGACTCCGACGGCACCGTGCTGCCGGCCTGGTTCCCCACCGACGACGTGCGGGCCGCCGGCGCGGCCTGACACCGGCACCGGGTCGGCCTCAGGCACCGACCGACACCACCGCGCGCAGTTCCACCGACCTCCGCACCACCCGGTCCCGCGCCTCGACCGAAGCGGCCGACCACTCCGCCGACCGCCCGCCGCACACGGCCCGCGGGTCCGTCGCCGCCTCCGCCAACAGGTCCGCCATCTCCGCCAGGGCCGAGGCGAGCGCCGGGGTGGTCCGCTCCGGTCGGGCGATACGCCCCAGCACGGCGGCGGCCCGGGCCACGCCCGCCTCGTCACCCCCGGCGACGGCATCGAGCGCAACGCCCAGCGCCGAGCGGTACGTGGCCGCGACGTCCTCGCCCGGGAGCACGCCGGCGCCGTGGGGCGTGCTGCACGTGTCGAACACGTAGGCGCTGCGATGGTCCATCTCGGACCGGAACCACCACTCCTGGGCTGGGTCGTGGAGGAACGTCCAGATGTCGTTGATGGTCATGTCGTCGTCCCGGTCGAGGAACGAGTCGGTGGCCAGGCCGTACCGGAGCTGGTGGCGCCGGCGGTCCACGCTGCGCCCGTCGGCCAGCACGAGCGGCGCCACCACCTGCTGCAGCGGGATCCACAGGTTCACCAGCATCAGCGACGCCGTGTCGTTGCGACCGTCGGGCGAGTCGTGACGGAACAGCTCCGGCGCGCGCCCGTCCATCAGCTGCACGAGGGGCGTCCCCGACACGTCCTGGTCGGCGTGGACCGAGGTGGCCGGACCGTGCTCGTCGCCATCCATGTCGCCGGCACGGTCGTCCGCGGCCGATGTGCGGTTCGGACCGGCCGAGCGAAGGATCAGGCCCTCCGCGGCGACATGGAGCACCGTCACGTCACCACCACCGGCGAGCGGCAGCACGGCGCCGTCGAGGGCACCACGGATCGATGCTGCGTCCGACCCGGTGAGGCGGCCGGCGGCGCGGACCGCCGCCAGGGTCCGCTGCAGCGACGCGAGACCGGAGAGGTCGGCGGTGTCGACCCCGCCGTGGAGGAGGTCCGGGCCCCGCCCGCCGGCGGCGACCCAGTCCGTCGCGTCGCAGCGGTGCACCTCGACCGACCCGCCCGCGTACGGGGCGGACGCCCGGGACCCCGCCCGGCGCAGGCCCGGGTGGTCGGGATCGTCGATCGCCACGGTGTCCGGCAGGAACCCCAGCGCCACCGGGTAGGTGGCGCCCGACACCACGGGATCCGACGGCGACGGACGGGAGGGTGGCATGGAGGACGATGGTACGCCCGCGCCGCGGGGCGGGACTCTGCGAGACTCGCCCGATGGCCACGGGGACCCACGAGCTCACCGCCGAGGAGGCCGACGGCCTCCTCGCCTCCACGATCCTGACCGATGAGGGTCGCCAGGACCCCTACTCGGCGTACGCACGCCTGCGCGCCGGCGCACCCCGGTGGCGGAGCGGCTTCGGCTCGATCGTGCTCACCCGCTACGCGGACGGACTCGAGGCGCTGCGTCACCCGAAGCTCGGCCGGCCCGAGGCCGACATGGACTCCCCCGCCACCCTGAGCGGGCGGGAGCCGCGCCGGGCCGAGGACGAGGTGACCATGCTCTTCCTCAACCCGCCGGACCACACCCGCATCCGCGGGCTGGTCAGCCGGGCGTTCACCCCCCGGCGGGTGGAGGCGCTGCGGCCCCGCATCGCGGAGATCCTCGACCCGGTCCTCGACCGGCTCGCCGACGGCGGCGACGTCATGACCGAGCTGGCCGTGCCCTTCCCCGTGACCGTGATCTCGGAGTTGCTCGGGGTGCCGAGCGAGGGCAACGAGCACATCCGGCCCCTCGTGCACGCGATCACCGCGTTCATCGACCCGGCCGCCGACGAGGCGGCACTCGACCGGGCCGCCGTGGCGGGCCTCGAGCTGGTGGCGTACTTCACCGACCTCATCGCCGAGAAGCGGGCCCATCCCGACGACGGGCTGCTGAGCGCGTTGATCGAGGTGGAGGAGGCGGGTGACCGGCTCAGCTTCGAGGAGCTGATGGGCAACACCCTGCTGCTCTACGCCGCAGGATTCGAGACCACGTCCAACCTGATCGGCAACGGGTTGTGGCTGTTCCTGCGCAACCCCGCCGAGTGGGACCGACTCCGCACCGACCGGTCGCTGCTGCCGTCGGCGGTCTGGGAGGTGCTGCGGGCCGACTCGCCGGTGCAGCTGAACACGCGCTCGGTGCTCGAGCCGGTGGAACTGTTCGGGGAACGGCACCCGCGGGGCACGAACTTCATCATCCTGCAGGGCTGCGGCAACCACGACGAGGATGTGTACCCCGATCCGGGCCGCTTCGACGTCGGCCGGTTCCTGGGCGAGACGCCGCCGCCACTCAGCTTCGGATGGGGGGCGCACCACTGCCTCGGGGCCCACCTGGCCCGGGCCGAGGGCGAGATCGCCTTCGGTGCGCTGCTGGACCGCTTCCCACGGCTCACGCTCGACACCGACGCGCTCGGGGGCGCCACCGCACCCCGGTACCGGCCGAGCTTCACGCTCCGGGGCCTCGAGTCCCTGCCCGTACGCGTCGCCTGACCCACCCCCGCTCTGTGTCGCGTGGGGATACCCCTGAGTGCGCCCACGCGACACAGAGCCGGGGTGGAGCGGGTCAGGAGAAGGACTGACCCTCCGCGGCGAGCGGGATGGTGTCGCCGCCGCCCTTGGCGGCGAGCAACGCCTCGCCCTCCCAGCCGGTGCCGCGCCAGTCCGGGTCCAGACCCGTGGCACTGATCGTGGGGGCCGGGTCCGCACCGAGACCCTGCGCCGGGGCCACCTCCCACAGCAGTGCGGGACGGTCCCCGTGCCATCGCAGCGCCCACGACACCGCACCCCAGGCCGTCCGCAGGCCGTGGGCCTCCATCGGCACCCCCCACCACGACACGGGGACCGCCGGCAGGAGGGCGGCACCGGCCGCATCGTCGAGCGCGGCGAGGTCGAACAGGGCGGCGAGGCGCACAGCCAGTTCGGACACGTCCCCGGCGGGGAGGCGGTCCTCCGCGCCCTCCCACAGTTCACGCACGGCCGCGGGGGCCGAGGCGTCGCCACGGGCGAGCAG
>CAIPVR010000080.1 GCA_903868545.1 uncultured Actinomycetes bacterium
CCTCGAGCGCCTTACGGAACACCTCGAGCGTGGCACCCAACGTGATCGTGAGGCGCATCCCCTTGGCGGGATCCTTCGTGCCGCCGTTCCAGAAAGGCCGGCGGCCACAGGCCCTGCACCTGCCGGCGATGGCCCTGAACACACCGCTCATGCGGTCGACCTCGCCGTAGCCCGCTGCATCGCGTAGCTCGCTCGACCACATTCCGTGCTGCTCGATGGTGATGAGGTTCGCGGCGACGAGCCGCTGCCTCTCCGAGAGGTCGGCCAGAACCCATCGCGCCGCTGGGAGGTCGGCCTCGGTCCACTCGGGGAGCTCCCAGGAGTTCTTGGGCCCGTAGTTCCGCGGGAAGGGCGGGGTGTACAGCCCAGCGCCCGCGGAGCCCGCGCTGGTGCCGGCGGCGAGCCACTCGGCGGCCTGGCGCTGGAAGAGCTCGGCCTTCGCCGCCGGCATGTAGTGGGTCACCGCCACGATCGATCCGGGTTCGACCGGTTCGCTTGTCGGGTCCTGAGTCACTGCCATCTCGGCCTCCTTTCATGACGCACACGCGTGCGTTCTGTGAGTCCACAGTGGAGCACAGCGCCTCACATGTCAAGTTTCTGTGAGGCGGCGTCGGCCGACCGGGGGAACCGACCTCGGTCAGAGCGTGAGGTAGGTGTCGGGGTAGGTGGGTGAGTTGGTGGTGGGCATGCGGCGGCAGGTGGGGCAGAGGAGGTCGGCGGGGGTTTCGGGGGTGCGCACGACACGCGACGCGAACCCATTGCAGTGGGGGCAGGTGGCGGCGGCGAGGGAGCGGCCGGACTTGGGGTGTTGCTGGATCCAGTCGCCGCGGCGTTCGAGGCACGGGTGCCAGGTGGGGCCGTTGCCGATGGTCTGGTCGCGGCTGTAGACGGTGATGCGGACGTCGTCGACCGTGGTGTTGGTGAGCGCGGTTTCGAGTTCGGTGAAGCCGAGGTGGCCGCCGGCGGCAACGACGGCGTCGACGGCGGTCTGGCGGAGGGTGCAGTCGAGGGCGTGGCGGTGGGGGTTCCAGCGGAACCCGGGGTCTTGGTAGGTGGTGGTGACGAGTTCGACGTAGGCGGGGTCGAGCCCGGCGGGTAGTGGGTCGCCCCAGAGGAGGTGCGCGGCGATGTCGTAGAGGGCACCGACGCCGCTGGTGGCGAGGGTGCGCGCTGCGTGCCGGGTCCAGCCGAGTTGGGTGACGAGCAGGTCCCTGAGGCTGTCAACGGCGCGGTGGGGTGCGGCGTCGAGGTCGGCGTGTCCTTCCTGGCGGAGGCGTTGGTGCATGAGCGCCCGGGCGCGTTGGGTCTCGCCGTTGTCGCGCAGCGTGTTGCGGTAGGCCCGGTTCTGGACCCGGCAGGTGATGGGCCCGAAGCGGGCCACGCGCCCGTCGGCGGGGAGGAGCAGGTGGAAGGTGACCTCGACCTGGGGTGGGTCGGTGGTGTGGATGGGGGTGAAGGCGTCGAACTCGATGACCCGTGAGAGGGCGTCGACGTACTCGGCGGGGGCGTGTTCGCCGTGGACGGTGAGCCCGGCGAGTGCGTGGGCGAGGAAGTCGCAGTCACTGTCGAACGCGTCGGGGGTCGCTGCGCTGTCGGGTTGGGCCTCGGCTGCGGCGAGGTCGGCCTCGAGGGCGGTGATGCGGTCGGCTTCGCGTTCGGAGTCCGCGAGGTAGTCGGCCCGGAGCTTCTCGTTGGTGGTGCTGTTCGCGTTGCGGCGTGCCTGGTCATAGGCGCGGCGGGCGTCGGCGAGTTCCTCGCCGAGCATCGCGATGCGCCGGCCGCGGGTGTCGGTGACGCGCGCGTTGAGGTCGCTCATGCGCCAGAACTCGACGCCGTCGAGCAACTCGACCGGGGCGCCGTCGCGCAGCGCGGCGACCGCGGCGGCCTGGACGGCCCCGTGGAACTCGGCGGGGTCGATGCTCGCGACGCGTTCGGCGAGCCGTCCGGTGTCAGAGGTCGTCGCCATCGTGGCCCTCCTCCGTCCCGGGCCCCTTGGTGGGGTCGGGGTCCTGGCGCATCACCAGGTAGCGGGCGTTGTCACCGCTCAGGTAGCAGCGCGCACCGGTCTCGTCGGTGACGGCCGCCCAGCCGGAGAACGGGCGGCGCTTGCGGTGCGCGGCGCCGCCGTTCGCAGCTCCGCCCCGGTCGAGTGCCTCCTGGCGGGCCACACGCCGGCGGGCTGCGGCGGCGAGCACCGCGGGTTCGGCCCAGCCGCCGTCGGGCACCTCGAGCTGGTAGGTGAACACCACGAACCCGCGTGCGTGCGGTGGGTCGTCGTCGACGACGGGCAGGGTGCCGATGCGGGTCGCGCCCCGGTACGGGTTCGGCAACCGCGCCTCGTAGGTGCCGGTGGCCCACACCGGGACGTGGCCGAGGAGGACCCGGACCGCGGCGTCAGCGCGGCGGACATCCGCGATGGTGGCGTCCTCACCGTGGACACGCTGGATGGTCGGCGACGTGAGGCCCGCGGCGCCCGCGGCGTCGACGACCTGGCGGGCCGAGAGCTGCGGGTCTGCGAGCAGCCCGATGACGTGGCGGACGGCGTCGACCTGGTTGGGGTCGAGCACCACCCGGTCAGACTCGAGGTGGTAGCCGGGGGTGACCGCCTCCGCGTTGAGGATCCACTCGCCGCGGCCGTACTTGTTCACCGTGCCCGCGAACAGCCGCTGCACGATCGACTCGCGCTCCAAGTCCGACAGCATCGCGAGCGTCTGCCACAGCACCCGGCCCTGCGGGTCGCCGAGGTCGATGCGGATCCCGTTGGCCCACAGCACCGTGCCGGCCTCCTCCACCGCCCGCATCAACTCGCCGGACCACAACGCCGAGCGCACCAGCCGGTTGAAGTTCGCGACGTACAGGTTCGCCGGCCGGAATTCCCGGATGAAGTCACACAGGACCCTCATCCATGCGTTGTCGCCCTCCGGGGTGTTCACCGACGCCGCGCTGCCCAGCGAGTACAGGAACATGCACGCCTTGGACGCGAACAGCACCGAGTTCGTGCGGTGACCCCGCAACCGGTGCACCCGGAACCCGCTGCCAGAAGCGTCCACCAACGGTGACACCCCCGCCTCCAGCACCTCCGCAACGCCCGGCAGGTGCAGGTACGGCGCCAGGGTCTGGGTGATCATCCCCTCCATCAACGCATGCGCGTACAGGGAGCTCTCACGCGCCGCGAACGCGTGCTCCACCCGGCCGGCAGGGCCGGCACCCGGGGCTTCGTCAGTCGTGGTGTTCATGGTCATCTGGGCCTCCTCCGGCAGTGCCGGGTTGTGGTTGGTGGCGTGCCAGCTCCACCCAGGCCCGCGCCACGACCATCCGCGCCACCGACGAGTCGTCCCACGAGACGACCCCCGGCGGACCGTGATCGACCACCCCGCCCAACTCCTCCATGCCCCCACACCGTAGAAACGGTCTGAACGGTCACCTCGAAGCTCGCGGGCTGCTCGATCCAGCCGTGGCGCGGCCACCGGACCCGCCACCACGACGCTCGAAACGGAACAACAACGACCCGTCCACCTGCCGCTCGGGGTCTTCCCCGGGCGCGACGACGAGCTCCTCGATGCGATCCGCCAGAGCGGCACAGCAGCACGTACGAGCTGCCACAACGTGAACGGTCCGGGCAGTAGCCGGGACG
>CAIPVR010000081.1 GCA_903868545.1 uncultured Actinomycetes bacterium
CCACCGCCACGCTGAGTCGTCGGGCACCCACCGCCCCATTGTGGTGGCCGCCGGTGCCGCTGCGGTGGCACCCCGGACGGTCGTCGGCGCCGGGGCCGACGCCCGGTACGCTCGGCGCTGCCATGGAGTCACCCACCCGCACGGCCACCGCCGACGACGACGCCGGTGCACTGCTGCACGACCTCGCCGGACGGGGCCTGGTCCACGACCACACCGACCTCGGGGCCCTGGCCGACCGCCTGGCCTCGGGCCCGACCCCGCTCTACTGCGGCTTCGACCCCACGGCCGACTCGCTGCACGTGGGCAACCTGCAGTCGATCATGCTGTTGCGCCGGTTCCAGATGGCCGGGCATCCGCCGGTCGCCCTGGTCGGCGGCGCCACCGGCATGATCGGAGACCCCGGCGGCCGAACGAGCGAGCGCACCTTCCTCGAGCCGGCGGTGCTCGACGCCAACCGCGAGGCGATCGGTGCGCAGCTCTCGAGGTTCCTCGACCCTGATGCCGGTCCCGCATCGGCCCGGTTGGTGGACAACCGGGAGTGGACCGAACCCATGGGGGTCCTCGAGTTCCTCCGTGACGTCGGTAAGCACGTCACGGTCAACACGATGCTGTCCAAGGAGTCCGTCCAGGGCCGGATCGAGCGCGAGTCGGGCATCTCGTTCACCGAGTTCTCCTACATGCTCCTGCAGGCCAACGACTTCCTGCAGTTGCACCTGGCCCACGGCGTCGACCTGCAGGTGGCGGGCTCGGACCAGTGGGGGAACATCACCGCCGGGGTGGACCTGGTCCGCCGCCGCACCGGCGACGCCGTCCACGGGCTCACGGCCCCGCTGATCGTGCGGGCCGACGGCACGAAGTTCGGCAAGAGCGAGGGCGAGAACGTCTGGCTGTCCGCGGCCCGGACGAGCCCGTTCCGCATGTACCAGTTCTTCCTGAACGTCGCCGATGACGAGGCCGAGGGCCTCCTGCTGCGCCTGACCGCCGTGCCGGTGCCCGAGGTGGCGGCGATCACCGCCGCCCACGCCGCGGACCCCGCGGCCCGTTCGGCGCAGCGGCGGCTCGCCCGGGAGGTGGTGTCACTGGTGCACGGCCCGGCCGTCGTCGGTCCCGTGGAGGACGCCTCGTCGGTGCTCTTCTCGGGTGCCCCCCTGGCGGATGCAGCCCCGGCGACGCTCGACCTCGTGGCGGAGGAGGTCGGGCGAACGGTACGGACCCGACCGGAGGTGGTGGGCGTCGACCCGCTGGAGCTCCTGGTGGCGTCGGGCGTCGCGCGTTCCAAGGGAGAGGTGCGCAAGAACGCCGCGGGCTACAGCCTGAACGGTGTGTCGCTCGCCGAGCGGGGCGCGGAGGCGATCGGGGAGGGCGACCTGCTGCACGGGAGGTTCCTCGTGCTCCGCCGTGGGCGCTCCGCCCACCACGTGGTCGAGGCCGCCGGCGCCTGAGCGGGAGTGACGCCCGTCTCCCCGGGCCGTGTTGACGGCCGGTCGGGCCTTCTGTAATGTCTTCCTTCGCCCCGCACGGCGCCTTCGGGCCCGGCGGGGACAGCGGAACCCCTGGCTCCGGATCTCCGGTCCACGTTCCTGCCGTGCCCCCCGAGTGGTGGTGCAGCGATCCTTGACAACGGAAGAGAGGATGCCAAATAGGCGAGTGCGGGCGACCGCACGCCGGTTCGCCGGCGCGCTGTCGACCCTTCAATTCATTTATGCACTTTCCGGACGATCTCCCGTCTCACGGGAGAACGCCAGAACTGTGCCAGTCGGCCGAGGGTAGCCACCCGAAGCCGGCTCTCCGATCGAACGGTCCCTCCGGGGGCCCGAGATCTTGATGGAGAGTTTGATCCTGGCTCAGGACGAACGCTGGCGGCGTGCCTAACACATGCAAGTCGAACGAGGTCCAAGGGAGCTTGCTCCCTGACGACCTAGTGGCGAACGGGTGAGTAACACGTGAGGAACCTGCCCTGGAGTGGGGAATAACTCGGGGAAACTCGAGCTAATACCGCATACGCTCCGCTGATCGCATGGTCGGCGGAGGAAAGTTTTTCGCTCCTGGAGGGCCTCGCGGCCTATCAGCTAGTTGGTGGGGTAACGGCCCACCAAGGCAACGACGGGTAGCTGGTTTGAGAGAACGATCAGCCACACTGGGACTGAGACACGGCCCAGACTCCTACGGGAGGCAGCAGTGGGGAATCTTGCGCAATGGGCGAAAGCCTGACGCAGCAACGCCGCGTGCAGGATGACAGCC
>CAIPVR010000082.1 GCA_903868545.1 uncultured Actinomycetes bacterium
CCACGACCACCACCAGCCGGCCGGTCGGCACCCTTCCGTCGCGCGCGGTCGGCGGGGTGGCCCCGGCCGGCTGCGGCCGGCCCACCGACGTGGCACCGGGCCGGTCGGGTGGCCCGAGCTGGTCCTCGGTGGGCGGCACGGCCCCGGTGTCGCCGTGGCCGGCGTGCGACGCCCTCACCGCGAGCCGGTCCACCACGTCGTTCATCGGATCCCCGCCGTGGCCCTTCACCCAGCGGAGCTCGAGGTCCGCGCGGTCGCGGAAGTGCGGGACGAGCTGCTCCCACAGGTCGCGGTTGGCCACCGGGTCCTTCTTCGCGTTGCGCCATCCCCGGCGCAGCCACCCCTCCCACCACCGGTCCCGCCAGCAGTGCACCACGTAGGTGGAGTCGGAGACGATCACCAGCGGACCGGGGTGCGAGCCCGCGGCCTCCAGCGCCGCGGTGATCTCCATGCGCTGGTTGGTGGTGTCCGGGTCGTGGCCGGACGCCCAGGCGCCGCCCGGCTCGGCCCAGGCCCAGCCTCCCGGCCCGGGGTTCCCTCGGCACGCACCGTCGGTGTACACGACGACGGGTTCGTGCTCGGCCACGGCCGGACAGTACCGGCCGCCGGGCAGGGCGACCGGACCACTGGATGGGGCCGCGCGGGGAGGGCGCGTCCCTAAGGTGGACGACACGCCCCTCCGGAGGACCGCATGATCCACGACGGCTTCGCCGAGCAGTTGCCCGACATCGATCCGGGTGAGACCGCGGAGTGGCTGGAGTCGCTGGAGGCGGTGGCCGACCAGCGGGGCCCGACGAGGGCGCGGTACCTGCTCGCCCGGCTGCTCGAGCGGGCCCGCGAGCTGTCGCTCGGCGTCCCCGCGTCGGTGAGCACCCCGTACGTCAACACGATCCCCGCCGCCGACGAGCCGTGGTTCCCCGGCGACGAGGACATGGAACGGAGCATCCGGCGCTACGTCCGCTGGAACGCCGCGGCGATGGTGGTGCGGGCCAACAAGTCCGCCGACTCGATCGGCGGCCACCTCTCGACGTTCGCCAGCTCCGCAGCGCTCTACGACGTGGGCTTCCACCACTTCTTCCGCGGAAAGGCCGGCGGCCAGCCCGGTGACCACGTGTACTTCCAGGGCCACGCCGCCCCGGGCGTCTACGCGCGGGCGTTCCTCGAGGGCCGGCTCGGCGAGGCCGACCTCGACCGCTTCCGCCTCGAGGTGGACCTGCCCGGGCGGTCGGGCCGGGGCCTGTCGTCGTACCCGCACCCCCGGCTCATGCCCGACTTCTGGGAGTACCCCACGGTGTCGATGGGCCTCGGGCCGATCCTGTCGATCTACCAGGCCCGGTTCAACAAGTACCTCGACCAGCGCCGCATCGACGACGGCCTGTCCAGCCGGGTGTGGTGCTTCGTCGGCGACGGCGAGGTGGACGAACCGGAGACGCTCGGCTCGATCTCGCTCGCCGCCCGCGAGCGCCTCGACAACCTCACCTGGGTGGTGAACTGCAACCTGCAACGCCTCGACGGTCCCGTGCGCGGCAACGGCAAGGTGATGCAGGAGCTCGAGGCGATCTTCCGGGGCAACGGCTGGAACGTGATCAAGGTGGTCTGGGGCGGCCGGTGGGACGACCTGCTCGCCCGCGACACCGACGGGGTGCTGCTCAACCGGATGAACTCCACGGTGGACGGCGAGTTCCAGCGGTACGCCATCGAGTCGGGCGACTACATCCGCGAACACTTCTTCGGCGCCGACCCGCGGCTGCGCCGGATGGTCGAGCACCTCTCCGACGAGGACCTCCAGAAGCTGCCCCGGGGCGGCCACGACTACCGGAAGCTCTACACCGCGTACCGCGCCGCGGTGGAGACCGAGGGCGTGCCCACCGTGATCCTGGCCAAGACGGTGAAGGGCTGGACCCTCGGTCCGGGCGTGGAGGCCCGCAACGCCACCCACCAGATCAAGAAGATGTCGCCCGAGCAGCTGCGGGGACTGCGCGACCGGCTGTTCCTCACCGAGGTGATCAGCGACGCGGACCTCGCCGACGGGGTCCCCCCGTACGTGCGGCCGGCGGCCGGGTCACCGGAGCTCACGTACCTGCTGGCCCGCCGCGAGGCGCTCAACGGGTTCCTGCCGAGCCGGGAGGTGCGCACCCGCCGGCCCCTCACCCTGCCGTCGGACGACGCCTTCACGGAGCTGCTCGGCGGATCGGGCGACCAGCCCGCGAGCACCACCACGGCGTTCACCCGGCTGCTGCGCAACCTGTGCCGCGACGACGCGTTCGGGGCCCGGGTGGTGCCGATCGTCCCCGACGAGGCCCGCACGTTCGGCATGGACGCGCTGTTCCGCGAGCTGAAGATCTACGCGTCGCAGGGGCAGCTGTACGAACCCGTCGACCACGACCTGCTGCTGTCGTACAAGGAGTCCGGTGACGGACAGATCCTGGAGGAGGGCATCACCGAGGCCGGCGCCATGGCGAGCTGGACCGCGGCGGCCACCAGCTACGCGCACCGTGGCGTGCCGATGGTGCCGTTCTTCACCTTCTACTCGATGTTCGGCTTCCAGCGGATCGGCGACCTCATCTGGGCCGCGGCCGACGCCCGGGCCCGCGGCTTCCTCTGCGGCGCCACGGCGGGTCGCACCACCCTGCTCGGCGAGGGCCTCCAGCACCAGGACGGCCACAGCCACCTGCTCGCCTCCACGGTGCCGGTGTGCCGGTCCTACGACCCGGCGTTCGCGTACGAGATGGCCCTCATCGTCCGCGACGGACTGCGGCGGATGTACCCCGACGGCGACGCCGCGGCCGGGGAGGACGTCTTCTACTACCTGACGCTCTACAACGAGAACCACCCGATGCCGCCGATGCCGGCCGGGGTGGAACAGGGCGTGATCGACGGGCTGTACCCGTGGGCGGCGGCGCCGCCGGCGGGCGGGCCACGGGCCACGATCCTCTTCTCCGGCACGATGTGGCGCGCCGCGTACGACGCCAGGTCAGAGCTGGCCGAGCACTACGACGTGGGGGCCGAACTGTGGTCGGCCACCAGCTACCAGCAGCTGCGCACGGAGGCGCTCGCGACCGAGCGGTGGAACCGCCTCCACCCGGGCACCCTGGCCCGCAACCCGCTCGTCACCCAGAAGCTGAACAACTCGCAGGGCCCGGTGGTGGCGGTCAGCGACTACCTGCGGGCCGTGCCCGACCAGGTGGCCCGCTGGGTGCCCCGCCGCTGGTGCTCGCTCGGCACCGACGGCTTCGGACGCTCCGACACGAGGGAGGCGCTCCGCCGCTTCTTCGAGGTGGACGCCCCGCAGGTGGTGGTGGCGGTGCTGGCCTCGCTCGCCGCCGACGGCACCATCGACCCGGCGGCGGTCACCGACGCGATCGGGCGCTACGGCATCGACCCCGATGCTCCGGTGCCCTGGCACGGCTGAACGTCGCTCCGGCGCGGCCCGATCCGGCTCGGGGGGTTCGGCTCCGCCACGCCGCAGGTGTCAGACCGCAGCCCGACCGTCGCCGATGCGGCTGCGGACGAGCCGCCGGAACTCCACGAACTCCGCACTGGAACGGGCACCGTCGGGGCGGTCGTCGCGGCCGGCGAACGGGCCGGGGACGTCGAGCACGATGCGACCGGGCCGTGGGCTCAGGACCACCACCCGGCTGGCCAGGTACGCGGCCTCGTCGACGCTGTGGGTGATGAAGACCACGGTGCGGCCGTCGCGGGCCCGGATGCGGAGCAGCTCGTTCTGGAGACGCTCCCTGGTGATGGCGTCGAGGGCACCGAACGGCTCGTCCATGAGCAGGAGCTCGGGGTCGTTGGCCAGCACCCGTGCGATCTGGCAGCGCTGCTGCATGCCGCCGGAGAGCTCGTAGGGGCGGAGACCTGCGGCATCGGCCAGACCGACGAGCTCGAGCTGCTCGGTGGCGATGCGGGCCCGGTCGGCCCGGCGGACCCCCCGCATCCGGGGCCCGAACTCCACGTTGCCCCGCACGGTGAGCCAGGGGTAGAGGTTCGCCTGCTGGAACACCACCCCGCGCTCGGGCGCCGGACCGTCCACCCGGCGACCGCCCACCTCCACCGAACCGGCCGAGGCGGTCAGGAACCCGGCCACCAACTGCAACAGCGTGGTCTTGCCGCACCCCGAGGGGCCGACCACGCAGAGGAACTCCCCCCGGGCCACGTCGAGGTCGACGGGCCCGAGGGCGTCCACACGGGCGTCCCGGTCACCGAAGGAGACCGAGACGCCCGCCAGACGGACCTCCGGAGGAGCCTCAGCCACCGGCCGCCTTCTGGGCGAAGGTGGCGACGACCGCGTCCCGGTAGGCCGACTCGGGCCGGACCTGCTTGATCTTCCCGAGCTTCTGGTTGAACTGCGCCGAGGCGTACAGGTTGGTGGCGAGACCGCCACCCAGGTAGTCCTTGCCCACCTGCTCGGACGCCGTGAGGAAGACCAGGTCCTTCAGCTGGGCCGCCGCCTCGTCGGGCGGGATGTTCAGCTCGGCACCGACGTCCTTGGCCACCTGCTGCGGGTTCGACCGGTACAACTCGACCGCCCGGTTCTGCTGCTCCACCCAGGTGGTCACCGCGTCGGGGTACTGCTTCGCGAACTCGTTGCGCACCACGGCGAGGTCGTAGGTGGTCTTCCCCTTCTCGGAGAGCTGCTTCGAATCGACGAGGACCTTGCCGCCCTCGGACTTGATCTTGGCGAGGTTGGGGTTCCACACGTAGGCGCCGTCGATGTCGCCCCGGGTCCACGCCGCGTAGATGTCGTCGGGTTCGGCGTCGATGATCTTCACGTCCGACTCGGGCACCCCGGCGTCCTCGAGCGCGGCGAGCAGCGAGAAGTGGGCCGTCGAGGCGAACGGCGTGGCGATCGTCTTGCCCTTCAGGCCCTTGATGTCGGTGATGTTGGACTTCACCACCAGCGCCTCGGCCTCACCGATCACGTCGTGGATCCACGGCACCTGGTACTCGATGCCGTCG
>CAIPVR010000083.1 GCA_903868545.1 uncultured Actinomycetes bacterium
AGCGGCGAGCGCCGCGGGCAGGCGCAGGGTCGGGTGCCCGGCGCGCCGGAGGACGGCGGCGGCAGCGCCCAGCAGGACCGCCACCACGCCCACCGTGACGAGCCCCCAGCCGTGGAGGGCCGGCACCGCGGCGCGCGCCACCACCGAGGCCAACCGGCGTAGCGGTCCCCAGGGCGCGCCCTCCCAGGCCGGCGGAGGTCCGCCGGACGCGGGGTCCAGCTGCGTGGAACGCCACAGGAACCAGGCGACGACGGCGACCGCGAGCGGCCACACCCGCAGCACCGCAGCCCTCACGGGATGCTCCCGACTCCCTCGGCCTCCGTCGCCGGGAAGGGCCAGGGCTGCGGCCAGCGCGGCCACGACGAGGGGCCACACGACGGCGGACTCCTTCCCTGCGAGGCCCGCCAGCAGGGTGACCACCGCCACCACCCGCCATGTCGCTGCGACCGGTCCGCGGCGTGCGTCCGGCCCGTCCGGCCCGTCCGGCCCGCCGGGTGGCGGCTCGCCGGCGCTGCGCCACCACCCCTCCGCCGCGCCCCAGCACCACAGGCACGCCAGGCACCCCACGGTGGCGAGCAGGTCGCCGCGCCCTCCGATCCAGGCCACGGCCTCGGCGTGCGAGGGCCAGAGCACGAACCAGCCGGCGGCCGCCACCGCGGCCACCCACGGCAGCGTGCGGTCCGCGTGCGACGGGGGCCACCGGCGGGCCAGGCCCCGCGCCAGCACCCCCACGAGCCACGCCGCTACACCGGCCAGCACCAGCCCGGTCAGGTGGAAGCCCCGGGCGTCGAGGCCCCAGACCGAGCGGTCGGCCTGCAGCGACCACAGAGCGAGCGGTCGGTACAGGGGCGCGGCGCCCGAGCCGGCGGCCGACCCTCCGGCGGCGCGCGCCACGCCCTCGAGGTCGTCGCCCAGGAACCCGACGCCGAGCGTCGGCCACCACACGGCCACGGTGGCGACCACGCAGGCCATGAGTGCTCCGCCTCCCGCCGCGAGGCTGCGGGCCCGGCCCGCGGTCTGCTCCATCCCCTCCAGTGTCGCCCACGGCCCACCGGCCGCGGGGCGGGGCCACCGGGCCGGGGGTACCATTCCGCCGCGGTCGCACCTGCGGGCCGCGACCGGCCGGGGGGCTCACCGAACGGGTTCCCCATCGCTCCAAGGGGGACCGCGTGAAGGTCTACGAGAACCTGTACATCAACGGCGAGTGGGTGCCCTCCTCCGGGTCCTCCTCCATCGACGTGATCGACTCGGCCACCGAGGAGGTCATCGGTCGGGTGCCGGAGGGCACCGCCGCCGACGTCGACGCCGCGGTGGCCGCCGCGGCCGCCGCCTTCGACGGGTGGGCCGCCACGCCGATCGACATCCGGGCCAAGTACCTCCGCGACGTCGGCGCCGCCCTCGCCGGCCGCTACGAGGAGATCGTCGACACGATCTCCGCGGAGGTGGGCTCGCCCAAGGCGTTCGCCCAGCTCGTGCAGGCCGGTCTCTCCCTCGGCGAGTGGGAGAGCTTCGCCCAGCTCGTCGAGAACTACGAGTGGGAGGAGAAGCTCGGCAACTCCCTCGTGGTGCGCGAGCCCATCGGTGTGGTGGGCGCCATCACGCCGTGGAACTACCCGCTCTACCTGATCATCTGCAAGGTGGTCCCCGCCCTCGCCGCCGGCTGCACCGTGGTGCTCAAGCCGTCGGAGGTCACCCCGCTGAACGCCTACCTCCTCACCGAGGTGCTCCACGAGGTGGGCCTGCCCCCGGGTGTGTTCAACCTGGTGGTGGGCACCGGCCCCGAGGTGGGTGCCGCGATCTCGGGTCACCCCGACGTCGACATGGTCTCCTTCACCGGTTCGGGCCGGGCCGGGGCCGAGGTGTCCAAGGCCGCGGCGCCCACCGCGAAGCGTGTGGGCCTGGAGCTGGGCGGCAAGTCGGCCAACGTGGTCCTCGACGACGCGGATCCGGCGGCGGTGGCCATGGGGGCGGTGTTCGGCTGCTTCATCAACTCCGGCCAGACCTGCTCGGCGCTCACCCGGCTGCTCGTGCCGGAGTCCCGCAAGCAGGAGTTCGTCGACGCCGTCGTGGCCGAGGCCTCGCAGGTGAAGCTCGTCGACCCCCGCGCCGACGAACCCGACCTCTTCCACAATCTCGGCCCGCTCTCGTCGAAGGCCCACCAGGAGCGGGTGCGCTCCTTCATCCAGAAGGGCATCGACGAGGGCGCCACGCTCGCGCTCGGTGGCCCGGAGCAGCCCGAGGGCTTCGACAAGGGCTTCTACGTGCAGCCCACGGTCTTCACCGACGTCACGCCCGACATGACCATCGCCCAGGAGGAGATCTTCGGCCCCGTGCTGTCGATCATCACCTACACCGACGACGACGACGCCGTGCGCATCGCCAACGGCACCGTCTACGGCCTCTCGGGCGGCGTGCAGTCGGCCGATGTGGAGCGGGCCAAGTCCGTCGCCCGTCGCATGCGAACCGGCCAGGTCGACATCAACGGCGCCGGCTTCAACCCGGCGGCGCCCTTCGGCGGCTACAAGCAGTCGGGCAACACCCGTGAGCGGGGCCGCTGGGGTCTCGAGGAGTTCCTCGAGACCAAGTCCATCCAGCTCCCGGAGTGAGCTGACCCGCCGCCATTCCTGTTGCGCCCGACCACCGATCCGGTGGTCGGGCGCACCGGGTTCCGGGCCATTGCGCCGCCGCGGAGCGCGACGCCGCCGAGCCGCGACGTCCTGCCGCCGGGACGCCGCGACGCCGTGACGCCGAACCCGTGGGGCGCCGCTCGGTGGCGGTGGGTAGCGTGGAACGTTCCCCCGCCCGAAGGTGTTGCTCTGCCCCGGTGACCGCGATCGCCCACTCCTCCGACACGCCCGACGACGAGGTCGTCGCTGCCGACGCGGTCGAACCCGACGGCTCGGTCAGCCGCCGGGGCGTCCGGCTCATCCTGCGCTTCGTCCGGCTCCACCCCCTTCCGTTCGTCCTGTCCCTGCTCGGGGGCGTGGGGTGGGCGGCGATGGTCGTCGCCGCGTCCTACGTGCTGGGCCGCGTGACTGACGAGGTGATCACCCCCGCCTTCTCCGACGACGGCATCCCCGCCTCCACCGTGTGGTGGGCGGTGGCCGCACTGTTCCTGGTGGGCCTCGTGAGGGGCCTGTCGGTGGTGGTGCGTCGCTGGTACGGCTCGCTCACCGAGGCCCGCATGCAGCGCACCGTGCGCACCGGCGTGGTCGAGCGCCTGCTCACGATGCCGCTGTCGTCGTACCGCCGGCGGCCCACGGGTGAGCTGCTGGCGAACGCCGACGTGGACGTCACCACCGCCACGAACATGCTGATGCCGCTGCCGTTCTCGCTGGGCGTGATCGCGCTGGTCCTGATCTCCCTCGCCAGCCTCCTCGGTGCCGACGTGGCGTTCGCGGCGGTGGCCGTGCTCCTCTTCCCGTCGCTCGCGATGCTCAGTCGCTACTACACCAACCGTGTCCACGAGCCGTCGGCGCTGGTGCAGGCCAAGCTCGGGCGGGTCTCGTCGATCGCGCACGAGAGCTTCGACGGCGCCCTGGTGGTGAAGACCCTCGGGCGGGAGGAACTCGAGCAGGAGCGCTTCGAGGCGGCGGCCGGTGAACTGCGGACCGAGCGACTCGGGGTGGCCCGGATGACCGCGGCGTTCGAGCCGATGATCGACCTGCTGCCGAACCTCGGCACCGTCCTGCTCCTCCTCGCCGGGGCCTGGCGGATCGACCAGGGTGCCACCAGCCCCGGCCAGCTCGTGCAGGCCGTGGCGCTGTTCGGCTGGCTCGCGTTCCCCATGCGCATCGTCGGGTTCCTGTTCGAGGCGATCCCGCGGGCGGTGGTCTCGATGGAGCGGGTGGACGGCCTCACCGCCGAGCCCACCGATCCCTCGCTCGAGGGCGGCAGCGGAGCGGGTTCGCACCTGCCCGACGGGCCACTCGGCCTCGAGGTGGACGGCGTGTCCTTCTCCTACGGCGACACGCAGGTGCTCCACGGGGTGTCCTTCGACGCCCGTCCCGGCGAGGTGGTGGCCCTCGTGGGCTCGACCGGCTCGGGCAAGTCCACCCTGGCGAACCTGCTCGTCCGTCTCGACGAGCCCTCCGCGGGCCGGGTGCTGCTCGCCGGCACCGACGTGGCGGAGGTCGACCCCGACGAGCTGAGGGCCGCGGTGTCGATCGCGTTCCAGGAGAGCTACCTGTTCGCCGCCCCGGTCGGCGAGAACGTCACGCTGGGTCGTGACGTGCCCGACGAGCGGGTCCGCGCCGCGCTCGACCGGGCCCGCGCCGCCCGGTTCGTCGACCGGCTGCCCCTCGGTGCCGACACGGTGGTGGGCGAGCGCGGCGTGACGCTGTCGGGCGGTCAGCGCCAGCGCGTCGCCCTCGCCCGGGCGCTCGCCGGCGACCCCCGGGTGCTCGTGCTCGACGACGCCACCTCCGCGGTGGACCCGGTGATCGAGGCGGAGATCCTGGGCGGCCTCCGGGAGGGCGAGACCACCATGGTGGTGGTGGCCCACCGCCTGTCGACCATCCTCCTCGCCGACCGCGTCGTGCACCTGCAGGACGGGCGGGTGCGGGCGCAGGGCACCCACGAGGAGTTGCTCGCGGACCCCGATTACGCCGCGCTGGTCACCGCCTACGAGGAGGAGGAGGCGGTCGAGCACGACGCGGCCTTCGACGACGACCCCGACGCGGTGCCCGGCGCCGGAGGGACGCGGTGATGGACGCCCGTCCGGTGATCGACGACGACGAGGACGTCGAGCCGATCCGCGCCACCGAGGTGATCCGCCAGGGCCTGCGGGCCACGCCCGAGCTGCGGGCGGGGTTCCGGGCGTCGGCCAGCTTCGCCCTGGTCATCGCCCTCGGTCGCCTGGTGGTGCCGATCGCGATCCAGCAGATCCTCGACAAGGGCCTGTCCGACGCCACGCCGGACTGGCCCTTCGTCCTGTGGACCTGCGGCCTGGCCGCCCTCGCGATCGTCGGGCTCGCGGTGCTCAACCGGATCACGTTCCTGCGCCTGATGACCACGGCGGAGAACGTGTTGTTCGGGCTCCGGAACCGCGCCTTCGCCCACGTGCACTCGCTGAGCATCTCCCACCACAACGAGGCGAGAAAGGGCGTGCTGGTCGCCCGGGTCACGTCCGACATCGAGACCCTCGCCCAGTTCGCGAGCTGGGGCGCGGTCAGCTGGGTGGTCAACTCCACGATGATCGTGGTGGCGGTGGCGGTGCTCGCCGTCTACAGCTGGCAGCTGGCCCTCGTGGTGGTGGCCGTGCTCCTGCCGGTCGTGCCGATCATGCGCCTGGTGCAGCGCCGCCAACTGCACGCCTACGACGACCTGCGCACCCGGGTGGGCGACACGCTGTCGGAGATCTCCGAGACGGTCGGTGGTATCCGGGTGATCCGCTCCTACGGCGACGTCCGCACCGCCCGCCGCCGGCTCGGTGATCGCATCGAGCGCCAGTACCGCAGCCAGATCCGTGCCCGGTTCTTCTTCGCCATCATGTTCCCGATCTCCGACCTGTTCAGTGGGCTCGCGCTCGCTGCGGTGGTGGGGGTGGGCGTGTGGCTGGGGCCCGGGTGGGGGCTGCAGGCCGGCACGCTGGTGGCCTGCCTGTTCCTCACGAACCTGGTGGTGCAGCCGGTCGCGGAGCTCGGCGAGATCCTCGACCAGACGCAGACCGCACTCGCGGGCTGGCGCAAGGTGCTGCGGCTGCTCGACGAACCCGTGGAGGTGGTCGAGGCCGTGCCCGGGGTCGACCTGCCCGCCGGTGCGCTGGAGGTGTCGGTGCGGGGGGTGGAGTTCGAGTACGAGCCGGGCCACCCGGTGCTCCGGGGTGTGGACCTCGACCTCCCGGCCGGGATCAACGCGGCGATCGTCGGTGAGACCGGTTCGGGCAAGACCACCATGGCCAAGCTGCTGAGCCGTCTGGCCGACCCCACCGAGGGCGCGGTGCTGGTGGGTGGCACCGACCTGCGGGACGTGTCCCGGCGGTCGCGTGCCACGGCGGTGCGGCTCGTCCCCCAGGACGGGTTCCTCTTCGACACGACCGTGGCCGAGAACGTGCGGGCCGGTCGCCCGGGTGCCACCGACGAGGAGGTGGCCGACGCCTTCGCCGCGCTCGACCTCGGCTGGTGGGTCGACGGCCTCACCGACGGCATCCACACGGCGGTGGGGGAGCGGGGTGAGGCGCTGTCGGTGGGGGAGCGCCAGCTCGTGGCGCTGGCCCGTGCGCAGCTCGCGGACCCGGGCCTGCTGATCCTCGACGAGGCCACCTCGGCGGTGGACCCGGAGACCGAGCGGGCGCTCGCCGACGCGCTGGCCAAGCTGGCCCACGGCCGCACCACGGTGAGCATCGCCCACCGTCTCTCCACCGCGGAGGCCGCCGACCGCGTGATCGTGTTCGACGCGGGGCGGATCGTCCAGGTGGGCACCCACGCGGAGCTCGTCGCCCTGGGCGGGGTGTACGGCCGGCTCTACGAGAGCTGGCTCGGCAACACCCGCGCCGCCTGACGCCCCCCGGCTTTGTGTCGCGTACGCGCATCGATCGATGCGTCCACGCGACACAGAGCGGGGGGGTGGCGGGTTTTTCGGGGTGGCGGGTGGGGTCGTAGGGTCGTCCCCGGTTCGCACACCCGACCGGGAGGAAACCCCGTGACCAAGTCGCCCATCCGTGTCGCCGTCACCGGCGCCGCCGGCCAGATCGGCTACTCGCTGCTGTTCCGCATCGCCAGCGGCCAGATGCTGGGCGACGACCAGCCCGTGATCCTCCAGATGCTCGAGATCACGCCCGCCCTCGGGGCCCTCGAGGGCGTGGCGATGGAGTTGGAGGACTGCGCGTTCCCGCTCCTCGCCGGGACCGTCCGGACCGACGACCCCGACGAGGCCTTCGGCGACGCCGGCGTGGCCCTCCTGGTGGGGGCGATGCCCCGCAAGGCCGGGATGGAGCGCTCCGACCTCCTCTCGGCGAACGGCGGGATCTTCAAGCCGCAGGGCGAGGCGCTCTCCCGCTCGGCGCAGAAGGACGTGAAGATCCTGGTCGTGGGCAACCCGGCCAACACCAACGCCCTCATCGCGCAGCGCAACGCGGCCGATCTCGACCCGGGCCGCTTCACCGCGATGACCCGCCTCGACCACAACCGCGCACTCGCCCAGCTCGCCGCCAAGGTCGACGTGCCGGTGGCCGACATCACGAGGATGACGATCTGGGGCAACCACTCCACCACCCAGTACCCGGACCTGTTCCACTGCGAGGTCGGCGGCCGCAACGCGGCGGAGCTCGTGGGCGACCAGGCGTGGCTGGAGGAGACGTTCATCCCCACGGTGGCCAAGCGCGGCGCCGCCATCATCGACGCCCGGGGCGCCAGCTCCGCGGCCTCGGCCGCCAACGCCGCCATCGACCACGTCCGCAGCTGGCACCTCGGCACCCCGGAGGGTGACTGGGTGTCGATGGCGGTGCCGTCCGACGGTTCCTACGGGGTGCCGGAGGGCATCATCTCCAGCTTCCCCTGCACCTGCTCGGGTGGTAAGTACTCGATCGTCCAGGGCCTCGACATCGACGACTTCTCCCGCGGCCGGATCGACGCCTCGGCCGCCGAGCTGGTCGAGGAGCGCGACGCGGTCGCCGAGCTCGGTCTCATCTGACCCCTCCGGGGCCCCGGGAAATAGGGGTCCTCAGGTCGCCGAGAGCTCCCCTGACCGCCGAGAACGCCGGGCGGGCTGGCGAGCTGGCGAACTGGCGGGCGATGTGCCTGACCGCCGAGAACGCCGGCCGGCCAGCCGGGAGCGAGCTACTTGAGGAACTTCGACGTGGTGTTGTCGGCCAGCACGCGGCCGCCGGTCTGGCAGGTCGGGCAGTAGTCCACCTCGTAGGCCGCGTACTCCACGGCCCGGACCGTGTCGCCGCACACCGGGCAGACGGCACCCTTGCGCCGGTGCACCGCTCCGGGCCGGTCGGCCGAGCTCGACATCGCGTCGAGCGTTCGCTCGTGGGCGAGGGCATCTGCGATGCAGGCACCGATCGCCGCGTGGAGCCGGTCGACCTGCTCGTCGTCGAGCCTGTCCACGGTGGCGAACGGTGACAGCTGCGCCCGGTGGCAGATCTCGTTGGCGAGCATGCGCCCGAGTCCGGCCACCCCGTGCTGGTCGCGCAGGAACCCGTGCACCCGGCCCCTCGCGCCGCGCAGCAGTTCGGCCAACCCGTCGCGGGTGACGGCGTCGGCGTCCACGCCCAGGCCGTCGAGCGGTGGCTGGTCGGCCGGGTCGCCCCCGAGCACCCACACCCCGGCCTTGTGCTCCCGGCCCGCCTCGGTGAGCAGCAGCGCCGGTCCGTCGCCGTCGAAGTCCCACCGGGCGATCCCGTTGCGGGGCCGGGCCGAGCGCCGCTCGTCGGGCACCAGCCGGCCGCCCTGCATCAGGTGGACCACGAAGGTGAGGTCCCCGAACCGGAGCAGCAGGAACTTGCCCCGCCGGCCGACGGCGTCGAGCACCCGGCCCACGGCGTCGGCCGGATCCGGGCGGGCCGTCTTCAGTGCGGTGAAGGTGAGGGGCCGGAACGACGCGAGGCGGCGTCCGGCGAACGCCGTGGAGAGCCGCTCGGCGTGGGCCTCGACCTCCGGCAGTTCGGGCACCCGCTCACGCTAATCCCGACCGCTGCATCCGGAGCCCCCGGTCCCGTCGAAGAACGTTCCAGAGCGACGGCGGCTGGACAGGAGGGAGACACCGGTCCCGACCGGTGACCACCGGCTCACCGTCAGCGTTCGTCACCATCCACCCACCCCCAAGGAGAGAGCAATGCGCAAGGCACTCGTCGGCCTCCTGGCCGTCGCCGCAGCCGTGTTCGCCGTTCCCGCAGCAGCGGGTGCGACCGACGCACCGTCCGGCGCCACCGTCTACGTCACCCACGGTCTCCCGCTCGACAACGCGGGCACCCTGGTCGACGTCTACGTCAACGGCGCCGAGGCGATCAACGACTTCCGGTTCGGTCAGACCGTGGGCCCGCTCACGCTGCCCGCCGCCACCTACGACATCGAGATCCGCACGCCGGACGGTGCCACCACCCTGTTCGAGCAGGACGTGGCCGTGCCCGGCTCCGGCAACTTCTCGGTGGTCGCGAGCTTCAGCGCCGAGGGCTCCCCGAAGCTGAACGTGTTCGCCAACGACACCAAGCGGGCGCCGTTCGGCCTCGCCAAGCTGGCGCTGCACCACGCGGCGGCCGCCCCTGCGGTGGACGTCGACGCCGGCCTCTTCCCGATCAGCCGCTTCTTCCCGAAGCTGGTCAAGGAGGTCGTGTCCGGTGCGGTCAACGGCCAGGCCGCCACGCTGACCCTGCCCTCCTTCCTCCGCTACACGGCGGACGTCCGGGTGGCCGACACCAGCACCGTGGTGCTGAAGGCCAACGACATCCGCATCAGCAGCAAGGTCCTCACCAACGTCTACGTGGTGGGCTCCGCTGCCGGCGGCACGCTCCAGGTGATCAGCAACACCATCCCGGTGGCCGGTCGCTGATCCGCTCCACGGAGCCGACGTCCTCCCCCCGAGGACATCCCCACACGGACGGGGCCCGGCCGCACGGCCGGGCCCCGTCCCGCGTCCCGTTAGGGTGTCCGCCGTGCAGTACCTGAGTGACGAGTGGCTCGACGAGGCGGCCGAGGCCCTGGCCGC
>CAIPVR010000084.1 GCA_903868545.1 uncultured Actinomycetes bacterium
GAGTTCACCACGTAGTTGGCCAGGTCCGGGATGCTGGGCAGCGTCGGCCCGGTCGACCCGCTCCAGTCCTTGTTGGCGCACACTGCGTAGCTGAGGAGCGCCGTGGCGCCGTCTCGCCCGAACGGGCAGGACAACGTGTCGACATCCACCCCGACCACGAGCCGGGGCCGCAGACGCCGGGAGGCCGAGTCGATCTCCAGCCCCACGCCCACCACGGCGTTCACGGCGAAGGTGGTGGTCCCGTCGGAGATGCGCAGGTCGGGCACGAAGATGGTCAACGGGGGCTGGTCGGGGAAGACCTGCTGGGTCACCACGATCGGGGCGACCTCGGCGTCCACGGTGAAGCCCGTGCCGCCCGACGAGCCGTCGGCGTCCAACGTGCCGGTGCCCGGGGTGGCACCGCCCTCGGCCAGGGCCCTGAGGATCTGGTTGAGGAAGGTCGGGTTGAGCGTGAGCGCCGCGTCGTAGCGGGCGCCGGTCTGGGTCTTCACGTCCATGAACCGGCCGGTGAGGTTGTCCGGCAGCGTGGGGTTGAAGGTGTAGGGGAACCGGCGCGGTGCCGTGGGCGCCTTGCCGTCGCGCACGCGGAGGTCCGCGCCGAGGGCGATCCCGTCCTCGTCGAGCAGCACGTCGCCGCCCTGACACCCCCGGGCCTCACAGGTCCGGTCGAACCCGGCCAGGTCGATCCCGAACCCGCCACCGGTGGAGGTGGTGATCCCGGGACCGGCGACGTCCTCCACCTCGAGGTCGACCTCGTCACCGATGGTCTCGGTGAGCGGCGTGACCTCCTCGTCGACGATGCCCTGGACGATGTCCTCGACGAGCGACGACGCTCCCTCGACCACCGCCACACAGGCGAAGAAGGAGAAGAGTTCGATCGCCCAGGGGATCTTGTTCCTCACGTCGAGGTCGGTGGCCAGCGACACGCCCGACACGGTGAGCGAGGTGGGGTCGCCGGGCACGCGACTCACGCGGCCACGGAAGCTCGCCTTTCCGTACACGTCCGCGGAGACCCCGCAGAAGAGGGGCCCGGCACCGAAGAGCGCGTCGAGGTGGAGACGGCCGAGGTCGAAGTCGGCGGTGAACTCGTGCTCGTCGTCACCGGTGATCGGCCGGATGTCGAGGTCGAGGGACGGGCCGCTGAGGTCCACCCCCCAGAGGTTCAGGTAGGCGACAGCCGGGATGCCGAACCAGTCGCCCTGCAGACTCTCGACGGCCGGCTCGAGAAGGGGCAGCAGCTGGGAGGTGAGGATCGACTCGAGATCGTTGGTGGGGTTGCCGTCGCGGTCGACCACCACCCGGTCGTCCACCCGCAACGCGAGTGACCCGTTGGGGGCCACGGCGTCGGGGGCGAGCGGCGGGAGGGCGTCCTGCAGCAGCACGGTGGCCTGGTCGGCCGCGTAGAAGACCGTGGGGTCGGCCCCGGCCCAGAAGTTGTCGACCGTCTCGAAGCGCACCTGGAACCCGGGCTCGTAGAAGCCGTCGAACGGGATCCACGCCTCCACGTAGGCCCGGGCCGGCCGGGCCTGCCCGAGGTCCTCCTTGTAACAGAGGGTGCGCCACTGGGTGTTGGCGCTACCGGGGAAGTAGGAGCGTGGCGCCGAACCGACCTGCTCGACCACCACGTGGCCCCGGAAGGCGGCGGCGTCGAACGTCGTCCCGGACGCCGCATCGAAGAGGATCGGGGAGACCAGGTGGGCCTCCACCTTGAACTGGCGCTTGCCGGTCTGGGGGTCGATCCGGGTGACGAGCTCACCGTGGTACGGCGCACCGCCGTCCACCCGGCCGATGGCCCCCTGGGTGGGGGTGAAGATCCGGCCCTCGAACGCCGGAACCGCCGGAGCGGGCAGCGTCCGTGATCCGGTGTTCAGGTTCGAGCACGACGCACCCGGCGTGAGGTTGCCGGTGCCCCCCAGGAGGGCGTCGCGCAGCTCCTGCGTGAGCGAGCCGCCGGCGATGGGCCACGGGATCTGCGACCCGACGGGCTGGCCCTGCAGCGGCGCCGCCGGCCAGCCCGGGCCGCCGATCGGCACGATCTGGTACTGCTTCAGGTCGCTCGGCACCTTGTCCGAGAACGGCGACGCCGCGCCGATCTCCGGCTGCAGGCGCTGTGTCTCCACCTTCGGCACCGTGGTGGGGGTGACGGGCGGCGCCGGGGGGTTCGGCTGCCGGGTGAGGCCGATCGCCTGCACCTGTGCGGCCGTCGGCTTGGCCGGGAGCCGGCCCGTGGCGTTCTGCTTCGCGGACGCCTCGTTCTCGGCGGCGATCAGGTCGGTGAGTTTCTGGAGCGCGTCCGGCTGGTCGATCTGGCTGCGCAGCTTGGCCAGAGTCTGGTCCCGGACCGAGGGGTCGAACTGGGCGGCGAACTCCGGGGTGTCGATCCGGTTCCGGAGGTTCTGCAGGAGCTGGGGTGCGTCCTGGGGTGTGAACGGGATGGACCGGTAGGTCTGCCCCGGCGGGATCGGGCCCCCGTCCGCAGGCGGTGGTGGTGGCATCGGCGCGGCACACGCCGCCGCCCCCAGCACGGCCACCGCCAGCACGCCCACCGTGGCGCGTCGCATGATCCCCATCGTTCGCCCCAGTTGTCCCGCCGGGCGCGGCCCGCCCCCTCGGCGGCCGGCGTCAGGAGCTGATGGTTGCACACGGACGGAGAAGTTGCGCAGTCGCACGATGACCCCCTGGACGGCACGCTGGATCGACGCGACCGGGTCCGGCCGCTGACGGAACCGTACGAACGGGCCGGAACGGGCGCGTACGTAGACGACTACGCAATTCCGGCGGGCGGGCCCGACGGACTGCGCAGGAGCCCTGCGAGCTCCTTGCGGCCCGAGATCCCGAGCTTGCCGTACACCCGGGCCAGGTGGGTCTGGACCGTGCGGACCGACAGGTACAGCTCCTCGGCGATCTCGGCGTCGCGGCGACCCTCCGCGGCGAGCGTGGCCACCTCCCGTTCCCGGGCGGTGAGCAGTCCGGTGGTGGGGTCGCCGGGCGGTGGTGGTGGCTCCTCGCACCACGACCCGTACTCCCCGGCCGCCGCCGCCGCGCCCAGCGCGACCCCCGGCCGGCCCTCCTCGCGGGCGAGTTCCTCCGCGCGCCGGGCGGTGACGGTCGCGTCGAGCAGGAACCCGCAGGCGGCGAGCTCCGCCGCGGCCGCCAGAGCCGCTTCCGCGTCCCGTCGACGGAGCGCGTCCGCCCGGGCCGCCGAAGCGGCGGCGAACACCGACACCGACGCCAGCCCCGCGAGACGGTCGGCCACGACGTCGGCCTCGCCGTACTCGGTGAGGTCGTGGAGGGCGAGCAGCTCGAAC
>CAIPVR010000085.1 GCA_903868545.1 uncultured Actinomycetes bacterium
CCTCCTGGTTCCCGGCGACGTCCAGCGGCCGCCGTGGTGGAGGGAACCATAACACCGGAAAAAAGATTCCTACAATCGGAGTCAGTGATGCGCCCCCGCCCGGTCCGATCGGCCGGGGTTGGCGGGAAGGCCGTCGAACCGGCCCTCCGGCCGTCGGGCCCTGTACGCGGCCACCACCGGGGCGAGCTCCTCGGGGGTGGCGCCGTGGAGGATCACCGAGTCGGCCCCGAGGTCGAACTGGCCCGCCACCGTGGCGGCGCACGCCTCCGCGCTGCCCGTCGCCGCCGCGGCCAGCCAGTCCTCCGGCAGCAGCGTGGCCACGTGCCCGAGCACCTCGGTGGTGCCGGAGGCGTCGAGCGCGCCCGGGAACGACGCGACGACGTCGTCGGCCCGGAACCGGACGAGCACGTCGGGGTCCCAGTCGTTCACCCTCACCATCAGGTCGCCGTAGCCCTGGAGATAAGTGGCGAGCCGGCCCACGGTCTTGCGCAGTCGCACCTCCTCCGGCAGGTGGTCGCCGACCGTGGCCAGCACGGACCACACCCGCACCGACGCGGGGTCGCGCCCGGCCTGCTCGGCGCCCCGGCGCACGGCGGCCACCGACCGGGCGAGCGTCTCGTCGGTGAAGTAGGTGTGCAGCACCACCGCGTCCATCACCCGCCCGGCGAACTCGAGGCTGCGTTCGCCCATCGCGGTCATGAGCAGGGGGATGTCCTCGTCGAACGACGACGACTGGTGAAGGAACGGGTAACGCCCGGCCGGGCCGTCGTGGCCCATCACCAACCCGCCGTGCCACACCTGGCGCAGCAGCCCGGCCACGTCCTCGAGCTGGGCCATCGTGACCGGTGGCAGCCCGTAGAGGCCGTTGAGCAGGTCGATGCCGCGGCCGAGGCCGAGGGCGAAGCGACCGCCGGTGAGGCGGTGCATCGTGGTGGCCATCGTGGCGGTGACCATCAGGTGTCGGGTGGTGTGGTTGGTGGCCGCGGTGGCCACGCCGAGCGTGGTGCTCACGGCGCCCACCGCGCCCGACAGCGTGGCGGCGTCCTTCACGTTGAACCGTTCCGAGATGAACGCCGAGCCGAGGCCCAGCTCCTCGGCCCGCGCCACCTCGCCGATCAGGTCGTGGGGTTGCTCGGTGTGGCCGGCCAATGTGTAGAAGCCGAGCTCGGTGAGCTGCGGACCGGTGCTCACCCGAGCCAGGCTCGACGCGTGTCGCCCTCGGGGTCGGCGGCCACCGTCGGCTCCTCGTCGAGGATCATCACCGGCCGGTCCGGCCCGTCCACGCGGGGCCACTCGGGCAGGCCCCCCGCCGCGGGCACGCCGTGGGCGGCGAACGCGGTCCACGACTCGTGCACGGCGCGGGCCAGCTTCACGGGCGCCTCGGCGCCCACGAGCACGTGCAGGCGGTGGTCCTCCACGAGGTCGAACACGAACGGGATCTCGATGGCGTGGGCCGCGCCGAGCAGGCCGCCGAGGGCCGGGCTGCGCCAGTCGAAGCGGTACTGGTGCACGGCGCCGTGGGGGGCCTGCGCGTCGGCCAGCCGGCACGCCGGGACCCGGAACACCACGTCGGTGAGCACGGCGCACTCGAGTTCGGCGGGGGAGTGCTCCGGCCACTCGGCCCGGTAGGCCGCGACGACGGCGTCGGGGTCGTCGGAGAGCAGTGCCACCCGGGCCCGCAGGGCGTCGTCGTCGTTCGACGGGGCCGCCATCATGGCGAACAACTTCCACTCCTCGAGGTTCGTGCCCACCACCAGGTCGACCCCGGCCGCCGAGCCGCCGGCGATCGCTCCGAGCGGGTCCTCGGGCAGGTCGCGGCCGTCGGCCACCGGGCGGAACGGCAGGAACGCCAGCGGGTTGCCATGACGGCGGATGACCTCCTCCGGGTCGCCCATCCGCTCGGCCGAGATGGTGGCGTGGCCGGCGAGCAGCTCGGCCACCCCCGCAGAACGGAGTCCCTCGAGGTCCAGGCCGCCGCAGGCCGCGGCGAAGGCATCCGCGTCGTCGGCGGCCTGCTCCGGGGTGCGTGCCGCGGCCGCCGCACCCGACTGGGCGATGGCCCGGTGGAACAGGCCGCGGGCCTTCGGCATCGCGAGCAGCAGGCTCACGCTCATCGCGCCGGCCGACTCGCCGAAGACCGTGACGTTGCCGGGATCGCCCCCGACGGCGGCGATGTTGTCACGCACCCACTCGAGCGCGGCCACCTGGTCGAGCAGGCCGTTGTTCCCTGACCCGGCGAACTCCGGGTCGAGGTGGCCGAGCTCGAGGAAGCCCAGGGCCCCCAACCGGTAGTTGAGCGTCACCAGCACCACGCCGGAGCGGGCGAACGCCTCCCCGTGGTAGAGCGGCGACGAGCCGGAACCCATCTCGAAGCCGCCGCCGTGGATCCACACCATCACCGGCAGGCCGCCCTCCGGCGGCGCGTCGGGTGCCCACACGTTGAGGTGGAGGCAGTCCTCGTCCCACTGCTCGGACTCGCCGCCGAACAGGGCGTCCATCAGCGAGGGGTTCTGCGGGCACACCGTGGCGAACTCCGTGGCGTCGCGCACCCCGTCCCACGGCTCGACCGGCTGCGGGGGCCGGAACCGGAGCGGACCCACCGGCGGTGCGGCGAACGGGACACCGGCGAAACGGACGATGCCGTCGGCCCGGGTGCCCCGGAGGTCGCCGTGGGCGGTGGAGATGGTGATCCCGTCGGTCATGGCCACAGTGGTTAGCACCCGGACGGTGGCGACGGAAGGGCCGCCGGTAACCTCCGACCGGTTCCATCTCCAGGGGGCAGGATGCTGCAACGGCCGGCCAGGGCGTTCGACGCCGACAACCACTACTACGAGGCCACCGACGCCTTCACCCGGCACATGGACCGCTCGATGCGGAACCGCTGCATGACGTGGGCCGAGATCGACGGTCGGCAGCGGCTGCTGGTGGGTGGCCGGGTGAACCGGTTCATCCCCAACCCCACCTTCGACCCGGTGGCCAGGCCCGGAGCGCTGATCGACTACTTCCGCGGGAAGGTGTCGGTGGCGGACCTGCACGCCGCCTTCGGCGAGCTCGACCCGATCAGCCCGGCCTACCGCGACCCGGCCGAGCGCGTGCGGGTGATGGACACCCAGGGTCTGGACGCGGCGTTCATGTTCCCCACCCTCGGCGTGGGCATGGAGAGTTCCCTCGCGGGTGACCCGCCGGCGGTGCTCGCCGCGTTCCGGGCGTTCAACCGTTGGCTCCTCGACGACTGGACCTACGACTACGAGGGTCGTATCTACTCCGCGCCCTACCTCACGCTGGCCGACCCCGAGTGGGCCGTGGAGGAACTCGACCGCGTGTTGGCCGCAGGGGCCCGGATCATCAACATGCGTCCGGGCCCGGTGCTCGGCCGCCACGGCAACCGGTCCTTCGGGCACCCGGACCACGACCCGTTCTGGGCCCGCGTCGCCGAGGCGGGCGTCACCGTCGCCTTCCACGCCGGCGACGCCGGGTACGGCTTCCTGCTCGAGCAGTGGGGTGCGGACCCGGAGTTCCGGGCGTTCCAGATCCCGCCGCTGTTCACGCTCCTCACGCAGTCGCCGATCTCCGACACGATCGCCTCGCTGCTCGCGGACGAGGTGTTCCTGCGCCATCCCGGCCTCCGGGTGGCCACCATCGAGAACGGTGCCGAATGGGTGGCCCCGCTGTTCGCCAAGCTCGGCAAGTCCTTCAAGATGCGGGGGCCCGCGTGGCCCGAGGATCCGCGTGAGACGTTCCGGCGCCACGTGTGGGTCTCGCCGTTCTACGAGGACGACCTCACGGTGCTGCGCGACCTCATCGGGATCGACCGCATCGTCTTCGGCTCCGACTGGCCGCACGCCGAGGGCCTCGCCGATCCGCTCTCGTACGTGGAGGACCTCGACGCGGCCGGGTTCACCCAGGACGAGGTGGATCAGGTGATGTACTCGAACGCCGCGTCGCTGGTCCGCCCCCCGGTGCCCTGAGCGGTCGCGAACCGGAGGGCGCAGGCCGGTGGCGACCCGCCCGTGCGACACTGTCGGGGTGGACGACCGCCCGCAGCCCCGCCTGACCGACGCGATCGGGCGGATCTCCGCGGCCGACCGCGAGTTGGTGGACCCGCCGGCCGACCTCTGGGACCGCATCGCGGCAGCGGTGGCCGCCGAGGCGGCGGAGCCCCCGGCGATCGGTGCGGGCGCGGTGGTCGAGTACCGCGTCGACGCCGCTGACCGGATGGCCGGGGTGGGGGAGGGCTGGGCCGACTTCGCCGAGCACAACGAGGCGCCGGAACTCGCCTCGGGCGCCCGTGGCCGGCTCCTGTGGGACGTGATGGGTCCGGAACTCGCCGACCTCTGGCGGCCGGTGGTGGAACGGGTCCGCGCCGAGCAGGTGGAGCTCACGGTGCCGTTCCGCTGCGACGGCCCGGACGCCCGGCGCTGGTACGACATGACCGTGTCACCCGGTCCCGGCGGCGAGGTGCGCTTCAGGTCGGTCCTGGCGATGGAGATGTCGCGGCCCGACCTGCCGGCGTTGCGCCGTCCGGTGGAGCTGGGCGTGCCCCCGGCGTGCGCCGCCCACGACCCGGGCGTGGTGGAGCTGTGCTGTTGGTGTGCCGAGGCGCGTGACGGCGCCCGGTGGGTGACGGTGGAGGAGCTGCTGTCGAGCCGCCGCCTCCTCGAGGAGCCCCTGCCGCCCACCGTGGCCCACGGCATCTGCGAGCGCTGCTCGCTCACCATGGCCGAGCTGGCCTGCCCCGCACCGGTCTGACGTCCGTCGCCCGCAGCTGCGGAACGGGTCCTCCGGATGCAGCGGGTTCGATATGCACCGCCGGGATCGACCCCGGGCTGTCACAGGGTGGCCCTAGGGTGCGAACTGATGTTCGACCCCGCCGGCTCCGATCCTGATGACACCACGGAGTACGCCGGGGCGCCTTCGGCGCGACTGGAGGAGTGGCGCGCCGGACTCGCCGCCGAGACCGACGACGGCGCGGTCATCGGCGGGGTCCGGGCCCTGACCGACGAACAACTCCTCGCCCGTCTCCGTCGCCTCGAACACGAACGACGCCGTCTCGACGCCGACACCCTCGACGCCACCGCGGAGCTCGCCGCCCGCGGCATCACCCGACCCCGCACCGGTCACCGCACCCCCGCGTTCCTCGCCGTCGAACACCACCTCGACAGGACCGACGCCCACCGCCGGGTCCGCCTCGGCACGTTCTGCCGCGACTTCACCACCCTCGCCGATGCCCTCCGCGCCGGCGACCTCACCGTCGCGCACGTCGCGCTCGTCGCGTCGGTCACCAACCCCCGCAACCACGACGCCCTCCACGCCGCCCAGGACCACCTCATCGATGCAGCCGCCGGCGTCCGCTTCGAACGCTGGGCCGACGAGGTCCGCGCGCTGGCTCGCCACGCGGATCCCGACGGCGACGAACCCCGCCCCGACCGCCGCTCCCTCACCTGGGGCCGCACCGGTGACCTCCTCCGCTTCCGCGGCCAACTCACCGGCGATGACGCCCGCGTCGTCGAACACCTCCTCGACACCCACGCCGACCGCCTCTTCCGCCGCGCCCGCACCGTCGAGACCGCGACCGATGGCGAACTCCCCGCACCCACCCGGGCACGACTCCACGCGGATGCCCTCGTCGACCTCGTCCGCCGGGGCGCCACCACCACCGACCCCACAGCCACCGTCGCAGACATCTCCGTGGTCGTCCCCGTGGACCATCCCACCCTCACCGGCACCACCGACCACCTCGACCCGCTCGACCCCACTTGGCAGGCCCGTGACCACCGCGGCCAGCACATCGCGGACCTGCTCCTCACCCCCCGCCTCTGCACCGCCGACATCACCCCCGTGATCATCGCGGTCCGCGGCGGCGAACCCCTCCACGTCGGCGTCACCCAACGCCTCGCCACCCGGGCCCAACGCAGGGCCGCGGCGGTGCGTGACGGCGGCTGTGTCTTCCCCGGCTGCGACGCCGCACCCAACTGGTGCGACCAGCACCACGTCGTCCGTCCCACCGACGGCGGCTCCACCGACCCTGACAACCTCGCCAGCCTCTGTCGCGCCCACCACGGCACCATCCACTCCGCAGGCTGGACCATGCAGGCCCACGGCCACGGCCGCTTCTCGATCACCAGCCCGCGTGGCCGGCACCTCGCCTGCCAACGCCACGGCCGCCCCGCCCCCGCGCTCGAATGAGCGGCTCCGGAACGAGTCAGCCCGTGAGCAGCAGCGCCCCCAGGTAGGCCGCGTACAGGCAGAGGAAGAACACGCCCTCGGTGCGGGTGACGCGCCACCCGCGCACGAACACCGGCAGGCAGAGCAGCGCTGCGCCCA
>CAIPVR010000086.1 GCA_903868545.1 uncultured Actinomycetes bacterium
ACGACCGGCCCACCGGCTCCTGGTCCGGGTGGCGCACCGCGCTCGCCTGCGGCCTCGCCGCCTGCATCGCCGTCACCGGCTGGCAGATCATCCGCGACCGCACCACCACCCCCGACCGCGGGTTCACCCTCACCGCACCCGACCAGGAGGGTGCCCCCCCGGAACCCGACGTCGACCTCGAGTACCCCGTACCCGACGGCCTCGAGGACGCACCGACCCCCACCGGTGTGACCCCCGCCGCCATGGCCGACTCCCCGTGGTGGGACTCCCCCGAGTACCAGCGGGGGAAGGACTACATCCTCAACTGGCTCGTCGCGTGGCGCCACGAGAACCCCTACCGCTTCATCGATGCGTCGTCGGAGTACATCAACGTGGTCGACGGGCTCCGCAGGAGCTGGACCCCACCCCCCTGCGACTGCCGGCGCCTCACCGTCTGGATGTACGGCGGCTCCACCACCTGGGGTATCGGTCAGCGCGACGACCACACCATCGCGTCGGAACTCGCCCGGGTCGCCCACGAGAACGGCCTCACCGTCGACGTCCAGAACCGGGGGATCACCGGCTTCACGCACTGGATGGAGGCCGAACGCTTTGCGTGGGACCTCACCGCCAACCCCCGACCCGACCTCGTCGTCTTCTACGACGGCGTCAACGAGATCTACTCGGGCAACGGCGCCAACGACTTCAGGGCGACGAACGAGGCACCGGTCGACGCCGCCGCGACCGACAACTGGCGCAACGTCGGACGACTCGACGGGGAGCGCCCCGAACCACCCTCGTCCGGCGAGGTGATCGACACCACCGACGACCCCCTCGGACCGGTGCTCCGGTCGAAGGACAGCGTGGCCCGCTACGACCGGGCCCGGGCCATGTCTCGCTCGGTCGCGGAACGGACCGGCATCCCGTTCCGCTACTTCTGGCAGCCGAGCCGGTACGACCGTCCGCTCATCGCCGGCGAGCCGCACTGGTCCACATCGCAGGAGAACGACATGCGACGGGTGATGCAGGTGGCCGCTGCCAGCCTCCCGCCCGACGTGACCAACCTGCGCGACGTGCTCGCCGAGGACACCGGCCCCCTCTTCACCGACGACGTCCACCACAACGAGCGGGGCGCACGGATCGTCGCCGAGGCCCTCTTCGCCGAGCTGGAGCCACAGCTCCGGGGCCTCCTCGACCCGCCGGGCCCGAGCCGCTGAGCGTCCGCACGGGCGGTCCTCTGCGGACCGCCCGTGCGGACGGCACACCCATGGTCGGAGATGGCCGTCCGCCCCGTACGATGTCCTCCGTGGATGCGAGCACCAACAGGACCGGGCGGAACGGCCCGTACCGCGGCAAGCGCCTGTTCGACCTGCTGCTGCTGGCGCTCGTGGCGGTGCCCGCCGCAGCGATCGGCGCTGTCTGCGCCGCCGCCATGGGGCTCACCTCCCCCGGGGGGGTGTTCTTCCGGCAGGAGCGGGTGGGCATGGACGGCCGGCCGTTCCTCGTCTGGAAGTTCCGCACGATGGTGGCGGGCGACAACCCGATCTTCCCCGACGCCTCCCGCATCACGCCGGTCGGGAAGGTGCTGCGCCGGCTCTCGCTCGACGAACTGCCGCAGCTGATCAACGTGGCGACCGGCGAGATGAGCGTGGTGGGCCCACGCCCCACCCTCGCCTACCAGGTCGAACGCTACGACGAGCACCAGCGCCGCCGGCTGGCCGTGCGACCCGGCCTCACCGGCCTGGCCCAGGTGAACGGGCGCAACGCACTGAGCTGGGGCGACCGGATCGAGTGGGACGTACGGTACGTGGAGGAGCAGTCGTGGCGCACCGACCTGCGGATCATCGGCCGGACCTTCTCCACGATGCTCACCGGTGAGGGCGTGGAGGGTCACCCCACCGACGACCCGCTCGCCGCACCCGGCGACAGCGGCGACACCGGCGACGGCGGTGACCGCGGCGGCGAACACGACGCCCCCGCCGCGTCCCGGCCCGACGCACCGTGACCATCGACCTGGTCATCGTCGGCGCAGGTGGCCATGGTCGGGAGCTGTACGACGCCGTGCTGGCCGTCAACGCGGCGATCCCCACGTTCCGGGTGCTCGGGTTCGTGGACGACGCGCCGTCGCACCCCGACCGCCTGGAGCGACTCGGGATGCCGCTGCTCGGCGACACCGACTGGCTGCTGGCGAACCCCTGCGCCTTCGTCCTCGGGATCGGCACCTCGGAGGTGCGGTCACGGCTCGCCGCCCGGCTCGAAGGTGCCGGCCTCGAACCGGCCACGGTCGTGCACCCCTCGGCCCACGTCGGCCCCGACGTGGTGTTCGGCGACGGGGTCGTGGTCTACGACCGGTCGACCGTGACCACGAACGTGCGGATCGGCCGGCACACCCACCTGAACGTGGGCTGCGCCGTGCAGCACGACACCGTGGTCGGTGACCTCGTGCAGTTCAGCCCGGGTGTGCTGGTCAACGGGGACTGCGTGCTCGAGGACCGGGTCTTCCTGGGCACCGGGGCCGTCATCACACGGGGGAACCGCGTGGGTGCGGGGGCCCGGGTGGGGGCGGGCGCCGTGGTGCTCGACGACGTCGCGCCGGGCAGCACCGTGGTCGGCATCCCCGCCCGAACCACCCCCTGACCCCTCCCCGCCCCGACTCCCCCGCTCTGTGTCGCGCTGACGCACTCATGGCTGCGCGAGCGCGACACGAAGCGGCTGCGGGTCGGGACCGGCACCCCGGGCGCCGGCCTCAGGGGGTGAAGCGTCGCTCGATGGCGGCCACGGCCACCCGGGCGTCGAACGCGTCCGCCGCCGCGGCGGAGGCGGCGGCCAACCGCCCCCGGAGCTCCTCGTCGTCCACCACCGTGCCGAGTGCGGCCGCCAGGGCGGCCTCGTCGCCGGCCGGCACGAGCAGGCCGTCCACGCCCTCGCGGACGTGGTCGACCAGACCCCCCACCGCCGTGGTCACGACCGGCAGTCCGAGCGCCCGGGCCTCCATGAAGGCCACCGGCAGCCCCTCCCAGTGGGAGGCCATCGTGAAGACGTCGAACCCCGCCATGAGCGCCGGGGCGTCGGGCTGGTGACCGAGCAGGTCCACACGGCCTGCGAGACCCGCGGCCGACGCCCGTGACCTCATCTCGTCGAGCAGCGGGCCCTGTCCGATGCTGACGAAACGCACACCCGGGCGCTCCGCGGTCACGGTGTCGGCCACCCGCAGCCAACCCTCGTAGTTCTTCTCGGGCCGGAAGTTGGCCACGGTGCCCACTACGACGGTGTCGTCGTCCACGCCCAACCGTCGGCGGGCCTCGGCACGGTGGGCCCGGTGGGCCCGCACCGCATCCAGGTCGATGCCGTGGTCGAGCACCTCGAGGCGACCGCGGAGCCCCTCCGGCACCGACGACCACGCGTCGCGGGACACCGCGATCTGGGCGTCGTCGAGACGGTAGGTCCAGGCGTTCAGCTTCCGGGTCAGCGGGTGGTACGGCCCCCAACTGTTGTGCTCCGTGTAGACGATGCGGGGCCTCGGCCGGACCGTGCGGGCGAGCAGGCGGACCACGGCGGCCGGCAGCGGGGAATGGACGTGCACCACGTCGAAGCCGCCGCGCCGGAGCAGGTCCGACAGGTTCACGGGCCAGGGTCGGCCACCGCCCGACAACCAGTGCACCGGGACCCCCAGCTCCTCGAACTCCGGCACCAGCTGGTCCTTGGCCGGGGTGATGAAGGCGACCGCGTGGTCGAAGCGGGTGCGGTCCCCGAAGCGCACCTGGTTGACGAGCAGGCGTTCCATCCCACCGGGGCCGAGGCCCCGCGCCAGCAGCAATACCTTCGTGCGCGGCATCAGAAGAGCTCCACGTCGCCCATGGTCGGCGCCAGGTCGCGCAGCGACGGCACCCCCTGGCGGTTCAGGGGCTTCCACGTGAGGATCGGCCCGATGCGGGGCGCCGGCACGAACCCCGAGCGGAACTCGGTGCCGGCCCGCAGCAGGAAGTCGGCCCCGGTGTCGCGGGCGAGCGAGGCCCAGTCGGGCGACGGTCGCCCGGGCGGGAGCAGGAGTTCGCACAGGGTCCCCTCGACCGCGGAGCCCCGGGCCCGCACCCGGAACACCACCACGCCGTCGGAGATGCGGTCCCCCACGGGCACCACCCGGTACGCGAGTGGGGCGAAGGAGTAGCGCCACCGCAGGTAGCCCACGCTGCGGTCGGTGGCGATCCGGCCCGGGGTGGGCACGGCGGCCAGGAGTCGCTCCACCTCGTCGTCGTCGGCGAACGCCTCCGCCGGGTCGAGGCCCACGGAACAGGGACGGGACCACCGGTCGGCCGCCGTGCGCGCCCCGGCGAGACGGCGAAGGCCCTCCCGACCCGTCGGGCGGACCGACACGGGGACCCGCCCCACCGGCGCCCAGCCCATCTTCAGGTAACCGGGTCGGCTCTTCTCATTGGGGGTGTTGAACACGAAGTCCACCCCGTCGGCGCGCAGGTCGGGCAGGGCGCCGAGGGTCAGGCGGTTGAAGATCCCGCGGCCCTGCCAGGCCGGGTCGGTGGCGGTGTCCACCGCCCGCACCGCCGACAGGGTGGCACCGTCCGTGTCCCGGAACCGCCAGCGCATGAAGACCCGCACACCCACCACCGCGCCGTCGGCCACGGCCAACCACGCGGGCGACGTGCCGAAGTGGTTGAGGTCGTGCTTCCAGGCGAAGAACTCCTCGTCGACCCGGCCATCGGCCCATCCGAGCGTCGCCCGGCACAGCTCGACGACGGCCGAGCGGTCGGCCGGACCCGCGATGCGGACCTCGTACTCGTGTCGCCCCACGGGCCGCATCGTACCGGCGAACGCCGCGAGGGCCTCATGGGCGGATCGTCCCGCCGGTCCCGATACCCTGCTGCACGACGAAAGGGGGGCCCATGAAGATCGTGGTCACCGGCGGTGCGGGGTTCATCGGAGCGAATCTGTGTCGGCATCTGCTCGCAGCCGACGGCGTGGACGAGGTGGTCGCGTTCGACGACCTCTCGACCGGGTTCCGGGAGAACCTCGACGGCCTCGACGTGCGCCTCGTGGAGGCCACCATCCTCGACCCCGAGGCCCTCGACGCCGCCTTCGAGGGGGCCCACTCCGTGGTGCACCTGGGTGCCCGCGGCTCGGTGCCCCGTTCGGTTGCCGACCCCGTCGCCTCACACGTGGCGAACGCCACCGGGACGCTCCAGGTGCTCGAGGCCGCCCGCCGGGCCGGCGACCTGCACGTGGCGGTGGCGTCGAGTTCTTCGGTGTACGGCGCCAACACCCAGCTTCCGAAGGTGGAGACGATGGCCACCCGGCCGGTGAGCCCCTACGCGGCCACCAAGCTCGCCACCGAGAGCTACACGCTCGCCTGGCAGACCACCTACGGGCTGCCCACGCTGGCGTTCCGGTTCTTCAACGTGTTCGGTCCGCTCCAGGCCGCCGGCCACGCGTACGCAGCGGTGGTGCCGGCCTTCGTGTCGGCCGCCATGGAGGACAGGCCGATCCCCGTGCACGGCGACGGGACCCAGAGCCGCGACTTCACCTTCGTCGACACGGTGTGCACCGTGCTCACCCAGGCGACGCTCGGGAAGGTGACCCACCCTGAGCCGGTCAACCTCGCCTTCGGGACCCAGACGAACCTGCTCGAGGTGCTGGCCGAACTCGAGGACATCCTGGGTCGTGAGCTCCCGGTGGAGCACATGCCCACGCGGGCCGGGGACGTGAAGCACACGCGTGCCGCCAACGACGTGCTCCGGTCACTGTTCCCGGACGTCGAGCCCGTGGGCCTCCGCGAGGGCCTCGAGGCCACGGTGGCCTGGTTCCAGTCCCGCCACTGACCCCCTCGTCCCTCGCTCTGTGTCGCGGCGGCGCACTCATGAGTGCG
>CAIPVR010000087.1 GCA_903868545.1 uncultured Actinomycetes bacterium
CCATCGCCGCCTCCGGCGGTGCCATCGCCGCCTCCGGCGGTGCCATCGCCGCCTCCGGCGGTGCCATCGCCGCCTCCGGCGGTGCGGTTAGGTTGCCGCCACCCCCCCTATGACCGGTACCACCACCGCACGGCCCACCCACCCGAAGTGGCTGCTCCCCCTGATCGGCGGGCTGATCGTCTGTCTGGTGATCGCGTCCAACACCGGCAACGCGGTGTGGGCGAGTTGGGTCGAGACCAACCCGCTCGGGCTGATCGCCCTCAACTCCTCGAACAAGTACCTGGTGGCGACGTCCATCAACGTCGCGTTCTGGCCGTTCCTGCTGATCGGCGTCGTGCGCCTCATGCTGCCCGACCCCCTCTTCTGGGCGATCGGCCACCTCTACGGCCCCCGGGCGCTCCACTGGGCCCGCGACGTGTTCCCCGGGAGCCGCTCCCTGCTCGACCAGGTGGGCTCGGGCGAGGAGAACAGCACCGTCACCCGCACCCTGCACGTGCTGCTGGTGATCATGCCCAACAACGTGGTGTGCCTGGTGGCCGGCGCGGCCCGCATCACGCTGCGGCGACTGCTGCTGCTGAGCTTCGTGGGCACGGTCGGCAGGGTCCTGCTGATGCGCTGGATCGGCCTCCTGTTCGAGGACCAGATCGAGGACGTGCTCGACGTGGTGTCGCGCTACCAGCGTTGGTTCCTCCTCGGCTCCGTCGCCCTGGTGGTCGGCTACGTCACCTGGCAGGCGGTGAGCCGCCGCGGCCTCGTGGGCGGCCTCGAGGAACTCGAGGAGGAACTGGGCGACGAGTGAGCCCGAGGTCGGAGGTCGATCAGAGCCCGAGCAGCGCGTCGAGCCCGATGGTCACGCCCGGTCGCTCCGCCACCTGCTTGGCGGCCAGCAGCACTCCCGGCATGAAGCTCGTGCGGTCGATCGAGTCGTGGCGGATGCTCAACGTCTGGCCGGTGGTGCCGAGGAGCACCTCCTGGTGGGCCACCAGCCCTCGGAGACGGACCGAGTGGACCCTGATGTCGGCCGGTCCGGCCGCCCCCCGGGCGCCGGGCACGACCTCGGCCGTGGTCGGGTCGGGCGTCCACTCCCCCGATGCCTCCGCCATCCGCTGCAGGGTCAGCATCGCGGTGCCCGACGGTGCATCCACCTTGTTCTCGTGGTGCAGTTCGATGATCTCGGCCGAGTCGAAGTAGGGGGCGGCCAGGGCGGCGAAGTGCATCATCAGCACCGCGCCGATGGCGAAGTTCGGGGCGATGACGCAGTTCGAACTCACGAACTCCTCCCGGAAGCCGGCGAGGTCGTCCTCGTCGAAGCCGGTCGTGCCCACCACGGCGTGCACGCCGTTGGCCGCCAGGAAGCCGAGGTTGGCGCAGCACGCCCGGCGGTCGGTGAAGTCCACGGCCACCTGCACCCCGGCGGCCACCAGCGCCTCGCGGTCACGCGCGACCCGGATGGGGGCGTCCACCCCGGTGACGGTCACGAGGTCCAGCCCGGAGTAGTGCGGGTCCACTGCGGCCACCAGCTCGAGGTCGGGGTCGTCGTGCACCGCCCGGCAGACCGTCGACCCCATGCGGCCGCCGGCCCCGAACACACCCACTCGGATCGTCATGGCGGCCGAGCCTACGCGTCGCTCAGGGCTGTCCGAACAGGTCGCGTCGGGGGTCGTCGAGGTACACCGGGTCGCGCCCCTCGTCGAAGGCCCGGATGGCCTCGGGGAGGTTGTCGGTGAACCCGGCCATCAACTGGTTCCGGTCCTCGAACTCGATCGCCGCGTCGAGGCTCGAGATCTCGAGCTCCGCCCACAGGGCCTGCTTGGTGGCCTCGAGGCCGTGGTGCGAGTAGCGGGCCATCGCCGCGGCCATGCCCAGCGCCTCGTCGAGGAGTCCGGTGTCGGGCACGACCCGGCTGACCAGCCCGATCCGTAGCGCCTCCGCCGCGTCGATCCGTCGGCCGGTGAGCATGAGGTCGTTGGCGTTGGCCGAGCCGATCAGCCGCGGGAGGATCCAGCCGGCGCCCATCTCGGCGGAGGTGAGCCCGTTCACGATGCCGGTGGCGTTGAACCCGGCCGATTCCGCCGCGATACGGAGGTCGCAGCCCAGCGCGAGGCACATCCCGCCGCCGTAGGCCGGGCCGTTGACCGCCGCCACCACGGGCTGCGGGAGCGACCGCAGCCGCTTCGTGAGTTGCGAGTAGATGCGCATCGAACGGCTGGCGATGCGGTGCACCGACAGGCCGTCGATGTTCGGGATGATCCCGTAGTCCTTCAGGTCCAGCCCCGAGCAGAACGCCCGGCCCGCCCCGGTGAGCACCACCACCCGGGCCGAGTTGTCCTCCGCGACCCCGGCGAGCGCCGCGTCGAGCTCGACCGCCAGGTCGATCGAGAGCGCGTTCAGCCGCTGCGGACGGTCGAGGCGGACCAGACGGACGGCCTCGTCGACGGCCTCCACCGTCACCATCCGGCCAGGGCCGGGTGACGTGTTCGCCATGGTGGGACCCCCTCACTCGAGCGGCCGGACGGCCGGGTGGCCCGGACCGCTCCGGGCGCGCCGTACGGTAACCGCCATGGGCCACGGCCACGACGCCCCCACCGCCGCACCGGACGGCGGCGACGACCACCCCGGGCCCGGGGCCGACGGGCTGCCCCCGGCGCCCGGACCGGAGCGCGCCGCGGCGTGGCTGCTGCGCGTGAGCGGCGAGGACCGGCCGGGCATCACCGCCGACCTCATGACCGTGCTCGGCCTCGTGGGCGTGCAGGTCCAGGACCTTGAGCAGGTGCTGGTGCGGGGCTTCCTCACCCTCGCCGCGGCGCTCGGCCACCCTCCCGGCGGGGCCGACGCCCTGCGGGAGGTCGTCGAGCAGTTCGCGCGCGAACACGGCCTGCACGTGGACCTCTCCCCCGCCCCGGCACCGGTGCCCGAGCAGTTGCACGTGGACGCGGTCACCGTGCTCGGCCACGGGTTCGAGACCCCGCTGTCACCCGAGGAGCTCGGCGCGGTCGCGGGCGGCGTAGCCGCCGCGGGCGGCAACATCGACCGGATCGTGCGGCTCGCGCGCTATCCGGTCCACGCGTACGAGTTCCGGGTCACCGGCGCCGACCGCCTCGCGCTGCGACGCCACCTCGGCGAGGCTGCGGCCTCCCACCGGCTCGACATCGCGCTGCAGCCCGCGGGCCTGGAACGGCGGGCGAAGCGGTTGGTGGTGCTCGACGTGGACTCGACCCTCATCCAGGACGAGGTGATCGAGCTGCTCGCGGCCGAGGCGGGCTGCCTCGACCAGGTCCGTGACATCACCGAGCGGGCCATGGCCGGCGAGCTCGACTTCGCGTCCGCGCTGCGGGAGCGGGTCCGGCTGCTGCGCGACCTCGACCTCGCCGCGCTCGAGCGTGCCCGCTCACGGATGCGCCTCACCCCGGGTGCGCGCACCTTCGTGCGCACCCTGAAGCGCCTCGGCTACGCGGTCGGGATCGTCTCCGGCGGCTTCACCCACTTCACCGACGGACTCGCCGCCGAACTCGGCCTCGATCACGCCGTGGCCAACGTCCTCGAGGTGGCCGACGGTCGCCTCACCGGCCGGGTGATCGGTGACGTGGTGGATCGGGCCCGCAAGGCCGAGCTCCTCCGGGACTTCGCGGCCGCCGCCGGCATCCCCCTGTCGCAGACCGTGGCCGTGGGCGACGGCGCGAACGACCTCGACATGCTCGCCGCCGCCGGACTCGGGGTGGCGTTCAACGCCAAACCGGTGGTGCAGGAGGCGGCGGACACCACCGTCAACGTCCCCTACCTCGACGCGATCCTCTTCGTGCTCGGCGTCACCCGCTCGGAGGTGGAGCAGGCCGACGCGGGCGTGGGTCCGGGGCCACTCAGTCCCGTCCGTCCGGAGTGACCACCGACCGGACCCGCGGCCGTCCCAGCACGTCGCGCAACGCGGCGTGGACGTCCTCGACGGTCACCGCGTCGAGGCGGGCCAGGTGCTCGTCCACCGGGGTCACGCCGCCCCGCATCGTCTCGCCGATCCCGAGGCGGGTCATCCTCGACGCCGTGTCCTCGAGGCCCAGCAGCAGGCCACCGCGGAGGGAGCCCTTCGCCCGGGCGAGTTCCTCCCCGGTGATCCCGTTCCCCGCGAGGTCCTCGATGACCGCGTCGACCACGGCCTGGACCTCGTCCACCTTGCGGGGCGCCGTGGCCACGTGGACCGTGAGGGCCCCGGCATCGACGTGCGCCGAGACCGAGGAGCTGATGCCGTAGGTCAGGCCGCGCTGCTCGCGCACCTCCTGGAAGAGGCGACTGGACGGGCCGCCGCCCAGGAGGTGGTTGGCGACGGCCAGGGCGAACCGGCCGGGATGCGCGGCCGGCGGCGTGCGCCAACCCAGAGCGAGGTGCGTGGTCTCGACGGGTCGGTGGTCGGCGAGCTCCACCACCACCTCGTCGCCGGGGGCGGACCGGAGGGGCGCGGCACCCGGCGCACGTCCCCCGAGGCGGGCCGAGACCTCCCGGACGAGTTCGTCGTGGTCCACGTGGCCCGCCGCGGCCACCACCAGGTTCGCCGGGCAGTACCAGCGCTCCAGGAACGCCGCCACGTCCTCACGACCGAGCGAGATGATGCTCTCGCGCGTGCCGAGCACCTCGCGGCCGAGCGGGTGACCGGGGAAGAGCCCCTCGAACAGGTGGGTCACCGCGACGTCGTCGGGGTCGTCCTCCGCCGCGGCGAGTTCCTCCAGGATCACCTCCCGCTCCGCCTCGAGCTCCTCCGGCCGCAGGGCGGGCTCGGCGACCACGTCGAGCAGTAGCTCCGTGGCCAGCCCGGCGGCGCCGGCGGGCACCCGCGCGTAGAACGCGGTGTGCTCGTTGGCGGTGAAGGCGTTCATGTCGCCGCCCACGGCGTCGAGGTCGAGCGCGATCGAACGGGCGTCACGCGCCGCGGTCCCCTTGAACAGCAGGTGCTCGAGCACGTGCGATGCGCCGGCGAGCTCATCGGGCTCGTCACGGCCACCCACCCCGACCCACACCGACACCGACGCCGAACGCGCCGCGGGCTGCGCGTCGGTCACGACGCGCAGCCCGTTGTCGAGCACGGTTCGCCGGACGTGCTCCTCGGGGGCCGGCAGCGTGCCGGCCCCTCCGGAGCGTCCGGCGGTCACCTGCGGATCATCGGCGGCGACGCCCGCCGCCGCCACCACCGCCGCCGCGACGCTGGCCACCCCGGCCACCGCCACCACCGCCGGAGCGGGTGGAGGCGGGACCGAGATCACCGAACTCCTCGCGGAGCTCGGCGTCGAAGTGGTCCGAGAAGTTGAGCTCGTCGCGGTCCTCGGAGCCCCCGCCGCCGGCGGCCTCGCGGGAACCGCCGCCACCGCCACCGCCCACCGGGGCGCCGTCGGCACCCACCGGGCTCAGCGAGATCTTGCCGTTCGGGTCGATGTCGTCGACCACCACGGTGATGGGGTCGCCCAGGGTGACCACGTCCTCCACCCGGTCGATGCGCTTGCCGCCGCCGAGCTTGGAGATGTGGACCAGGCCGTCACGGCCCGGGAGGATGTTGACGAACGCACCGAACTTGGTGATGTTCACCACTCGGCCCTCGTAGGTGGCACCCACGTCGGCCGTCGGCGGATCGAGGATGAGCTTGATCTGGCGCTCGGCCTCGGCCACGGCACCCGAGTCCACCGCGGCGATCGACACGATGCCCACGAGGCCGTCGTCATCGACGGAGATGTTGGCGCCGGTCTCACCCTGGATCGAGTTGATGACCTTCCCCTTGGGGCCGATCACCTCGCCGATCTTGTCGGCCGGGATCTCGAAGCTGATGATCTTCGGCGCCGTCTCGTTCACCTCCGGCCGGGGCTCGGGGATCGTGGAGGTCATGACGTCGAGGATCTGGAGGCGGGCCTCCTTCGCCTGCTCGAGTGCCGCAGCGAGGACGTCGGCCGGGATGCCGTCGATCTTCGTGTCGAGCTGCAGCGCCGTGACCGCGTCCGCGGTGCCCGCCACCTTGAAGTCCATGTCACCGTACGCGTCCTCGGCGCCGAGGATGTCGGTGAGGGTGGCGTACTTGCCGTCGGCGTGCACGAGACCCATCGCGATGCCCGCCACCGGCGCCTTGATCGGCACGCCGGCGTCCATCAGCGAGAGGGTGGACCCGCACACCGAAGCCATCGAGGTGGAACCGTTGGAGCTCAGCACCTCCGACACGAGGCGGATCGTGTAGGGGAACTCCTCGAGCGACGGCACGACCGGGAACACGGCCCGCTCGGCGAGCGCACCGTGGCCGATCTCGCGGCGCTTCGGGCCCCGCATGAAGCCGGTCTCGCCGGTGGAGAACGGCGGGAAGTTGTAGTGGTGCAGGTACCGCTTCTTGGTGACCGGGTCGATGCCGTCGATCATCTGGTCCATCTTCGCCATGCCCAGCGTGCAGAAGTTCAGGACCTGGGTCTCGCCGCGCTGGAAGAGGCCGGTGCCGTGGGCGGTGGGGATCACGCCCACCTCGGCCGACAGCGGACGGAGGTCCCGCAGGCCACGGCCGTCGATGCGAGCGCCGTCGTTGACGATGCGGGACCGCACGGTGGCCTTGGCCAGGGAGCGGAACGCGTTCTTCAGCTGCTTGGTGAGCGCCGCGGCGGCGTCGGCCTCGTCCGCACCGTCCTTGACGGCGGACGCGACCAGGCCGGGCAGGGCCCGCTCCAGCACCTCGGAGCGGAGGGCGTCCTCCGCCGCGGTGCGCTCGGCCTTGTCGCCGATCGACATGACCTCGCGGATGCGCTGGCCGGCGAACTGCTCGACCTCGGCATACACCTCGGGGCTGTAGTCCACCTGCACGTCGAAGCCCATCGTGGGCTTGGGCCCACCCACGGCATCGACGAGCCGGCGCTGCAGGGCGATGGCGTCCTTGATCCAGCGCTTCGACTCCTCGAGCGCCGTGGCGAGGGCGGCCTCGTCCACCTTGGGAGCGCCCTCCGCGTAGTACTCGAAGGACTTCTCGGTGCCGCCGGCCTCCACCATCATCACGGCCACGTCACCGCTGTCGAGCTCACGGCCGGCGACCACGATCTCGAACGTCGCGTCGTCGGACTCCTGGTAGGTGGGGTGCGGGATCCACTCGCCGTCCTGGCTGTAGGCGAGGCGCACCGCGCCGATCGGGCCGTCGAAGGGCACGTCGGAGATCATCAGCGCGGCGGAAGCCGCATTGATGGCCAGCACGTCGTAGGGGTTCTCCTGGTCGGCCCCCATCACGGTGCCGACGATGTGGACCTCGTTGCGGAAGCCCTCCGGGAACGACGGACGCAGCGGCCGGTCGATCAGCCGACAGGTGAGGATCGCGGACTCGGGGGCCCGGCCCTCCCGGCGGAAGAACGAGCCGGGGATCTTGCCCGCCGCGTACATCCGCTCCTCGATGTCCACCGTCAACGGGAAGAAGTCGATCCCCTCGCGCACGTGGCGCGCCGCCGTGGCGGTGACGAGGATCCGGGTGTCACCCATCCCGGCCATGACGGCGCCGCCGGCCAGGCCGGCCAGCTTCCCCGTCTCCAGGGACATGAGCTTGTCGTCGTCGCCACCGACGGTGTCGGTGACGCGTGTGGGTTCGGCCATGTGTGGCCCTCCTCCGGCCCGCGCAGGGGCCAGTCGGGCGGCAGGCCGGTTCCCAGTGGTCGAACCCCGGCCACGCTCCCGGGAACGGGGGGCCGGACTCCGGCGACCGGTAACCGACCGATCTGCCGCGTGGTTGTCCCGGTCACCCTACCCGAGGGGCGGGGTCCGGGGGGGCAGCCGCTCAGCGGCGCAGGCCGAGCTCCGCGATGAGCGACCGGTAGCGCTCCACGTCGTTGTCCTTCAGGTAATCGAGGAAACGACGGCGCTTGCCCACCAGCATGAGGAGGCCGCGACGGCTGTGGTGGTCCTTCTTGTGGAGCTTCAGGTGCTCCGTGAGGTGGTTGATGCGGTCGGTCAGCAGAGCGATCTGGACCTCGGGCGAGCCGGTGTCGGTGTCGTGCTGACGGAACTTCGCCATCGTGTCGCCCTTGGGCGGCAGGTTGGTGGGCTGACGGTTGCCCATGGTGGTCTCCTCGGTGGGTGTCGGACCCGGCCCCCTGACCCGTCGGCCCCCATCGGGTCCGCGTGGCCGGGAGCGGCACCCAGCGTCCGCCGGGCCCGGAGAAAGTAGCAGTCCCCGGCGGCGGCCCACCAGCGGCCCACCAGCGGCCCGGCGCGACTCAGTCGGCGACGGTCTCGGTGCGCCAGCGGTACTTCGGGCGCCGGTGGCGGCCGACCACCTTGCGTCGGGCGTCGGCGGGCGACAGGAAGAAGACCCTCGCCTCGCGTTCGTAGCAGTAGCGCTCCACGTCCTCGATCGTCGGCTCCCGCCGACGCAGCCCGGCGGAGCGCAGCGACCGTCGGATGCCCTCACCGAGCGGGCCGGCCAGCAACTGGGCCATGATCGCCGGCAGGGTCTCCGGGTCCCGGAGCAACCAGGAGTGGCCGGCCCGGTCGACGGTGACCAGCGTGCCGTCGGTCCGGCGCACGGCGTCACGGGCCGTGCGGTGCGGAACGGCCAGGTCCCAGGAACCGTGGATCGCGATCACCGGCACGTCGTGGTCGGCGAGGTCGTTCAGGGCGTACCGGCTCGACCGGGTGCGCAGGATCGACAGCATCGGGCCGAGCAGGCGCCAGGGCTGGACCGCGTGCCCCGCCACGGTCGGCACCACGAGCCGCAGCAGCTTCGCGGCCTGCCGTGGATCGGTGAAGGTGGGCACGACGGTCACCGAGTCCACCGCCAGGACGGCGCCGATGGCGGCGAGCAGCGGGGGCGACACCCGGAACAGGTAGACCATCCGGTCCCACGTGTCACCCACGATGGCGTCGATGAGGATCACCGACATCACGCGGTCGGGCCACTTCGCCCCGAGGCGGGCGGCCAACTGGCCGCCCATGGAGTGCCCGGCCAGGACGAACCGCTCGATGCCGAGTTCGTCGATCGCCCGGCCCAGCAGGTCGGCGTAGTCGTTGATGTCCTGGCCCGACAGCGGCAGGCCCTGGGTGGCGCCGTGGCCGGCGGTGTCGATCGCGATCACCCGGAAGCCCATGCTGACCAGCCGCGACAGCGACTGGGCGTAGAGGAACCCCTCGGCGGAGAAGCCGTGGACCACCACCAGCGGCACCCCCCGACCGGCCACCGTGATGCCGATCTGGTGCCCGTCGGACAGGACGATCTGGTGGCGCGCCAGACGCGGGGCCTCGACGGCACCCGCGGCCGGTGGCTCGTCGAGGACCGGCCCCTCGATCGGCTCGACGACCTGGCTCATCGCTGCGCACCCCCCACCACCGGGCCCACCCCCGGGAGCTGCTTCCCGCTCATGGGTCCACGGTACCGGGCGGGAACCGGATCGGGCCTGATCCGCGGTCGGAGGGCCCGGGCCTACACGCCGAGGAGCCGGGCGGCCTCGTCGCAGTCGTGCCGGAGCTGGGCGGCGAGTTCCTCCACCGAGGCGAACCGCGCGTCGGGACGGATGCGGTGGGTGAAGCGCACCGCGACCTCCTCCCCGTACAGGTCCCCGGAGAACCCGAGCGCGTGCACCTCGAGCAGCGTGACGGCACGGTCGTCGTAGAACGTCGGCCGCTTGCCCACGTACACCGCCGAGGGGAGCACGGCCGGCTCCGCTCCGTCCGGCCGGACCAGGAGCCCGGCGTAGATGCCGTCGGCCGGCATCAGCATGTCCTCGCCGATCGCCACGTTGGCGGTGGGGAACCCGAGCTCACGGCCGCGGCGGTCGCCCGGGACCACCGGCCCGCGCATCTCGTGCGGACGCCCCAGCATCGCGTTGGCGTCGGCCAGCCGACCCTCGTGCAGCGCCCGGCGGATGGCGGTGGACGACACCTGCTCGTCGTCCCTGGCGGCCCGGCCGTCCGGGCCCACGAGGCGGTGACCGGTGACGCTGAAGCCGTGCACCGCACCCATCTCCCGGAGGAGTTCCACGTTGCCGGCACGGCGGTGACCGAAGTGGAAGTCCTCCCCCACCACCACCTCGCGGGCGCGGAGGCAGTCCACCAGCGTGTCGAGCACGAACTCGGCGGCCGTCTCGCGGGAGCGTGCCTCGTCGAAGTGGATCACCACCACCACGTCCACGCCGGTCGAACGGAGCAGTTCGAGCTTCTGGTCCAGGTCGGTCAGCAGTCGGGGGGCGCTCTCCGGCCGGATCACCTGGGCCGGGTGACGGTCGAAGGTGACCACGGCCGACCGGCGCCCCTCGTCACGGGCCCGCCGGACCACCTCACCGATGACCGTGCGGTGGCCGAGGTGCACCCCGTCGTAGGCACCGATGGTGACCACGGATCCCTCGCTCGGACGTGGGCACTCGGACCCGCTTCGCACGACCTGCACGGGCCGGACCCTACCGGCGCCGGTGGCGGGTCCCCCACGTGGCCCGGTGCACCCGTCCCGGACCCCGACGAGGGGCCCCGACGCTCACCCGGCCGGGTCGAGCACGAGTGCGGGCTTCACCCGGTCGGCCCGCTGACGCTCGTACACCGCGAGCAGGACGCCCGACGCGTCGGTGACCGCCCACGGCCCGGGGCCGTCCACCCCCAGACGATCGGGTGGGAGCGGCCGACCGTGGCGGACCTCGGCCGCGGTGGCGTCGTCGACCGACACGCCGGGCAGGACCCGGGTGACCGTGGCCGGGTCGAGCACCCGGAGGTGCTCCAGATCGCTCGCCTCGTCCACCGCCCACGGCCCCACCGACGTGCGCCGCAACGCCGACAGATGGGCACCACCACCGAGCGCGTGGCCCAGGTCGGCGGCGAGGACCCGGACGTAGGTGCCCGACGAACAACTCACCGTGGCTCCGAGCACCATCGGGTCCGCCGTGCGGCGCACGTCGAAGGCATGGACGGTGACCGGGCGGGCCGCCCGCTCCACCTCCTTGCCCTCCCGGGCCAGTTCGTGGAGGCGCCGCCCGCCCACCTTGACCGCCGACACCATCGGCGGCACCTGCTGGATCGGCCCGGTCAACGACGCCACCGCCCGGGTGAGCGCCGCGTCGTCGGGCGGGGTCATGTCGTGGACGGCGGTCACCTCCCCGTCGGCGTCGAGCGAGTCGGTCTCGACCCCGAGGCGGATGAGCGCCTCGTAGGACTTGTCGAGACCGGACAGGAACGTGAGCAGCCGGGTGGAGCGGCCCACCCCGAGGACGAGCAGCCCGGTCGCCATCGGGTCGAGGGTGCCGGCGTGACCGACCTTCCTCGTGCCGAGCAGGCGACGGCACCGCGCCACCACGTCGTGACTGGTCCACGTGGCGGGCTTGTCCACCAGACAGAGCCCGTTGGGGGTGGGGTCACTCATCCTGCGTCGTCGCCGGACGGCCCTCGCCGACCCGTCCGTCCCCGTCCCCGTCCCCGAGGTCCCGGAGGATCTCCTCCACCCGCAGCGCCGAGGTGAGCACCTCGTCGGGCCGGAACTCGATCTGGGGCGTGCGCCGGGCCCGTACCTCGCGGTTCACCACCTGCTGCACCGGCCACCGAAGCTCGTCGAGGGCCTCGGCCACCTCGTCGAGCCGCCCCTCGGACTCGGCCTGCAGCGCGGAGTACCAGACGGTGGCGTGCTCCAGCGAGGGGTCCACCGAGGCTGCGGTGACGGTCACGAGGTCCAGGCGCTCATCACCGATGCGCTCGAGTTCGGAGGCGACGATCTCGCGGACCAGCTCCCCGACCCGGTCGGTCCGGCTGAAGGGGCGGGGGGCGGATCGTCCGCCACGGTGTCGGGCCATCGGTCCGTGATACCACGCCCGACCGGGCAATCCTTCCCGGTCGCGGCCCCGGGGCCGATCCGTGCGTGGTCCGCCCCACCACGATGTGACAGCGTGATGGGCGTGGTCACCACGGACCGACCGCCGGTCGACGCACCGCGTCGTCGCCGCAGCGACATCTCCCCGGCCGAGCGCCGCGGGGTCGTCGCCGTCCTCGTCGCGGGCGCGGTCGCGGCCGCCGTGGTGCCCGACGCGGCCCCGACCGGCCTGCCGTTGCTGGACGCGGCCTACCGGGCGGGACTGGTGGTGGTCTGTGGTCTGGCCGGGACCCGGGCACGGCGGTGGTGCCTGGTGGCCACCCCCGCCCTGCTGATCCTCGGCAGCGGCCCGCTCGGGGCGGCTGCCTGCCTCGTGGCCGCCGCCGGTGGCGCCGTGATGTTCCGGCTTCCACGGAAACCACGACCGGCCGGCGCAGCGATCGGCACGGTCTCGGGGCTCGCAGCGCTCGGTCTGGTGCGACCCGCCGCGAGCGGCGCCACGGCGCTGCTCGCGGCCGTCGCGCTGACGCCGATGCTGGTGTCGGGCTACCGAATGTCACGGAGCCGCACACGGCGAGGCGTCAGATGGGTCGCAGTCGGGCTCTCCGTGCTGGCCCTCTGGGGTGTGCTCGGTGCCGTCGCGTTCGGGGCGGCCGAACAGGGACGGTTGCGGTCCGCCGCAGCGGACGCCCGTGAGGCCGCTGCGGGGATCGGGTCGGGCAAGGGTGCCGACACCGCGGCGCTGCAGCGGTCCGCGGAGTCCTTCGGTGCGGCGGTCGAGCGGGCCGACGCCTGGTGGATGTGGCCGAGCCGGGCCCTGCCGGTCCTCGGGCCGAACCTCGCCGCCGTGCGGTCCGCCGCCGTCGCGGCCGACGATCTGGCCGGCACCGCGGCGGAACTGTCCACCGAGGTGGACTTCGACGCCGTGCGGCGGCCCGACGGAGGGGTGGACGTGGCGACACTGGCCTCGTTCGCCGAACCGGCCGACCGGGCCGTCGTCTCGCTCGACCGGGCCCTGGACGGGGTCAACTCGTCCAACTCACCCTGGCTGCTCCTGCCGCTCAGGGACCGCCTCACCGAATTGCGCGGCGTGCTGGAGGACGTCGGGAGCAACGCCCGTACCGCGGCGCTGGCCACCCGCACGCTCCCGGGCATGCTCGGGGCCGACGGACCGCGCCGCTACCTGATCCTGCTGGGCAACCCGGCGGAGCTGCGAGACCTCGGCGGCCACCTCGGCAACTGGGTGGAGGTGGTGGCGGCCGACGGGAAGCTCACCGTGGCCGACTCGGGCACCCCCCTCGACCTGTACGGACCGGCGTCCGCCAGCCCCCCGGCGATCGCGGACGCCGAGGCGTACCCCGCGTCGCTGATCAGCATGGCGCCGGACCGCTTCGTGCAGAACTGGTCGGCGTCGCCCGACATGCCCACCGTCGGCCGGATCGCGGCCGAGCTCTACCCCCAGGTACGTCCCGGCCCGCCCTTGGACGGTGTCTTCTACGCGGACCCGTGGGCGTTCGCCGCGCTGCTGGAGCTGACCGGCCCGGTCGAGGTGCCCGGGACCGGGGTCCGGGTCGACGCCGGCAACGCGGTGGACTTCCTCACCAAGGGCCAGTACACGCAGCTCGGCGAGGACCCGGGCGGCGTGGTGAGCGACCTGGTGGACCTCGCCCTCGACCGCGCGGTGGGACGGGAACTGCCCGATCCGGCGCGGCTCGCCGACACCCTGGGACGTGCCGCTGCCCGGGGGCACCTGCTCGGGGCCCCGGCGGACGGGGCGCCGGCGGGGGTGGGCCAGCTCCTCGAGCGTGCCGGGCTCTCCCACGGGGTGGCCCGACCGGATGGCACCGACGTCCTCGCGGTGCTGAACCGCAACGCCAACCCGTCGAAGATCGACGCCTACCTCCAGCGGGACGTGGAGGCCCGGTACACGTGGGACCCGCTCACCGGTTCGGTGCAGGCCCGGGTGGAGATCGACCTGCGCAACACGGCACCCGCCTCCGGGCTCCCGGCGGTGGTCGGGCAGGAGCCCGGCGACCTGCCGTTCGCCACCAACCGGACCCAGCTGGCCGTGGTGTCCGGGTTGCGGCCGGTGTCCATGAAGCTCGACGGGGAGAACCTCCCCATGGCGATCAACGACGACGGTGACGGGCTGCGTCGCGCCTCCACGGTGGTGGACGTCCCCGCGGGCGAGGCACGGAAGGTGGTGGTGCTGCTCGACGGATCCGTCCGCCCGGGCGACGCCTACCGACTCCGCTGGTTGGCGCAGCCGCTGGTCCAACCCGGCCGCTCCGACGTGGCCGTGAGCACCACCAAGGGGTCCTTCCCTGGCCGGAGGGCCACCGACCGCGTCGGCGTGCCCACCGAGGGCACGGAAGATGTGGTCGCCACCATCGTCCCTGGCAGTGCGGGATGAGACACGGCCCCGGGATACTGGACATGAACACGCTTCGCGTTCACACTGGTGGCGGAGTGCACAGGGGGGGCCTGGGCCCCCGGGGCGAGACAAAGGCTGGGCGATGCGAGCACTGAAGCGAGACACGGTAGGACGGCGGCATGCCGTGGTGGCCATCACGTTGGCCGTGGGGGCGGTGGTCCTGGCCTGCGGGCCGATGCCCGAGCCCACCACCACGACGACGACGACGACGACCACGTCGTCCACCTCCTCGAGCACCACGACCACGCTGTCGCCGCTCGAGTGCAGCACCTACACGCCCACGTCGGTCGGTGTGACACCGCCGAACACCAACCCGGGCGCCTCCATCACGGTCAGCGGCACCGGCACCGCCGGCACCACCGTGAAGATCACGTTCAAGAAGGGCGCCACGATCGTGGACAACAACACCACCACGACGGTGGCGCCCGGCGGCACCTTCAGCGTGGGCATCACGCTGCCGCCCTCGGTGGGAGTGGGCCTGTGGGACGTGCGGGCGAACCTGGTGGGCTGTGCCACCTTCGCCACCACCCTGATGCAGGTCGACCCCTGATCGCAGCGGCTCCGGCCGCCACCTGACACGCGACACGCCCCGCCGGTCACCGGCGGGGCGTGTCGCGTGTCGGAGGAGTTGCAGCCGGAACCGGCGGCGGTGGCGGCGTGCCGTGCCGGTCAGCCCCGGGGGATCTCACGCAGGTCGTACGTCTCGATGACGTCGCCCTGCTTGAGGTCCTGGAAGTCCGAGAGGCCGATGCCGCACTCGAACCCGGCGGCGACCTCTCGGACGTCCTCCTTGAAGCGCCGCAGCGAGCTGATCTCGCCCTTCCAGATGATCGTGCCCTCCCGGAGGAAGCGCACCTTGGAACCGCGGGTGATCGTGCCGTTCTGCACCATGCAGCCCGCCACGGCACCCACGCGGGGCACCCGGAAGATCTCGCGGACCTCGGCCTCGCCGGTCACGACCTCCTCGAACTCGGGTTCGAGCATGCCGACCATGGCCGCCTCGATGTCCTCGAGGAGCTTGTAGATCACCTCGTAGGTGCGGATCTCCACGTCCTCGGCCTCCGCCATCTCCCGGGCCTGACGGCCGGGGCGGACGTTGAACCCGATGATCGTGGCCGACGAGGTGGCCGCGAGCTGGATGTCGGACTCGGTGATGCCGCCGACGCCCCGGAGGACGAAGCCGATCTTCACCTCGGGCCGCTCCAGCTTCCGGAGGCTCTCGGTGACGGCCTCGAGCGAACCCTGCACATCGGCCTTGACGATGAGGTTGAGCACCGCCTGCTCGCCGGCCTGGATCTGGGCGAAGATGTCCTCGAGGCGGGCCCCGTGGGACATGACCGAGGCGTCGCGGGCCCTGCTGGCCTCACGGTGCCAGCGCTCCCGGGTCTCCGCCACCGACTTCGCCTTGCGCTCGTCGGGGGCCACCACGAAGTCGTCGCCGGCCTGGGCCACGTCGGACAGCCCGAGCACCTCCACCGGGGTGGAGGGACCCGCCTCCTTGACCTGCTCGCCATGGTCGTTGATGAGCGCCCGGACGCGGCCCCAGGCGGGACCGGCCACGAGCGGATCACCCACCCGGAGGGTGCCGCGCTGGACCAGCACCGTGGCGACGGGGCCGCGACCCATGTCGAGGTGCGCCTCGAGGACCGCGCCCCGGGCCCGACCCTCGGGGGCGGCCCGGAGGTCCTCCACGTCGGCCACGAGCAGCAGGTTCTCGAGCAGCTCGTCGATGCCGATGTTCTGCAGGGCCGAGACCTCGCAGACCACCGTGTCGCCGCCCCAGGACTCCGGGACGAGGTCGTACTCGGTGAGCTGCTGCATCACCCGGTTGGGATCCGCGTTCTCGCGGTCGATCTTGTTCACCGCGACCACGATGGGCACCTCGGCGGCCTTGGCGTGCTGGATGGCCTCGATCGTCTGCGGCATCACGCCGTCGTCGGCCGCCACCACCAGGACCACGATGTCGGTGGACTCGGCGCCGCGGGCCCGCATGGCGGTGAACGCCTCGTGGCCGGGGGTGTCGATGAAGGTGAGGGGCTTGCCACCCTTCTCCACCTGGTACGCGCCGATGTGCTGGGTGATGCCACCGGCCTCACCCGCCACGACGTTGGCGTTGCGGATCTGGTCGAGCAGCTTCGTCTTGCCGTGGTCCACGTGGCCCATGACCGTGATCACCGGCGCCCGGTGCGGCAGGGTGTCGTGGTCGACGTCCTCGTCCTCGTCGAGGTCGAGAACCTTCTGGAGCTCCACCTCCTGCTCCTGGCCCGGGTCGACGAGGGAGATCTCGGCGCCGATCTCGGCCGCGAACAGCTCGATCATGTCGTCGGTCAGGGACTGTGTGGCCGTGACCATCTCACCCTGCTGGAGCAGGAAACGCACCACGTCGGCAGCCGTGCGGTTGAGCCGGGGACCGAGGTCCTGCGGGGTGGAGGCGCGCTCCACCACCACGACCCCCTCCGGCACCGCGGCCGTGGCCGGGGTGTAGGTGGGGATGTCCATCGGCTGGAGCTCTTCACGGTTCCGGCGGCGACGACCCTTGCGGCGCGGGGGTCGCTGCTGCGGGCCACCGGGACGGCCCCGGTTGTGCCCGCCGGGGGGCGGGGGGCCGCCACCCGGGGCGAACCCGCCACCGGGGCGGGGGCCACCACCGCCGGGACCGGACCGGAACCCACCACCGGGACCGCCGCCGGGCCGCGGCCCGCGGGCCGGACCACCGGGGCGCGTGGGGGACGGGCCGCGACCACCGAGGCCGGGCGGCGGAGGGATCGGCTTGCCGGTGCGCGACAGGGGCGGACCGGGTGGCGGAGGGATCGGCTTCCCCGACGACGACACGGGCGGGCCGCTGGGACGGGCCGGGGCCTCCGCGGCCTTCGCCGCGGGAGCAGCCGGGGCCTCCGCGGCCTTCGCGGCCTTCGCCGCGGGAGCAGTCGGAGCCTCCGCGGCCTTCGCCGCGGGAGCAGCCGGGGCCCCGGGAGCAGCCGGGGCCGCAGGAGCAGCCGGGGCGTCGGGCCGGGAGGGTGCGGCCGCCGGCGGCGCAGCTGAGGGCGGCGGTTCGACCGGACGGACCGGGCGACCGCTGGCCGGCTTGGAGGAGATCACCTTCTTGGGGGCGGCCGTGGCCGGCGCCGGCGGCGCAGCAGGTGCCTCGGCCTCGGGCGTGACGGCCGGGGACGCCGGCTCCTCCGGGGCCGACACCTCGGCGGCAGGAGGCTCGGTGGCCGCCGGCCCGGCGGCGGGTGCAGCAGGCTCCTCGGCGGGGGGCGCCGGCTCGGCGGCCTTCTTGGCCGGTGCCTTCTTGGCCGCCTTCTTGGCCGGCTTCTCCTCGGCGGGCTGTTCGTCGCGGACGAGCCCCTCACGTTCGGCCTTGCGACGCACCTGGTCGGCGTAGGCCCCGTCGAGCGACGACGAGTGGCTCTTGACGCCGTAGCCGAGCGCGTTGCAGAGGTCGATGCACTCCTTGTTGGTGAGGCCGAGCTCCTTCGCGAGCTCGTAGACACGAAGCTTTGCCAAGACGATCCGTTCGTTGACGAGGGCGTAACTGCACCGAACCGGGGGCGCGAGGGCCCACGGACGGCTGTCCATACTCGCACGGATTCCGGCGCGGAACGAACCGCATCCGTCACATCAGGGGTCGGACCTCGTCCACCCACCGCTCGGGAACCGGCGCCCGCAGCGCCCGGCCCAGGGCGCCCGAGCGTGCGGCCCGCACCAGGCAGGCGGATCCGCAGACCCACGCCCCACGCCCCGGCCCGGGGCCGAGTTCCAGACCCCCGGCACCCCGGCGGAGCCGCACGAGCCCGGCCGGCGCGACCCGACGCCGGCAGCCCACACAGGTGCGCTCCGGCACGGGTTCAGGCGCCGGCGGGTTCCGGACCGTCCTCCGCGGCGGCCCCGTCGTCGGAGCCCGCGACGGCGGCATCGGCGGCGGCCTCGAGCTCGGCCTCCACCTCCTCCACCGCCAGCTCCTCGAGCTCGGCCTCCTCCTCGTCGACCTCGACCTCGGCGATCACGTCGGTCACCTCGTCGACGGCCTCCGCGACGTCCGCGGCGAGCTCCTCCACCACGGCCTCCTCGACGGCGACCGCATCGGCCTCGGCCTGCGCGGCCTCCCACTGCTCGAGGGTCCATGCCGGCGACCCGTCGCTCGGCTGCCACATCTGCTCACCGGTCTCCGGATCGACGATCCAGGCGCCCTCCGCGTAGGCGTCGGTGCCGTAGGTGCGCTCGTAGGCCTCCTGCTCGGCGATCTCGGTCTCCGAACGGATGTCGATGCGCAGACCCGACAGGCGGGTGGCGAGGCGGGCGTTCTGGCCCTCCTTGCCGATGGCGAGCGACAGCTGGAAATCCGGAACGATCACCTCGGCCACACCGGCCTCCTCGTCGATCCGCACCTCCTTCACCTTCGCCGGCTGCAACGCCTTCATCACGAAGTCGTAGCGGTCCTCGGAGAACGGGACGATGTCGATCTTCTCCCCGCGCAGCTCGTTCACCACCATCCGCACGCGGGCACCGCGTGCACCCACGCAGGCGCCGACCGGATCGACGTTCGGGTCGTTCGACCACACGGCGATCTTCGTGCGCTGACCGGGCTCGCGGGCACAGGCCTTGATCTCCACGACGCCGTCGGCGATCTCGGGCACCTCGAGCTCGAAGAGCCGCTTGATGAGCCCGGGGTGGGTGCGCGACACCACGATCTGCGGGCCCTTCGGCGTGCGGCGGACCTCGACGATGTAGGCCTTCACCCGCTCGCCGTTGTCGGGGCGCTCGTAGTTGACCTGCTCGGACTGCGGCAGCAGCGCCTCCACCGGGCCCAGGTCCAGCAGGGTGTAGCGCTGGTCGGACTGCTGGATGATCCCCGTGACGATCTCGCCCTCGCGGCCCGCGTACTCCTCGTACTTGCGCTCCCGCTCCACCTCACGGATGCGCTGGGTCATCACCTGGCGCACCGTCTGGGCGGCGATGCGGCCGAAGTCGTCCGGCGTGACGTCCATCTCGGGGCCGTAGGGCAGGCCGTCGTCGTCGAGCTTCTGGGCGAAGACGCGCATCTCGCCGGTCTCGGTGTCGACGTTGACCCAGGCGAACTCCTCCGCGTCGGGCTGCTTCTTGTACGCGGCCTCGAGCGCCTCGGCCAGGGCCCCGAACAGGGCCTCCTTCGAGATGCCCCGCGCCTCGGCAAGCGCCTCGAGGGCCTCCATCATCTCCTGGTTCATCGCCTCGCCTCGCTCTGCTCGGTGGACTGTGCGGATCGGCGGCCACCGCCGCCGGGCTTCGGTGCGGCCTCCCACACGAACTCGGTGGTGGCCCGCTCGATCTCGTCGACGGACAGGGTGCGGACGGTGCCGTCGGCCGTGGTCACGGACACGGAGTCGCCGTCGGCGGCGGTGAGCACGCCGTCGACGCGCCGCTCACCCTCCACCCCGGGACGGGTCTTGACCTTGACCCGCTCCCCCACGGCACCCGCGTAGTGCGCCGGAGTACGCAGCCGCCGCTCGAGTCCGGGGCTCGACACCTCGAGGGTGGCGGCGCCGCCGAGGGCGCCCTCCTCGTCGACCCGGCGCGAGATCTCGCGGGTGGCGGCGGTGAGGGCATCCACGTCGATGCCGCCCGGACGGTCCAGCAGCACCCGCAGGGTGCCACCCGCCTCCTCGACGTCGTACACCGAGAGGCCCAGTGCCGTGGCCACCTCGTGCGCGATCTCCCGCGCCGTGTCGGTGCGTCCGGCCATGGTTCCTCCCTTCGGTCGTGTCGTGTCGTGCCGTGTCGTTCCCGTGCCGCCGGGGCGGCACGTTCCGGGACGGCCGCAAAGAAAAGGCGTGGGCAACGCCCACGCCTCCCGGCAGCACCGGAACGGGAGGAAGTATAGGCGACGCCACCGACCGGGGGTCAGAGCCCACGCCGGCCGGCCGGTTCCCCCCGGGTCAGTACGCCCGGGCGCAGAGCGCCGTGACGCCCGGCTCGTCGGGCGAGGCGGGGAGGCCACCGTCCGCGGCCTGGAGGCAGCGGACCGTGACGGCGTCGCGACCGAGGGCCTCGATGCCGCCATCGGCCAGCGCGGTCCACGGGATCCGGGCGAACCCCTCCGCGGCCGCCTCCCGGGCCTCGTCGATGGTGGCCACCTCGACGGTGCGTCGGTCACGGGCCTCGGTGGCGCGGGCCAGCAGGCCGGCCTGCAGCTGCTCGAGGAGCGCCGGCACCCGGGCGGCCACCTCGCCGAGCTCCATCGGCACCTTCTCCCCGGTGTCGCGCCGGGCGACCACCGTCCGACCCTCGGCGAGGTCGCGCGGCCCCACCTCGATCCGCAGCGGCACGCCCTTGAGCTCCCAGTCGGTGGCGCGTCGCCCGAAGCCGGTGCTGACGCGGTCGTCGAGGCGGGCGCGCACGCCCGCTGCGGTGAGCGCGGCGACGAGTTCACGGGCCGCGTCGCCCACCGTGCCGTCCTCGTCGCGCACCACCAGCACCACGGCCTGCACGGCGGCGAGC
>CAIPVR010000088.1 GCA_903868545.1 uncultured Actinomycetes bacterium
CCACGACCACCTCGACCTCGGCACCGTCGGGGGAGAACTTCACGGCGTTGCCGAGCAGGTTGGTCACCACCTGCACCATGGCGTCGGGATCGCAGGTGACCCGGACCTCCTCGCCGAGCGACATGCGCCAGAGGATCCGGACGCCCCGGGTCGCGGCCATCCCCCCGGTGGAGTGGATGGCGCCGTCCACGATGTCACGGGGGTGCACGTCCGCCAGCCGGAGCTCCACCTCGGCCCGGGTCATCTTCTGCAGGTCGAGGAGGTCGCTGACCAGACGGATCAGGCGTTCGGAGTTGCCGTACGCGATCTGGACGAGCTCGGCGGCCTCGTCGGACAAGTTGCCCAGGTCGCCGAGGACGCCGCTGGCGAGCAGGCCGAGCGAGCCGTTGATCGATGTGAGCGGCGTGCGCAGCTCGTGCGACACGGTCGCCACGAGCTGGTCCTTGATCTCCTGGACCTCACGGAGACGCTGGATCTCGTCACGATGGGAGATGTCGCGGGCGACGGTGGAGAAGAACTCGATGGACCCGTCCTCCGAGCGGTGGGCGATGACCACCTGGGACACCGGGATCTCCCGCCCCTCGGGGCCGAGGAGGACGGACTCGCCCTCCCACGAACCCTCGGCGGCCGCCGCGGGGATCGCCTCCTCGAGCATGCGCGCCGCCACCTGGGGCGGATGGAAGTCCGGGATCGCCAGCGTGGTCTCGTCGACGTCCTCCGCGAGTCCGACCATCCGGCGTCCGGCCGGGTTGATGTGGATGACGCGGCCGTCGGGGCCGGCCATGCCGATGAAGTCCGTGCTGGCCTCGATGACGGCGACCTGCCGGCGGTAGGCCCGCTCGGTGGCCTCGAGGAGTTCCAGGGCGTCCTCGCGGGAGACGGAGTGGAGTTCCTGGGTGGCCCACCCGGCCAGCTGCCGGAGTAGTTCGATCTGGTCGTCGGTGAAGGTCCGGCGACGACGGTCGATCACGCACAGCATCCCGAGGCGCTCCCCCGACGGGCTCTCCAGGGGCACACCGGCGTAGGCACGCACCCCGAGCGCGCCGGTCACCAGCGGGTTGTCGGCGAATCGTGGGTCCTCGGTCGCGTCCTCCACCACCAGCGGTTCGCCGGCGAGGATCCCGTAGGCGCAGAACGCCACGTCACGCGGCGTCTCGGTGACCTCGAGGCCGACCGACGACTTGAACCACTGGCGGTCGGTGTCCACGAGGCTGACGGCGGCCATGGGTGCCCCGAGGGCGGCCACCGCGGCGGCGGTCAGTCGGTCGAACCGCTCCTCGGGCGGCGTGTCGAGCACACCGAGATCCCGAAGGGCGCGGAGTCGATCCTGTTCGTCGTGCGGTGTCGGTGCTGCGGGCATGAGGTCCCTTTCGACCGGATCCGTCGCGGACCGGGCCGTGACGGGGCGGAGCATCGTTCCAACCTCATCGGCACCTCAAGATTCGACATGAGTTTTGTTCAGACCGTGGTCCGGTGCAGCACCCGGTCCATGCGCTGGAGGAGCACGTCGACCGACACGGGCTTGGCCACGTGGTCGCTGGCGCCGATCTCGAGCGCACGGACCACCTCGTCGTCCCGGGAGCGGGCGGTGAGCACCACCACGGGCACGGCCCGGAGGGTGCCGGCCTCCCTCATGCGACCGAGCACGCCGAACCCGTCGAGGCCCGGGAGGCTGATGTCGAGCAACACGAGGGCGAACCCACCGACGGCCTCGTGGTCCACCAGCACCTCCACGGCGTCGAGGCCGTCGGGGATCACCCGCACCTGCCAGCCGTGCGAGGTGAGCACCCGCTCGAGCAGGGCCGACATCGTCGGGTCGTCCTCCACCACGAGCACCTCGGTCCCGGCGTCCGCACCGCCGCGCCGGGGGTCGGCACCACGCTGCAGCGACGCCCGGGCGGGATCGACCGGAGGGCGCCACGCCGGGGCCTCGGCCGCGGCCGGGGTGAGGGCCCGCCGAACGAGCAGGGTCCTCGCACGCTCCGCCACCTCGGAGGCGCCGGCGGAGGCCTCCATCACGGCGTCGGCGCCGGCGGCCACGAGCACCGGCTCCGCCGGCGCCAACGCCAGCACGGAACAGGCACCCCACCGGGGGTCGCCCCGGACCAGGCGGACCAGCTCGGCCACCCGCTCCGCCGACATGGTCCCGCCGATCACGACCACACCCAGTCCTGCCGGCGGACCCACCACGGCCGACGGACCGTCGAGGAGGTCGACGTCCAGTCCGTTCACCGCCAGCCCGGCCGCCAGCACCGACGCGACGTCCGTGCGGTCGTCGAGGACCCCGACGCGCGCCGAGTGGTACCGCAGGTCGGCGAGCCGCCGGACCAGGTCGGCGACCTCCCCGGGGTGGGCCCCCGGGTCGAACATCGCCAACGCCCCCGAGGACACCAGCTCGGACCGCAGCGTCAGCTCGTCGGCCACCCCGGTGACGACGACCGGGGCGCCGGCCCGGGCCTCGTCGACGGCCACGGCGGCGCACGACCCGTCGGCGCCGAGGTCCACCACCACCAGGTCGGCGGGGCCGACCGGGGCGCCCCGGACCCGGCGGACCAGCAGCCCCCGGCGCCGGAGCTCGAACGCCGTCGACTCCACGAACGACCGGTTGGGCCCGACCAGCGCCACCAACGAGCCGTCCTCGTGCTCGTGCTCGGGCTCGGGCTCGTGCCGGTGGCCGTGCCCGGCCTCGTCGGCGGGATCCGTCGCCGTCGACGGGTCCGGACGGGGTTCGGGGGCGGCGGCCTCGAGCAGCCCGCGCAACTCGACGGCCAGCTCCGCCAGCGCCACCAGGTCCTCGTCGGCGGGATGCCCGTCGTCGAGGCCGGTCTCGATCGCGGCACCGATCTCGGAGCCGCGGGTCAGCCCGAAGGTGCCGAGCGTCCCCGCCATCTGGTGCGCGGATCGCCGGGCCACTTCCAGCTCGTCGTCACCGACCGGCCCGGTCAGGCGGTCGGCCAGGTACGTCTCGACGGCGAGCACGCGCTCCATCGCCGTGCCGTGCGCCTCCTCCCACAACTCGGCGATGGCGTCCCGGACCAGCGGGTCGACGGGACCCTCACCGGTCATGGCCCTGACGGACCCGACAGTGTCTCGACGAGCTTCCCGGGGAGGGTCATCGGATCGAACGGCTTGGAGATCACACCGCACGCACCGGCGGCCAGGTAGGTCTCCACGTCGGACTGCTGCACCTTCGCCGTCATGAACACCACCGGGATCCCCGAGGTCCGCTCGCCGCTGCGCAGCTGCTGCAACGTGGTCACGCCGTCCATGTCGGGCATCATCACGTCGAGCACGATCGCGTCGGGCGGGTCGTCGTCGGCCGCCGCCTCCACCGCCTCGGCCCCGGAGCCCACCACGACCGTGTCCCAGCCCCCGACCCGGCTGAGGCTCAGCTCGCCCAGGCGCCGGATGTCAGGATCGTCGTCGACGAGCAGGACCTTGTGGATGTGCATGGTGGTCCTCCGATCAGGATCTTCGCTGTTCCTCCTATCGGTCGGCGCGATCGGCCTCTTGAGGTTCCTTCACGGCGTTCAGCCGGCTCGGCGTTCAACCGGCACGGCGGAGCCACTTGCGGCCGTGGTCGAGGCGACGCTGCAGCTGCTCCACGGTCGCCTCGGAGATCTTGCGGATCCCCGCCAGGCGGTTCAGCTCGGCGTTCACGCTCGGGTGCGACCACCCGGTGGAGCGCACCAGTTCCTTGGCGATGTCCGCATTGAGGTCGCGCAGGCGGATGCGCTGCTCCCGCACGCTCAGGCCCGGCGCGTCGGCCCCGTCGGCCCCGTCGTCGGCGCCTCCGGCGACCGTCACGATCCCGCCCCCCGGCAGCGGCGGCGGGAGCAGCACGAGCTCCACACCCTCCGGCTCGGTGCCGCCGACGGCGCCGTCCTCCACCTCGCCGAACACCCCGGGCCCGGCCGGGTCCGGACCGGCGTTCGCGGCGGCCTCCTCCGCGTCGAGCGCCACCGATCCGATCACCGAGAACAGGCTCATCTGTTCGTCGTCGCCGAGGGCCACCTCGTCCACGTCGGCGGACGGCCCGGCCTCCCGGTCGGCCCGCCGGCGGAGGTTGTGCCGCCGCGACTCGCTCAGCTCGGCCGAGTACCGGCGCAGCCGCGGGTCGTCGGGGAGGAACACGTAGGCGCGCTGGTCGCGCACGCCCCGCGTATGGCGCACCACGCGCCCCACCGCCTGGCGGAAGAACAGCTCGGTGGTCGTGGTGGTGGCGAACACGGCGATCCTCAGCCGCGGCAGGTCCACCCCCTCGCTCACCATCCGCACCGCCACGATCCACGGCTCCGTGCCGGTACCGAAGTCCGCGATCCGCTCCGAGGCGTCGGGGTCGTCGGAGGTGGCCACCACCGCCGGGACACCCCGGGCGGCGAGCAGCTCGGCGATCCCCGCTGCGTGGGCCTGGTCCATGGCGATCACCAGGCCACCGGCCGCGGGGTCGGTCCGCCGCAGCGTCACGAGCCGCTCGTGGGCCTGCTCCAGCACCGTGGGCAGCCACTCCCCCTCGAGGCTCAGCGCCGTGCGCAACCGCTGGTTGGCCCGCTCCCGGCCCAGGTCGTCGTCGAAGGTGGCGGCCACCACCTCGCCGTCGGGCGCCACCCACTCCATGAACCCGTTGATCCGGGGGAAGTAGACGGGCCGCACCACCCCGCGGTCGGCGAGCGCCTCGCCGTAGCCGTACTCGTAGTCGGCCCGGGCCTCGTCGAGGTGGTAGTCCACGAACGGGATCGCCGAGGTGTCGGAACGGAACGGCGTGCCCGACAGGGCGAGGCGGCGGGCCGCCGGGCCGAACGCCTCGAGCACCGCGTTGCCCCACGCCCGGTCGTCGCCGGCGTGGTGGATCTCGTCGAGCACCACGAACGCCCCCCGGGAGAGGCGGGCCAGCGCGGCCGACGACGTGGCCACCTGCTGGTAGGTGGTCACGATCCCGTGCATGTCGGACGGCAGCGCACCGTCGCGGGCCGACCACTCCGGCTCGAGGTGCAACCCGAACCGCAGCGCGGCGGCCGCCCACTGGTGCTTGAGGTGCTGGGTCGGGGCCACCACCACCAGGCGCCGGCCCGGGTGCTCGGCGAGGTCCTGGACCGCCGCGGTGAGCGCGAACGTGGTCTTGCCGGCGCCCGGGGTGGCCACGGCGAGGAAGTCCGGGCGGCGGCAGTTCGCGAGGGCGTCGAGGGCCTCGGACTGCCACGGCCGCAGCCGGATCCGGGTGGGGCGGCCGACCGCGACGGTCATCGAGGGGGCGGAGGGACGGTCCGGGACACCACGGCGGGCGGTACCTTACCGACGCGGCGACCCCGCCCCGGACACCCCGGCGGGCCGCCCGGGGGGACACATGGGAACCGACGCCGACACGCCGCTCGAGGAACTCCTCGTCGGGATGGGCGACCTCGAGTGGTGGGCCCACGGGTCCGAACAGCGGGCCGGGGCGTTCCGCCGGCTGCGCGACGAGGCGCCGGTCGTGTTCGGCGAGGAGCCCGAGATCGAGGGGTTCGGGCAGGGTCCGGGCTTCTGGTCGCTCACCCGCTACGAGGACGTGATGCACGTGTCGCGCCACCCGGAGCTGTTCTGCTCCGGACAGGGCACGAACATCTTCGACATGCCCACCGAGATCGCCGAGTTCTTCGGCTCGATGATCAACATGGACGCGCCCCGGCACACGCGGCTGCGCATGATCGTGAACCGGGCCTTCACCCCGCGCATGGTGAACCGCATCGACGCCGATGTCCGGCGCAAGGCCCGGGCGATCGTCGCCCGGGTGGCCGGGCGGGGCACCATCGACGTGGTCACCGACCTCGCGGCGCCGCTGCCGCTCGAGATCATCTGCGAGATGATGGGGATCCCGCCGGACCGCTGGCACCGGGTGTTCGAGCTCACCAACATCATCCTCGGCGACGACACCTCCACCCCCGACATCGGGGTGCTGATCGGGGCCGCGATGGAGATGGCACAGATGGCCGCCGAGGTCGGCGAGGACCGCCTGGCCAACCCGCGGGACGACCTCGTCTCGGCGATGATGCACGCCGAGGTGGAAGGGGAACGGCTCGCCCCGATGGAGATGGCCAGCTTCTTCATCCTCCTGGCCGCGGCCGGCAACGAGACCACCCGCAACGCCATCACCCACGGGGTCCGCCTCCTCACCGACCACCCCGACCAGCGCGCCGTGTGGACCGCCGACGTGGAGGGCGTCACCCCCACGGCGGTCGAGGAGATCGTGCGGTGGGCCACCCCCGTGATCCACTTCCGGCGCACCGCCACCGAGGACACCGAGGTGGGCGGCGTGCCGATCGCCGCGGGCCAGAAGGTGGTCATGTGGTACGAGTCGGCCAACCGCGACGAGCGGGCCTTCGGCGACCCGTTCCGCTTCGACGTCACCCGCTCGCCGAACGAGCACGTCGGCTTCGGCGCCGGCGGGCCGCACTTCTGCCTCGGCGCCAACCTGGCCCGCCGCGAGATCCGGGTGATGTTCGAGGAGGTGTTCCGGTGGATCCCCGACCTCCACGCCACCGGGACGCCCACCTACCTCCGTTCCGCGTTCATCCACGGCATCACCTCGCTGCCCGCGGAGTTCACCCCGGCGGAGGTGCCCCTCGCCGCCCTCGCCGAACTCGACACCGACACCGACACCGAACCCACCGGAGACTGACGTGCCCCAACTGCCCGACCCGTTCCCCCCGCACCCGGCCCGCGACGCCTCGCTGCGCTCCATGCAGGCCGTCGAGGCCGGCGACCGCGACGGCTGGCTGGCCCTGTTCGCGGACGACGCCGTCGTGGAGGACCCGATCGGCCCCTCCCCCCTGTGTCCCGACGGCCGGGGCCACCACGGCCAGGAGGCCATCGCCGCCTTCTACGACGCGGTGATCGGCCCCAACCGGGTGAGGTTCCGCATCGAGCAGAGCTGGGCCGGCGGCGACGAGGTGGCCAACGTGGGCACCATCACCACCACCATGCCCGACGGTTCCGTGGTGCACACCGACGGCGTGTTCACCTACCGGGTGGACCCCACCTCCGGGAAGGTGGTGGCGCTGCGGGCGTACTGGGAGATGGACCGCCTTCGGTTCGGCTGAGCCGGCGCCCGGGCGCTCAATCGTCGACGAGCACCCGGCGGACCGACAGGGCCAGACGCCGCCGGGACCGGTCGACGTCCATCACCTTCACCATCACCTGCTCACCCGGGGCCACGAGCTGGTCGGGCCGGAAACCGGGCACGTCGGTGAGTTCCGTGAGGTGGACGAGGCCCTCCGCCCCCGTGTCGTCGATGCGGGCGAACGCGCCGTACTCCACCACCCGGCACACGGTGGCCGAGCGCACCTCCCCGGGCTCGAGACCGTCGAGCGGGTCAGCGGTGGTGCGGCGCAACGACAGCGACACCCGCCGCTTGGAGCGCTGCACCTCGAGCACCACCACCTCGAGCTCGTCACCCACGGCGACCACGTCACCGGGCGTCTCGAACCGGTGCCAGCTGAGCTCGGAGCGGTGGACGAGCCCCCTCGGGCCGCCGAGGTCCACCACGGCGCCGTAGTCCGCGACGCTCACGACCGTGCCCCGGACCCGGCCACCCGGCTCGAGCGCGGCCAGCACCTCCTTCTCGCGCAGTCGGCGCTGCTTTCGCTCCCAGTCCTTGCGGGACAGCACGATCCGGTCCTGGGCCCGGTCGAGCTCGTGCACGAGGGCCTGCACCTCGGTCCCCACCAGGGACGCCGGGTCGGTGCCCGGCGTGTCGGACAGCAACGACACCGGGAGGAAGCCGCGCAGGCCGACGTCGACGACCACACCGCCCTTCACCACCTTCGTGACGGTGCCCGTGACGGGCTCGCCACCGGCGCGCGCCTCCTCGATCCGCTCCCAGGCGCGCTGCTTGCGGGCCCAGGCGTGGGAGAGCACCACCCGGTGCCGGGGGTCGTCGCGGGCGAGGAGCGCCGCGGGCACCACGTCGCCCACACCGACCGCGCCGGTGAACTCGGACCGGGGGATCACGCCGGTGCGGCCGTCGGCGAGGCGCACCTCCACCTCCGTCGGCGAGGCGGCCACCACCTCCACGTCGACGATGCGACCCACGACCACGCCACCGGCCGACGAACCCTGACCGGGCCGGGGCGGCGGGGGCGGCAGGCGCCGCGGCGACGGCGGCTGCGGCGGCCCGCTCGGTTCAGGGACGGTGGGTTCGGGTGCGACGGACACGGCGGGACCTCGGATCGACCGGTGGGCTCAAGGTACCGCCGCGCCCCCGGAACGACCCCGCGACCCCGCTACCGTGACCGCCCGTGGAACCCGACGGCAGTGATCCCGAGGTCCGAGTCGGCTCGATGTTGTTCACCCTGGTGGACCCGAGCCCCGGTCACGAGGTGGCGTACAACCGGTGGTACGAACGCGACCACTTCTACTCCGGCTGCATGATCGGGCCGTGGCTGTTCGCCGGCCGCCGGTGGGTGGCCACCCGCGACCTGAAGGACCTGCGGATCCCCGCCGGGGTGCCCGAGGACGCAGCGGTGGCCCACCCGCTCGACGCCGGCAGCTACCTCGCCACCTATTTCATCCACGCCGGCCACGAGGCCGAGCACTTCGCATGGGCCAACAAGCAGGTCTTCGAGCTGTACGGCCACGGGCGGGGCTTCGAGGAGCGCCACCACGCCCACACGTCGCTCTACTTCACCACCGGCGCCACCCACCGCGACCCCGACGGCGTGCCCGCCCACATGGCCCTCGACCACCCCTACGCCGGGCTGGTGAGCCTCCACGTGGACCGCGAGGGCGACACGTCGCACCCCGACTGGGTGGCGTGGTTCGAGCGGGACGCCGCGCCCGCGCTGTTCGCCGACGGCTCCGACGGGACGCCGTCACCGGTGGACCAGGTGCAGCACTGGCGTCCGATCATTCCCAAGGGCGAGGAGGGCAACGCCCCGATGAAGCTCGGCACCGGGCCCGGCACCCGGGCCCGCAGCATGCAGCTCCTGTTCCTGCACGACGACCCCCGCCGGGCGTGGGACCGGGTGGAGGAGCACGTGGCCCGGATCGAGGAGTCGGGTCTCGCCACCGTGCGCCTCGCCGCCCCCTTCGTGCCGACGATCCCCGGGACCGACACGTACACCGATCAGCTCTGGTGAACCGCCCCGGTGTGCTCGGCCAGGAACGCCGCGGTGCGCTCCCAGGCCAGCTCCGCGGCGGCCTCGTCGTGGAACGGGCCGTCCTCGGCGAACCAGTGGCCGGTGCCGGGGTACCGGTGGAACTCGACGTGCTTGTCGAGCAGCAGCAGGTGGGCCTGCATCTCCACGAGTTCGTCCTCGGTGACGAGCGGGTCGTCCTCGGCGAAGTGGCCGAGCACCGGGGCCCGTAGCTCCTCGAAGTCGATGTTCTGGCTGCCGTAGTGCGCCACCACCGCGTCGACCGAGTCGGGCTGGCGCGTGGCCAGCCACAGCGCCCAGCTCGCCCCCATGGAGAAGCCCACCACGGCCACCGGCGCCGCGTGGTCCGCGCTGTGCGCCCGCAGCGCCACCACGCTCGACAGCACCAGGGCGGCGGTCTCGTTCGGGTCGGTGGCGGCGAGCAGGTCGCGGGCCTCGTCCGCGTCGTCGGGCAGGTCGCCACCGAGCAGGTCGGGGGCCAGCACGCTGTAGCCGAGGTCGGCCAGGCGCTCCACGTAGGACTTCACGAACGGCGTGAGGCCCCACCACGAGTGCAGGACCAGCACGCCGTGGCCGGGCCCGTCGTCGGGTACCACGAGGTAGGCGCTGCCGGCACTGGCCGCCCGGACCGGGCGCTGCGTCTCGTCCATCCCCACAGGCTGTCACGCGACCACCGCGGTCGGCCGGGCGGCGTGCGAACATGGCCCGTGGCCACGGTGGCGGTGCTCAACCAGAAGGGCGGTGTGGGCAAGACCACCGTCACGCTCGGCCTCGCCGCCGCGGGCCAACGCCGGGGCCACCGGGTGCTGGTGGTCGACCTCGACCCGCAGGGCAGCGCCGGATGGGCCATGGGCGTGGAGGCCGACGACGACCACCTCGCGGTGGGCGACGTGCTGCGCACCGGCCGGCCCGACGTGGCCGAGGCCGCCACGGTGGCCTCGGGCTGGGGCCCGGGGGTCGACGTGCTCCCGGCCAGCCGCGGCCTGATCGACCGCGAGGCCGACCGTGCCGAGGGCAGCGGGGGCGGCGCCGCCCGTCTCCGGCGGGCGCTCGGCGGGCTGGTGGCCGGCTACGACCTTGTGCTGGTGGACTGCGCCCCCAGCCTCGGACCCACCACCCGGGCCGGGCTGGCGGCCGCGAACGGCGTGCTGATGGTGGTGGAGCTCTCCGCCCTGTCGGCCCGGGGCGCGGCGGCCGTGCTCGACACGGTGGAGGAGGTCGGCGAGGAGCTGAACCCGTCGCTCGACCTGTACGGCGCGGTGGTGAACCGGGCGCCGGCGGTCTCCGCGGAGGCCGACCGCCAGGTGGCCGAACTGGAGCACCTGCTGGGCGCCAACTCCGTCTGGCGGCCGTTCGTGCCGCAGCGCACCGCGGTGAACGAGGCCGTGGGCCACCGCGTGCCGGTCCAGGACCTCGGCCGGAAGGGCCGCGACGTCGTCCGGGTGTTCGACCGGCTCTACGACCGGCTCGCCGAGGTGGGTGGCATCGGCGGCAGAGGGGGCGGGCTCACCCCGCCCTGAGGCGGCCGGCGAGCGCCACGACGAGCAGCCCCGCCGCGGCGGCCATCCCGAACACCACGGCGAGCGACGGTGCGCGCCCCGCGTCGAGTCGGTCACCCGCCGACACCACCACGCCGGCCACCCCCGTGCCGAGCGCGATGCCGAGTACGTCGGTGAGCTGCAGCGCGGACGACGCCGCTCCCTCCCGGCCCGCCTCGGCCCGTTCCAGGGTGACCGCCGAGAGCGGGGCGTAGCCGAGGCCCATCCCGAGGCCCCCCACGCAGGACCCGACCACCCAGACCGCCGGCGGCACCGCTCCCCACAGCCCGACGAGCAGGCACAACAGCCCCACCACCAGCACGGTGCCGGCCAGGCGCTCCAACCGGGCCGCGCCCCACGTGTGGATCAGGCGGGCCTGGGTCCAGGCGCCTGCGGTCCACGTGAGCGACGCCGCCGCGAGCGTGACGCCTGCGAACAACGTGGAGCTCCCGCGCACCGAGGTGAGGCCCAGGGAGATGAACGCGTTGGCGGAGAAGAACGCGAAGGTGAGCACACCGCGGATCGCCACCGCGGCGGGGATACCGCGGGCCACCCGCAGGGTGCCGGGCGGGGTGAGCCCCGCGAGGGCCGGGAGGCCGAGGGCCACGCCGGCCGCCACCGCGGGGACCCCGATCCAGGGCGACGCCGCGCCCAGGCCGCCCACCAGCAACGCGGCACCGGCGGTGAGCAGCAGCACCCGGCCGAGCGGGGTGGCCTCGTGGTCGGCTCCCGACCCCCCGGCGCCGAGGTCGCGGAGCGAGCCCACCGCGAGCAGCCCGGCGGCGAGGGTCACCGGCACCAGGCCGAGGAAGACCCACCGCCACCCCACCGCCGAGGCCACTGCGGAGGCGGCGAGCGGCGCCAGCAGCGACGGCACCACCCAGGCGGTGGACATGATGGCGAACACCCGCGGCCGGTCCGGCGCCGGGAACCCCCGCGCCACGCACACGTAGGCCACGGCGGGCACCACTCCTGCGCCCACGCCCTGGAGTGCCCGGCCGAGGACCAGCACCGGCATGCTCGGGGCGAGCCCACCGACCAGCAGCCCCGCACCGAACACGGCGAGACCGACGAGCAGCGGGACCGACGGGGGCATCCGGTCGGCGGCGCGGCCGCCCACCACGATCCCCACGAGGTCGCCGAGGAAGAAGGCGGAGAACGCCCAGCCGTAGAGCCACAGGTCGCCGAGGTCGTCCTCCACGAGGGGCATCACGGTGGAGATCGCCATGGACTCGGTGGCCACCACCGTGATCAGCGCGACGACGCCCACGAGGAGCAGGCCCCGGTGCGGGACCACGGAGGTGCTCGACGTCGGGACCGTCATGGCGGCCCGACCCTACCCACGGCTCGGTACAGTCCCCCCGTGGCTGCCGGCGCGCCCTCCCGTCACCTCACCATCTCGGTGCTCGCCGCGTTGGTGCTCCTCGTCGGGGCCGCCGGCCTGGCCGGCTGTGCGGGCGAGGAGGGCGGCGCCACGCCCACCACCTCCCTGACCCTCCCCGACCCCGCTCCGGCGACGGACGCGACCACCACCACGGCGGCGACCACGGCGGAGGAGAACCCGCTCGTGGCCCCGTCGCCGGCCGCACCGGTGGCCCTGCCACCGGCGGCACCCGGGCTCGCCCCCGTGGTGAGCCGGGTGCCCACCACCGAGAAGGTGGTCTTCATGACCATCGACGACGGCATGTTCCGAGACCCGGCGATCATCGGGAAGTTCCGCGAGCTCGGCATCCCGTTCACGATGTTCCTCACCCCCGGCTACGCGGAGGAGGACCCCGAGTTCTTCCGCGGGCTGCAGCGGGAGGGTGGCACCGTGCAGGGTCACACGGTCGACCACCCGAACCTCCTGCAGCTCGCGCCCGACGCCGTGCGGACCCAGGTGTGCGGCACCAACGACACGTTCACCCGCCTGTTCGGCACGCCGCAGACGCTGTTCCGCCCGCCCTACGGGAACACCGACGCCGACGTGCAACGGGCGGCCGCCTCGTGCGGCCACCGGGCGGTGGTCCTCTGGAAGGGCTCCACCAACGGCGGGAAACTCACCATGCAGGACGGCCCGCTGACGCCCGGCGACATCATCCTCATGCACTTCCGCGACACCCTCGGCGCCGACATCGACGACGTCACCCGGCGCGTGCGCGAGGAGGGGTTCCGCATCGGCCGGCTCGAGGACTGGCTCGTGGGGACCACGCCGTGAGCACCGGATGACCGAGCTCCGCACCACCGCCTGCCCCCTCGACTGCCCCGACACCTGCACCCTGCAGGTGGGCGTGGACGGCGGGCGCCTCGTCTCGGTCGACGCGGCGCCGGTGGGGACCGGCAACCCGTTCACCGGCGGGTGGATCTGCGCCAAGGTCCGGCGCCACGCGGAGCGGGTCCACGGGCCCGAGCGGCTGCTCGCTCCGCTCGTTCGCACCGGCCCGAAGGGCTCGGACCACTTCCGCGAGGTGGGCTGGGACGAGGCGCTCGACCTGGTCGCGGAGCGGATCGGCACCGCGATGACCGAGGAGGGCCCGGCCTCGGTGGTGCCGTTCCTCTACAACTCCTCCGCCGGCGACCGCGCCGACCGCCTGACCACCCGACTGTTCCGCCGGCTCGGCACGTCCGAGGTGGCCCACACCATCTGTGCGGCCACCGCCGGCGCCGCCTGGCGGACCACGTTCCCGGGCATGTTGTCGGCCGATCCGCACGACGTGGACCACAGCGACCTGGTGGTGGTGTGGGGTGCCAATCCCTCGGCGTCGAACACCCACCTCATCCCGCTGCTCACCGCAGCGCGGCGCCGGGGCGCTGCGGTGGTGGTGGTCGACCCCCGCCGCACCCCGACCGCCGCCCGCGCCGACCTCCACCTCCCGGTCCTGCCCGGCACCGACACGGCCCTGGCCCTGGCGCTCGCCACCGAGCTCGACCGTCTCGGTCTGGTGGACCGCGCGTTCTGCGCGGCGCGGTCCGACGGCTGGGAGGAGCACCTCGCCGACGCCGCCGACTGGGACGCCGAGCGGGCCGCCTCGGTCTGCGGGGTGCCCGCCGGGCCGATCCGCGAGCTGGCCCGGCTGGTGGGCACCCGGCGACCCGGGATGCTCCGCGTCGGGTGGGGCCTCGAGCGGAATCGCCGCGGCGGCGACGCGATCCGTGCCGCGCTGGCCCTGTGGGTCGTCGCCGGCCAGTTCGGTCGGCCCGGTGCGGGGGTGTACGCGTCCACCTCCGGCGGGAACCACGTGACGGACCCCGACGGCGACATCGAGGTCGGCCCGCTCCCCGCCCCGGCCCGGGTGCTCAACATGAACCGCATCGGGCGCGACCTGCTCGGGGCCGACCCGGTGGTCCGGGTGCTGTTCGTCCAGGGAGCGAACCCGGCGGTGATGGCACCGGACCAGGTGCGGGTGCTCGCGGGCCTGGCCCGCGAGGACCTGTTCACGGTGGTGCACGAGCAGGTGATGACCGACACCGCCCGCCTCGCCGACGTGGTCCTTCCGGCGACCACGCACTTCGAGGCGGCCGACGTGGCGGCGTCCTACGGCACGTTCACGGTCACGCCCGTGCCGGCGGTGATCGACCGGGTGGGGGCCTCACGCACCAACGACGAGGTCGCCGCGGGCCTCGCCGACCGGCTCGGCGTGGCCGTCGGCGCACCCGACCTGCCCGGGCCGCCCGACCGCTTCACCGGGAGCCGGCCCGACGGGACCGTGCAGTTCGGCCCGGACGGCGACCCGGCCACCACCCTCCCCCGCGGCGGCCGGGCCCGGCTGCTCCCGGTGATGGTCGACGGCCGCACCCCCGACGGTCACACCGACGAGCGTCACACCGACGACGGTCATACCGACGACGGTCGGCACCCGCTCACGCTGCTCACCCCGGCCACGACGAGGACCATCAACTCGATGTTCGCCGAGTTCGACCCGCCGGCGGCCGTGGTCACCCTGCACCCCGATGACGCCGCGGCCCGGGGGCTGCGCGACGGCGACGAGGTGCGGGTGCACAACCACCTCGCCGAACTGCGGCTACCGCTCCGGATCGACGACGCGGTCCGACCCGGCGTGGCGGTGATCCCGAAGGGGTTGTGGCGACGCCACCTGCCCGGTGGGCTCACGGCGAACGCGCTGGTTCCCGACGACGTGGAGCCGACGGTGGGCGGGGCGTGCTTCAACGACGCCCGCGTGCAGGTCAGCCCAGGTTCTGCGCCACGAAGTCCCAGTTGACGAGGCTGTCGAGGAACGTGGTGATGTAGTTCGGGCGGGCGTTGCGGAAGTCGATGTAGTACGC
>CAIPVR010000089.1 GCA_903868545.1 uncultured Actinomycetes bacterium
CCCGGCCCGGCCGGCCGCCGACCTGAAGTTCGGCCAGGGCGTGCCCAACTCGCGGGCCTCCCTGGGCGCCGGCCGGATGGTCCTCGTGGACGCGGAGGGACGGGCCTGGGTGAGCCGGGTGTCGGACTCCGCCCCCGTGTCCACCGCCGGGCTCAAGCCGACGTGGCAACTCGGTGCCGGGGGCGACGCGCTGGTGGACCGTTCGGGCCGGGTCCTCGCGTACTCGGCCCGTACCGGTGAGGTGATCGTGCGACCCGTCGCCGCCCAGGGTTCGCAGGGGCCCGGGGACGAGAAGGTGGCGACCGGGTTGCCGGCGGGCGCCCGTGCGGGGGAGGTGCAGCTGTCGGCCGTGGGCGACCGTGCCGTGGCGCTCGACACCCGGTCTCGGAAGGTGTGGGTGGAGGGCGGTGACACCGTGGACCTGCCCGACGAGGTCGGCCAGGGCCCCGTGCTGCAGCTGCCCGGCGACCCGGCGGGCCACGTCCTGGTGGGGGGCTCGGCCGGGCTGTTCCGGGTGCCGCTCGCCGGCGGTGCGGTGGAGAAGGTCCGGGAGTGGGACGGGGCCGCTTCGGGTGTGCGCCCTGCCCACGTCGACGGTTGTGACTACGGGGTCGGCGGCGCCCGACCGGTGTTCGTCGTCCGCTGCGGCGACCGTGCCGTCGCCCGGTACCTCGACGAGCTCCGGGGCACCACCGGGTCGGCGGGGACGACCCGGGCGGTCCAGTTCCAGAACGGTCCGCTCCAACTGCGGGTCAACCGCAGGAACGTGGTGCTGAACCAGCTCGGCAACGGCCAGGCGGTGACCGTCACCCGGTCGGGCAGGTTCCGGGTGGTCGACGACTGGGAGTCGCTCCAGCCCAGCGACGAATCGGAGGAGCCCACCGAGGACCAGCAACGCCCGCAGGTGCTCGACCTCACCGCGCAGAACCGCCCGCCCGAACCGGAGGGCGACCGCTTCGGTGCCCGCCAGGGGGTCGCCACCCCGCTCGGGGTGCTCGACAACGACGTCGATCCCGACGGCGACGCCCTGGTGGTCGAGGTGGTGGACGGTTCGGTGAGTCCGCAGGGCACACCCGTGGGTGTGGTCGACAACGGCCAGCGGGTCCTGGTCACGCCCCAGTCGGGATCGGGAACGGTGTCGTTCCGCTACCGGGTGACCGACGGCCGCGGCGGTGCCGACGAGGCGTCGGTGACGGTGGAGATCAAGTCGAAGGACCAGAACACCGCCCCGCACCCCAAGATCGACTGGCGCCGCGCTCCGTTCTGGGTGGAGGCCACCCGCACCGGCACCTACGACGCCCTCGCCAACTACGTCGATGACGAGGGCGACCCCATGGTGCTGGCGTCGGCCACGGCGCCCGCACCCGACGTGGCGGTGGCCGACCCGGCCGGCACCCTCACCTTCACCAGCAACTCCGCGGTGGCCTCCACCGTGACGGTGCAGCTGCAGGTCCGCGACGTGCCGCCCGGCCCGGCGTCGCTGTCCACCGACGACCCCCAGGTGGTGGAGGTGCTCGCCCGCGGCGACCAGCGGCCGCCCCAGCCCGCGCCGGACTACGCGAGCACCGTCGAGGGCCAGGCCACGGTGGTCCAGCCGCTGGCGAACGACACGGACCCGAACGGCGACCCGCTCCGGGTGGTCGAGGTGGTCCCCACGGACTGGGGAGGGCGGCCCGCCCCGACCGTCACGCTCAACTCCGACGGCACGGTCAGGTTCCAGCCCGCGGCGGCCGGGTCGGCGGGCTCCTACGTGTTCGGCTACAAGGTGACCGACGGGTTCACGGAGCCGGCGGTGGGCCTGGTCCGCGTGGACGTGCGTCCGGCGGGCAACCGGCCGCCGACCGCGGGCCGGGACCTGGTGGTGCTCCCCGTCGCCCTCAGCAACAGTCGCACGGTCGACCTGCTCGCCAACGACGTGGACCCCGACGGCGACGTGCTCGTGGTGCAGTCCGTGGAGCAGCAGCCCGGCCTGGGCATCGAACTGCTCGACCGGCGCCGGCTGCGCGTGTCGGCCCCGGGGGAGCTGCGCGTGCCGGTCACCCTCCGCTACCTCGTCTCCGACGGGACCGCCCAGGTCGAGGGTCAGGTGGTGGTCACCTCCCAGCGGGTCGACGAGTCCAGCCTCTCGCTGATCGCCCGGCCCGACACCGTGTCGGTGAGGGCGGGCGACCTCGTGACCATCCCGGTGCTGTCCAACGACCTCGACCCCCTCGGTGGGGACCTGTACCTGCGCCCGACCTTCCCCGTGCCACCACCCGAGGGCCAGGGCACGGCGTGGGTGTCGGGCCGGGCCGTCCGGTTCCTGGCCCCGGACCGTCCGGGACGGGTGGAGCTGACCTACGGGATCTCCCGATCGGCCGAGTCGCCCGCGGAGGAGGCGAGCGCCCTGGTCACGATCAACGTCGTGGCCCCGTCCACCACCAACCAGGCCCCGGTGCCGAGGACGGTGGAGGCACGGGTGCTGGTCGGTGGCACGGTGAGGATCCCCATCCCGCTGGGCGGCATCGACCCCGACGGCGACTCGGTGTCCCTGGTCGGCCTGAGCTTGGGTGGCGACACGCCGCTCACGCCCCGTCTCGGTCGTCCGGTGACCCCGGTCGGGCCGGACTACCTCAACTACGAGGCGTTCCCGGCCCCGACCGGCGGCACCGACGTGTTCGCCTACGAGGTCCGCGACTCCCGGGGCCAGACCGCGGTGGGCGTGATCCGCGTCGGTGTGGTGCCCCGGAGCGGACAGAACCAGAAGCCCGTGGCGGTGGCCGACCGGGTGCTGGTGCGTCCGGGTGGGTCGGCCCGGTCGGCGATCCTGGCCAACGACTACGACCCCGACGACGACCCGATCGCCCTGGACCGGTCGTCCTTCGCGCTCCCCGCCGGGTTGGAGGGCGAACTCGACGACCGGGGCAGGTTGCAGGTCCGGGCCCCCGGGGGCCCGGTGGGTCCGGTGTCGTACCGGATCAGCGACCCGTCGGGGGCGTCGGCCGACGGCCGCGTCGACGTGGTGGTCACCCCCGACGCCCCGGGCCAGGCTCCCGTGGCCCGCGACGACGAGCCCCGCAACGTGCCGGGCGACGCCCAGGAGGTGGCGGTCGACGTGCTCGCGAACGACGAGGACCCCGACGGCGATGTCGGTGCCCTCGCCCTGGCGCCGGTCGCCGGGTCGGAGGGCGTCACCGTTCGGGACCGCACGCTGGTGGTGCGACTCGACACCGTGCCGCGACTCGTCCCCTACACCGTGACCGACGGCGACGGCCTGACCGCCACCGCGGTCGTGCGGGTGCCGCCCCGTGGCGGGGTGAACCGACCGCCGGAGGCCCGTATCCCCCAGGAGGTCAGGGAGGTCAAGGAGGACGAGACCCTGGAGGTGAAGCTCGCCGACGTGGTCACGGACCCGGAGGGTCAGCCGGTGCGGCTGACCCTGGCCGACCGGGTGGCGGCGGTGAACTCCGACGGTTCCCCGCTCGTCCGCAAGGACCGCTTCGACTCGGTGTTCTTCACGCCCAAGCCGGGGTATTCGGGATCCGCCTCGGTCACCTTCGAGGTCACCGACGGCGCGGATGCGACCGACCCCAAGGGGGCGCGCGCCGTGATCACCGTGCCGGTGAAGGTGCGGGCCACGGCGAACCAGCCGCCGGTGTGGCGGAACGCCCCGGTGGTGGAGGTGGCACCCAAGGAGGCCGAGCAGCGGGTGCGGCTGTCCGCCCTGGTCGACGACCCCGAGGGGGACCGCCTCCAGTTCACCGTCGGCGCCGTCGACGGTGCCGGGGTGGAGGTCCGCAAGGACGGCGACGACCTGGTCGCTCGGGTCACGGACGACCGGGCGCAGCCCGGCGAGCGGACGGTGGCCGTGGAGGTCACCGACGGCACCAGTGGTCCCGTCCCCACCACGGCGGTCGTCCGGGTGGTCGGGAGCACCAAGCCCCCACCCACCTGCACGCCGGTGCTCCTCGGCGACGCGACCGCGGGCCAGAAGATCTCCTTCGACGTGACCCAGAGCTGTACCAACCCGTTCCCCGATGCCGCTCTCCAGCTCTCCGGTGCGTCCGGACCGGCGCCCGTCAAGAAGGAGGGCACCACCGTCCGCTTCACCCCGCCCAAGGGCACGGTGGGCGACTTCACCGTGGCCTTCGACGTGACCGATGCCGTCGGTCGGTCCGCGAACGGTTCGGTGACCGCCCGGATCCGCGACGTGCCGGGCAAGCCGAACCCGCCCGACGTGGTGTCGGTGGCCTCGAGGACGGTGACCCTGTCGTGGCAGAAGCCCGCCGACAACGGGGCGCCGATCGACTACTACGAGGTCGCCTGGTCGGGGGGCCGCCAGCGGTGCGAGTCCACCAGCTGTGTGATCGACAACCTGCAGAACGACGTGGAGTACCGCTTCACCGTCCTCGCCCACAACGCGGTCGACGACGGACCGGCGAGCGACCCGTCGGGACCGGCCCGCCCCGACCAGCGCCCGGAGGCCCCGGCCACCGTCACGCTCGGCTTCGATCCGGCCCGCAACGACCCGAAGGTGGGGGGGCAGCTCGTGGTGGAGTGGGCCGCCTCCCGCACCGAGGGCTCCGCGGTCACCGGGTACCGCCTCCAGGTCTCACCGCCGCCGGCCCAGGGCGAGTCCGTGCGCACCGTGGGAGTGCAGACCTCCGAGGTGCTCACCGGCCTCACGAACGGTGTGAAGTACACGGTGCGCGTCCAGGCGCTGAACCGCTCGGAGGCCGGGGCCTCCGACGCCACCGAGTCGAACGCCGAGTCGCCGGCCCGGGCGACGTCCGCCGTGAGCCGTCCGAACGCCGTGCGGAACTCCACCCCGCTGGGCGGCACCGCCACGGTCACCTGGGCCGCGCCGACCGACGACGGCGGCGACGCCACCCGCACCTACCGGGTGGTGGCGTTCCAGGCCGGCACCGACACCGAGGCGAAGCGGCTCGAGGTGCCCGGCTCGCAGACGACGGCAGTGCTCGACGGTTTCGACACCGCCGGCGAGTTCGACTTCCGGGTGGTGTCGGTGAACAAGGCCGGCGATGCCGATCCGTCGCCGCGGTCGGCGGTGGTCCAGCCGGGCGGCCGCCCGGACGCGGTCGCCGCCGTGCAGGCCGTGGCGAGCGTGGCGGGGAGCAACGTGGGCCTCGACGGCAGGGTCCGCCTGGAGTTCGCCGCCCCGGCCTCCAAGGACAAGGGCGGGATCGCCCAGTACGAGGTGCGGGTCGACAGCACGGTGCGCACGTTCGGGTCCACCCTGCCCATCGTGGTGACCGGCCTCGGCAACGGCACCCGCTACACGTTCGACGTCCGGGGCTGCAACGCGCTGGGCGAGTGTGCCGACCAGTGGAGCCCGACCGCAGCGGAGACCCCGTACGGTCCGGTGCGCCAGCCCAACATCGGTACCGGCCGCCCGAGCGCCAAGCAGGTGTCGTTCAGCTGGAGCCCGCCCGCCCCCAACGGTCGCGACATCACCCGGGCCGAGCTCAGTGTGAACGGCGGGGGGTGGAGCCCGGTCGGGCTCAGCGGCACGAACGTGCAGGGCAACGACTACGGCCAGACGTTCTCCTTCCGGATCCGCATGTTCGACGCCGCCGGCCAGGTCAGCCCGGAGAACGGCGCCAGCGTGGGCACCGACGGGCTGGTCGTGGACCGTCGCGCCGTGGACGACGCCTTCCTCGGCGGCACCTGGGGCCGTAACGGGAACAACTACGGAGGCACATGGGGCACGGCCGGCAGTGCTCCGGCAGGTGCGGTCAGTTGGTACACGAATGGCTCGGTGCTGGGCATCAAGTGCATGGCCCCCGGGGCCGGGTACACGGTGGTCTTCGCCGGTGGCCGGACGGAGACGTGGAGTTGGTGGGCCCAGCTGGACGTCGGCACCTGGGTCCGTTCGGCTGCGATCTACCCGGTGAACGGGTCGAACGGGATCCGGGGGTGCTGACGTGCCGTCCGGTCGATCACACAGAGAAGGACAGCGATGACACCTGAACAGGCGGCGTGGTTCGCCGACACCTTCGACAAGTTGGCGGGCAACGTGGAGCAGGCCATCGTGGGCAAGGACTACGCGGTGCGCCTGGCGCTCACGTGCCTGCTCAGCGAGGGCCACCTGTTGCTCGAGGACGTGCCCGGCACCGGCAAGACCATGCTGGCCAAGTCCATCGCCAACACGGTCCAGGGCACCAACACCCGTATCCAGTTCACGCCGGACCTCCTGCCCTCCGACGTGACCGGCGGGACTGTCTACGACCAGCGCACCGGTGCCTTCGAGCTGCGTCGTGGTCCGATCTTCGCCACCATCGTCCTCGCCGACGAGATCAACCGGGCGTCGCCCAAGACCCAGTCGGCGCTGCTCGAGGTGATGGAGGAGGGCCAGGTCACCATCGACGGCACCACGCATCCGGTGGGTCCGCCGTTCATGGTGATCGCCACCCAGAACCCGATCGAGCAGGCCGGCACCTACCGCCTCCCGGAGGCCCAGCTCG
>CAIPVR010000090.1 GCA_903868545.1 uncultured Actinomycetes bacterium
CACCGTGCCCGGCTCCCGGTCCACACCGTTGCGGAGCCGGACCCACGGCGGCAGCACCACCCGGCACAGGCGGTCGAGGAAGAGCTCCATGGAGCGGAACTCCTCGATCGGAAGTGCCGCGGAGTAGCCCATGAAGCTCCGGAGCACCTGCCGGGTGACCGTGGCCCCCACGTTCTGCACCGGCCCGAGCGGGCCCGTCAGCGGCCCGCGGAACGGCACCCGCAGCAGGCCGTCGGTGAGGTTCTGCGCCAGGCCGAGCATCGTGATGCCGGCGATGGGTGCGGAGGTGGTGGCGACGTCGTCGCGATCGGCCATGACCATCCCCTGATCGTAGGGGCCGCACGTGCGGGCCCGGCGGGACGTCGTAGCTTCGGCCGCATGGATTCCCCTTCCGACCTGCCGGTCGTGGCCGTGGTCGGCGCCACCGGCGGGCTCGGCTCCGAGGTGGCTCGCCGGCTCGCACGGCGTGGAGCCCGCCTCGTGCTCGCCGGACGTGACCCGGCACGCCTCGCCGCGCTCGGCCTGCCGGCCGAGGCCATCGTGACCCTCGACGTACGTGACCCGGGGGCGGGCGACGCGCTCACCGCCGCTGTCCTCGGCGGCCCGGGCCGGCTCGACGGCTACGTGAACGCGGCCGGCGTGGTGGCCTTCGGTGACCTCGGCGCCACCGAGGACGTCGTGGTCGAGGAGCTCTTCCTCACCAACGTGGTCGGACCGCTCTGGATGCTGCGCCGTGTCGCCCCCCTCCTCGAGGCGACGAAGGGCACCGCGGTGCACCTGAGCGCCGTGGTGGCCGACACGCCACTTCCGGGCATGGCCGCCTATTCGGCGTCGAAGGCGGCACTCACCGCGGCCGACCGGGCCCTCGCCCGGGAGCTGCGACGCCGGGGGGTCCGACTGGTGGACGTGCGCCCGCCCCACACCGAGACCGGCCTGGCCGGGCGGCCGATCGCCGGCGAGGCGCCCCGCCTCCCCACCGGCCTGGAACCCTCCTCCGTGGCCGCGACGGTGGTGACCGAGCTCCTCGACGGGCGCGGCACCGAGATCGCGCCCGAGGCCTTCGGAGCCGCGCTGCCGGGGGCCGAGCCCACCGGGTGACCGTCGGCGGGATCCGGCACGGGCCGGACCCGGTCGGGCAAGCTCGCTCCATGGACGCCACTCGCGCCGACCAGGAGGCGCCCGCACGCGTGGGCCTGGGCCGCGCCCGCTTCACCCGTGACCAGGTGGCCGAGCGGGTCGGTCTGGAGCACGAGGAACTCGTCCGGTGGTGGAGGGCGATGGGGTTCGCCGAGGTCCCGGCCGACGAGGTGGCGTTCTCCGACGCGGACGTGGAGATGGGCCGCCGGCTCTGGCAGCTGGTGCGCTCCGGGGCCGTCGACGACGACGCCGTGCTCCGGATGGCCCGGCTCTACGGCGCCTCGTTCAGCCGGATCGGGGCGGCGCAGGCGGCGCTGCTCGAGGAGGCCGCCGGCGTGGTGGACCCCTCCGCGCTGGACGAGGACGACCTCATGGACCTCCTGCGCGACGCGATGCTCTACGTCTGGCGTCGCCACCTGAACGCCGCCCTCGGCGCGTGGGACGGCGAGGAGGTGGGTGGCGAGCTCGCGGTGGGGTTCGCCGACATCTCCCGGTTCTCCACCGTGAGCCGGGACCTGGCCCCCGACGAGCTCGCCGAGCTCGTGGACGGGTTCGAGGTGGCCGCCTTCGACGTGGTCGCCGGGCACGGCGGCCGCGTGGTGAAGCTCATCGGCGACGAGGTGATGTTCGTGGCCGACGCCCTGTCCACCGCGGTGGACATCGGCCTCGACCTGATCGACCGCATGGCCTCGGCGCCGGTGCCGGTGCAGTTGCACTGCGGCGTGGCGGTCGGCCCCACCGTCACCGTCGGCGGCGACGTGTTCGGCGACACCGTGAACCTCGCGAGCCGCCTCACCGGCGTGGCACGACGCGGCCGGGTGGTGGTGCCGCGCGACACCGCCGGGGACCTCGAGGAGCGCCCCGACCTCGAGCTGCGACGTGTCCGACGGGTGGTCGACCTCAAGGGCTTCGGCCGCACGCGCCTCATGGCGGTCACCCGGGCCGAGCCCCCCGACCCTGCGGATGCGGACCCGCCGTCCACGGGTTGACAGACTGGGCCGGTGACCGCCGACGCCATCGCCCTCGACCCGGGGGCCGGCCTCCGCGCGGTGATCGACCTGCGCCGGGCCCGGCGACGACGCCGCATCGGGGACCAGGCGTGGGGCGACATGGCCTACCGGGCCTACACCACCGGGCTGGCCGCCCTCGTGGCGGTGGTGTTCCTCTCCGGGCTGGTCGGCGACTCAGTGCTCGACGCAGCGGGTCGTGCCGACCTGGCCGCCACCGCGCCGTCGTGGTTCGGGCTCGTGGCGGCGGTCATCCTCCTGGTGGGGTTCCGGTCGGGCTCGCGTGGCGGGCCGCTCGCGATGGAGGCCCCCGACGTGCAGCACATGCTGCTGGCACCTGTGGACCGCTCACTCGTGCTCCGGCGTCCGGCGGTGTGGATCCTCGCCTACGGCGTGCTGGGCGGCGTCCTCGTCGGCGGGCTCGTCGGCTCCCTCGTCGACCAACGGATCGGCGAGGCCCTGCTCGGCTGGATCGCCTCCGGCGCACTGTTCGGTGCCGCCGCCGTGGCCCTGGCCCTGGCCGCCGCCATGGTCACGTCGGCGCGATTCGTCCCCTCCTGGCTCCCGGTGGGCCTGGGCTGGGTGTTCGTCGCATGGGCCGTGGCCGACGTGGTGGGCGAGGGTCCGACCGCGCCCACCACCTACCTCGGACGGGTCGCACTCTGGCCGCTCGGGTTCAGTGCCGTCTCGGCGCTGCCGCTGGTCGCCGCCCTCGGACTGGCCGCCGTGGGCCTGGCGGTCGTCGGCCGCGTGTCCGTCGAGCAGGCCCGTCGACGGACCGCGCTGGTGGGCCAGTTGCGGTTCGCGGTCACCCAGCGCGACCTGCGCACGGTCGTGCTGCGCCGACGCCAGCTCGCGGCCGAGCGGCCGCGAGCCCGGCACTGGTTCCCCGCGCCGCCCCGCTGGTTCGGGCGCCGGTTCCCGGTGCTCGCCCGCGACCTGCAGAGCGTCGCCCGCTGGCCCCTCGTCCGCGTCCTGCGGGTTGCCGTCCTCGGGACGCTCGCCGGTCTGGCCGCACGGGGCGTGTGGGCGGGGACGACCCCGCTGCTCGTGGCGGGCGGCCTCGCGGTGTACCTCGCGGCGCTCGACGCCACCGAGCCCCTCGCCCAGGACATCGACCACCCGGCCCTGCTCGGCTCGGCACCGGTGCCCGAAGGACTCGTGATGGTCCGCCACCTGGCCGAACCGGTGATCGTGATGCTCGCCGCCGGCGTGGTGGGTGTGGCCGCGGCGTGGGCCGTGGAACCTGACCCGGAGGTCCTCCGGGTCGGGGCGCTGTGCCTCGTCCCCGCCGCGCTCGCCGGAGTGGCGGGCGCCGCCATCACCGTGGTGTCCGACGCGGTCCTCGACGAGTCGCAGGAGGCGGTCATGCCCCCGGAGGTAGCGGGTCCCCGCCTGTTGTTCAGGACCGTCTGGCCCCCGCTGGTGGCGGTGCTGGGGTTCCTCCCGGTGCTGGTGGCGCGCAACGCGGCGGGCACCGGCGACCCGGTCGCCGCGGCGGGCACGGCCGCCATCCCGCTCCTCCTGCTCGTGGGCGTGGTGATGCTCTGGGTGCGCTTCCGGGCGGACATCCACGCGAGCATCGCCGAGGCGGGGATGGGCGGCACCCGATGACGGACGCGACGGAGGTCCGGAGGTGAGCGGTCGTAGGTCGACGCGACGCGAGGAACCCGACGAGCTGCCGGCGCTGCGGGTGCTGGGCCTGACGAAGCACTACGGCGACGTGGTCGCGCTCGCCGAGCTCGACCTCGTGGTCCCCGAGGGCGAGGCGGTGGTGCTGGTGGGCCACAACGGCTCGGGCAAGTCCACGCTCCTGTCCATGGTGGGCGGCGTGCTCGAGCCCACCGACGGCCAGGTCGTCGTGCACGGCGAGGCCAACGACACCCTGCGGGCGAGGGCGCTGCGGTCGTGGATCCCCGACAACCCCGTGCTCTACGACGACCTCAGCGTGCGCGAGCACCTCGAGTACGTGAACCGCATGCACGGCGGCACCGGCGACGGCCCCGAGATCGACGACCTCATCGAGCGGCTGGGCCTGTCGGGACGCGAGGACGGCCTCCCCTCGCAGTTCTCCCGCGGGCTCCGGCAGAAGACGGCGCTCGCGGTCGGACTCTGCCGGCCGTTCGCCCTCCTGCTGATCGACGAGCCCTTCGTGGGACTCGACGCCTCCGGCCGCCTCGCGCTGCTCGAGCTCATCGAGGAGGTCCGCGACAACGGTGCGACGGTGGTCGTGGCCACCCACGACCCCGAGGTGATCGACCGGTTCGACCGGGGCATCATGCTGGCCGACGGCGAACTGGTCCACGACGGCGCCGCCACGGACCTGCACGACCTGCTGTCGGCCGACGACCGCCACGCCGGCTGAACCGACGGGCCCCGCCGCCGGCCGGGGCCGACGGGCGCGGTCAGCGCTCGCCCAGGAACTCCGCGGTGCTCCCCCCGAGCGGCATGGGGTCGAGCCCCAGCTTGCGGTGGTCCCAGGACCGGACCCGCCCGGCCCGGAGGCGGACCGCCACCCGGTTGTGGAGCATGATCTCGAGCAACGGGCGCATCTCCTCGGTGTAGGGCCCGTTGTAGCGCTCCCACACGCTGATCCCCACCTGCCACAACACGTCGGGGTCGTCCACGATCTCCGCGGTGCCCTCGATCGACACGCCACGCAACGAGTCGTAGGTGGCGCCGTCCTCGATGAGCACGGTGAGGCGCGGGTCGCGACGCAGGTTCACCGCCTTCTGGGAGCGGGCCTTGGTCTCGAACCACACCTCGCCGTCGAGCACGGCGAACCACATGGCAACGAGGTGCGGGGTGCCATCGGCGCCGACGGTCGCCATGGTGGCGGTCCGGCTGCGCTCGACGTAGTCCCGGACCTCCTCGTCGGTCATCCGGACCCGTGATCGCTCGTTGGTCCCCACCTCACGCCCCCTGCGGTCGTCGGCCCCGGGCGGGACCGTGATCATCCTCGCGCCGGTCGGGTCCGTCCGGGTGCATCGGCACATCGGCCACCCGACTTGACGTGACATCTCAGCACGCCCCGTCCGACGGACGGGGCGTGCGAGTCGTTAGCGTGTGGGCGTGCAGACGAGCGATCGATTCCGGCGGGGCCTCGGCGCCCTCGCCCTCACTTCCGGCGTGGCCGTCGCGGCCTCTGCCTGCATCCCCACGGGCACCGCAGCGGTCCCGGTGCCCACCACGGCACCACCCGCTCCCCCGACCACCATCGACCCGGCGAAGATCGCACCCTGGCCCGTGATGGGTGCACCCCGCTTCACGGCCGAGCAGCTGGTGGCCTGGTACCGGTCGAAGAGGATCGTCGGGGCCACCAACACCGTGCCGGTGGAGGAACTCGCCCGTCTCTTCATCGAGGAGGGCCGCATCGAGGGTGTCGCCGGCGACCTCGCGTTCGTGCAGGCGATGATCGAGACCGGATGGCTCCGGTTCTCCCAGCGGATGCCGGCGTCGAACAACAACTTCTCCGGCATCGGCGCGGTGGACGGCGGCACCGGCTCCTCGGCCTTCGACACCCCGGCCCTCGGTGTGCGGGCCCAGATCCAGTACCTGAAGGCCTATGCCACGCCGAACTTCTCGCTGTCGATGCTGGCCAACCCGCCGGTGAGCAGCCGGCTGCTGGCCGTGGCCAACTGGGTCAAGGGCAAGGGCGCGCTGTGGTCGAACTTCGGCAACGGCGTGTGGGCCACCGACCCGAACTACGCCACGCTGATGGACAAGCTCTACCGGGACCTCGCGGCCCGGTACAACGTGCGCGTCAAGTAGTCCCGGACCGGCGCTCAGCCGTCGTCCGGGTGGGCGGCACGGATCGCCTCCACCTCCGAGGGTGACCCGAGCAGCACCTCCACGCACTCCGGGTCGAGCCGGCCGGCCGCCGCCAGCTCCCGGAGCTTCTCCGCCGCGGCCTCTGCCGTCCACGCCGGCTTGTAGGGCCGGGACCCGGTGAGCGCGTCGTAGATGTCGGCCACCGCCACCACCCGGGCCTCGTCGGGCACCTCGTCGCCCCGGAGACCGTGGGGGTACCCCGAGCCGTCGAGCGTCTCGTGGTGCAGCTCCACGATGTTGGCCATCATCCGCTCCTCGGCCTCGGTGGTGACCCGGAGGGAGCGTGTGATGTTGCCCACCATCCGCGCCCCGAGCGTGGTGTGGGTCTTCATGACCTCCCACTCCTCGGGGTCGAGGCGACCCGGCTTGTGGAGGATGGCGTCGGGGATGCCGATCTTGCCGATGTCGTGCAGCGGGGCGTACAGGAACACCCGCTCGACCCACTCGTCGGAATGGCCGCGGGCGGGGGCGATCGCGGTGGCCACGAGCCGGGCGAAGCGTGCCACCCGCTCGAGGTGGGCGCCGGTCTCCACGTCGCGCATCTCCGTGAAGTCGCGGGCGATCTCGATCGTGCCCACCACCGAACGGACCGCCACGAACTCGTGCAGGATGCCCATGAGGATCACGTTGGCGTACAGGAGCAGTTCCCGCTGCGCCGCCTCGTCGAACGTGCCCGGCGTGCGCGAGTCGTAGAAGAGGAACCCCAGGAAGTCGCCGTCGTCGTCCGCGAGGGGGACGGTGAAGGACTCCACGAATCCCTCGGAGAGCACGTAGCTGGAGTGCTCCGTGTCGGGGACCAGCGACGAGGGGATGTCGGTGAGCAGACGGGTCTGGCGGGAACGGGCCAGTTCGCTGAGGGAGTCGCTGTCGGCGAGGTGGTACTGGTAGGCGACGAGGTTCCCCGCCGGCTCCTCCGTGCTCGACAGGTAGGTCCGGAGGGTGTCGTCCTCGGCGTCGTGGAGGGCGAGCGACACGCGGTCGACCCCGGGCACCACCTCCCGGATCCGGTCGTGGAGGCCGCCGAGCCGCTGGCCGACGGACGACAGACCGTCGCCGGTGACCACCTGATGCCCTTCCCCGGGCGACGACATCGCGACTCCTTCGTTCGGGTCGTCCTCCCTCTCCGTTCCCGACCGTACCGGGTGCCCGGGGATCAGCGGGCGGACCCGCGGAGCACCCGGCCGGGCCGGGCACCGGTGTTGGTGCCACCGGAGGTGACGACCTGGCCGTTGACCAGAGTGGCCGCGTAGCCGGCGGCCCCGACACAAAGGCGGCCGGACCCGCCCGGGAAGTCGTTCACGTACGTGGGGTAGCCCACCGCCAGCCGTTCGGGGTCGAACACGTTCAGGTCGGCGTGGAGGCCCGGCCGGACCATCCCGCGGTCCTCCAGGCCGAGCACCTCGGCCGGGCGCGAGGTCAGGCGGCGCACGCCCTCGGCCAGCGACAGCACACCGCGGTCACGGCACCAGTACGACAGGAAGTGGGTGGGGGCATCCGCGTCGCAGATCTGGCCCGCATGGGCACCGGTGTCGCCGGCGCCCGGGTACACCGCGTCGAGCTCCAGCAGCGGGCCGATCGCCTCGAGGTTCCGGTTGAAGTACCACATGTTGAAGAGCTCGCGACCCTCGCTGGCGACCAGCCGGTCGACGACGAACTCCACCGGGTGCACGCCTGCCGCCTCGGCGAGCCGGGCGACCGACCCCCCGCCGGCCACGTGGTAGTCGGGCACGTCGCCCGACCCGAGCGGATACACGTGCTCGGGGTCGTAGAGCAGCCCCCGCTCCCGACCCTCCGCGAGCAGCTCTGCCCGGGTGCCGGGGTCGACCAGGGCGGCGAGGCGGTCCTCCATCGTGGGGAGCTGCATCACCCGGCGCCACGCCGAGCCCCGTACCGGCGGCACCTGCCACAGCCCCATCAGCGACCCGCTGGGTCGGGTCATCATGTAGCCGGTGAGGCGACCGGGGAGGTCGGCCCCGGCCCGGAGGAACCCGTCCCACAGTTCCACCACGCCCATGGGGTCGCCGCCGTGCTCGTTGCCGGGGCCCATGGTGAACAGGACGTCGGCGCCCGACGCGGCCATGGCGGTGAAGAGTTCGAACTCGTTGGGCGCCCGCGACTCGTAGTCCGGCACCACCTGGAAGATGCCGCCGCCGGCGTCACGCATCCCGTCGGCCATGGCGAGCAGTTCGTCATTGCCCGCCCACGTCCCCGGGAGCTTGCGGCCGTCGGGCACCACGTGCAGCAGGATCCGGGAGGTGGAGAAACCGACCGCCCCACCGGCCACCGACTCGGCGACGAGGTCCCGCATGCTCGACAGCTCATCCGGGGTGGGTTCCTCCCCCCGGTCGTGCGAGCGGTCCCCCATCGCCAGGTACCGGAGGGCGGCGTGGCCCACCAGACCCACCACGTTGAGCGCCGGCCGCATCGCCTGCACCGAGTCGAGGTACTCCGGGTAGCTGGACCAGTCCCAGGGGAGACTGCCGAGGATCGTGTCGCGGGGGATGTCCTCGACGCTCTCCATCATCTCGGCGAGCACGGGGGCGCCCCCCGCCGCCACCGGGGCGAAGCTCAGCCCGCAGTTGCCGATCAGGGCCGTGGTCACGCCCTGCCACGACGACGACGTCATGTACGGGTCCCACGCCACCTGGGCGTCGAGGTGGGTGTGCAGGTCGATGAAGCCGGGGCTCACCACCAGGCCGGTGGCGTCGAGCTCCTCGCCGCCGACCGCCCCGGAGAGGTCACCCACCTCGGTGATGAGCGGACCGTCCACCGCCACGTCCGCCACGGAGGGGGCGGCGCCGCTCCCGTCGATCACGGTGCCGTTGCGGATGATCAGGTCGTGGGCCACGGTTCCCCCTCGTGCCGCCGGCCCCACCTCTGCCCGGAGCCGTGCCCGCAGCGTAGGCGGACACGGCACGGATCACCCCGGCAGGTCGGGGCGGCGGCCGAGCTTCACCCGGTACATCTCGCGGTCGGCCGAGCGGACCAGGTCCACCGGGTCGGCGCCGACCCGGCCGATGACGATCCCGACGCTCGCCGCTGGGTCCCACGAGGGACCGCCCAGGTCGATCGACCCCTCGAGGGCGTGCTCGACCGCCGCACCGAGCCCGTCCACGTCGCAGCTCCGGCAGAAGAGGACGAACTCGTCGCCACCCCACCGACCGACGCGGGCGGCGGCGGGGACCGACCGGATGAGCCGGGCGGCGAACTCGGCGAGCACGTCGTCGCCCGCGTGGTGGCCGTGCCGGTCGTTCACCAGCTTGAACCCGTCGAGGTCGAGGAAGCCCACGGCCACGGGGTCGGACCTGAGGAGGCCGCGGAGCTCGTCGAGGACCGCCCCCCGGTTGAGCAGCCCGGTCAGCGGGTCGGTGGTCGCGAGGTCCCGGAGTGCCCGCTCGCCGTGGCGCCGCTCCGTGACGTCGTGAACCAGCGACAGGAGGCTGCCCGTCCCGTCGGCGGCCAACCGGTTCATGACGCTGGCCTCGATCCAGCGGACGGTCCCATCGGGGTGGAGGATGCGCTCGCGCATGGTGACCATCGCGCCACGCCGGCCGAGCAGTTCCGCCCACGCCTCGATGACCACCGGGTGGTCGTCGGGGTGGATGAACTCCAGGACCAACCGACCCGCGAGCTCGGCCGCTCCGCGACCGAAGATCTCCGCGACGTCACCCTCCGTGGAGAGCACCACCCCGAGCGGGTCGAGTTCCTGGAGAACCCACGCGGGCCGGAGCACCGAGGCGCCCTCCGACACCTCGGCGCGGTCCGGCTCGGCCCCGCCGGGCGCCGGCGGCTCACACGCGCCGAGGTCGTCGAGGCCGACGAGCACCACGCCGAACTCGTCCTGGTCGAGCAGGTTCAGGAAGGTGACCCGCTCCTGACGCCAGCCCGCGTCGTCGTCGTTGCGGCGCAGGACCACCCGGGTCAGTTCCGACGGGCGCTCGACGGCACGACGCCACGCCCGGGCCAGTACGGAACGGTCCGACGGATGGAGCTGTGCCGCCGCATCCACCCAGAGTCGGTCGAAGGCGGGCCCCTCGCCCACACCGGCCGGCACCTCGGCGGGTGTGGCGCCGGCGGTCCGCGCCACCAACCGGCTGCCGGCGAACTCCGCCCTCAGCTCGTCGGACGTCCAACGACGCCCGCCGCCACCGGGATCCACGGGCTGAGGATACCGGTGCCCACGCCCGGATGCGCCCGACCCGGCGACGCGACACTCAGCCCGCTGCCGACCCGACGGTCGGGCGGGCCCGCGTCTGGCGGCGTCGACCCAACAGGAAGATGCCCGCACACCCTGCGGTGAGGAGTGCCGCGACGGTGCCCTGTGCGTGCAGCCCGTCGACCATCGCCCCCTTCTGGGCGGCGGAGATCTCGTCCACCTGCTGGACGGGGACCGAGTAGTCCGACGCGACGGACTCCGAGGTGGCCCCGTTGCGCATGGAGGCAGCGATGTCGGCGGACTGTTGACCGGCGAGGCCCTCGCTGTCGAGCGTGGCCGTGAGCGAGGTCGCCACCACGCCGAAGACGACCGCTGTCATCACCACCACGCCGAGGGCGCTCCCGACGTTCGCCGCGGCCCCGCGGAACGCGGCGGCACTGCCGGACTCACCCGGAGGTGCCGAGTCCATGACGGCGTTCGTGAGCGGGATCCCTGCCGCCACCGACGCCGACGAGTAGGTGCACATGACGAGTACCGGCACCACGATCGGCGAACCCACACCGATCAGCCAGGTGGCCGCCAGTGCGGCCGAGAGCAGCAGGATCGCCCCGACCCCGGCGCGGGTGATGCCGTGCCGGCGCAGGACCTTGCGGGCGACCAGGCCGCCGCCCACCCCGCAGAGCTGCGCCGGGATCATCACCAGTGCCGTGGAGAGCGTGTCGAGCCCGTACACGTACTGGTACCCCATGGTCATGTAGAACCACAGGTTCGCGAACGGCACGATCACCACCACGACGAGCAGCACCAGCGTCCCGCCGCGCCGCAGGGCCGCCACCGACAGCGACGGGGCGGGCGAACGCCGGTAGGCCCACAGGAGGGCCAGCACGGCGAGCACCGTGGCCCCGGCCCGGATCGCGAAGCTGCTCGAGGTCCACCCGTCGGAGCTGACGGCGTTGATGGCCTGCACCCCGAGGGCCAGGACCAGGCCGGCGAGCGCAGGCGTGAGCAGCTCCCCGGGGGCGCGCTCGCTGTCACCGCCGGGCAGCAACCGTCGTGCGGCCGCCACCATGACCAGGCCGGCGAGCGTCCAGAGCACGGGCACCCACCTCCATCCGAGGTCGTCGACGAGCACCCCGGCGAGCACGGGGGCGAACATGTACACGCAGGGCCCGACGACGGCGAAGGTCGCGAACGCGGAGGCCCGCGCCTCCGGCTCGGATACGCGGGCGCTCAGAAGGCCGAGCGCCACGACGACGAGGGCGGACGCGCCCACGCTCTCGAGGACCAGGCCCCCGACGGCGACCTCCAAGGTGGGCGCCACGACCACCACCGCGCAGCCGGCGGCGAACAGCACCGAGCCGGCGCCGATGAGGCGACGCTCGCCCCACCGCCCGCCGAGCACACCTGCCAGGAAGATCACCAGCAACGCTGCAATGCTGGGCAGCTGCCGCAGCAGTGACGACTGCGACTCGCTCGCTCCGAGTCCGTCGAGCATCGGGTCGAGCACGTAGTTGTAGGTCGCCGGCACCACGGTGGCGGCGCCCACCACCGTGCACACGCCGAGGAGCAGGCGGCGCTGGGTGGCGTCCAGCCGGTGCGAACGCTCGACAACGCTCCCCTCGGTCACCCTGCGACGGTACCGAGTGCGGGGCTGCCCACCAACACGTCGGCGGCCGTGTCCCGAGTCACCTGCACGGATTCCGGCCGGCGCCGGCGGCTGCCATAACGTGACGGACCGCGGCGTCGTGGAGGCGTGGCGGGGAAGGACCGTTGCGATGACCGGGGAGCAGTCCGAGCCGGGGACCTTGGAGGAAGTCCGTGAGCGGTACCGCCGCGAGCGGGAGAAGCGTCTCCGCTCCGACGGCCTCTTCCAGTTCCAGGAGCTCACCGGCGCGTTCGAGGACCTCGACCGCGACCCGTTCGCCGAGGAACTCGTCCGGGACCCGGTGGTCGACGAGGTGGACGTGGTGATCATCGGCGCCGGCTTCGCCGGGATGCTCACCGCGGCCCACCTCCAGCAGGCCGGCGTGCACAGCTTCCGCATGATCGACAAGGCCGGGGACTTCGGCGGCACCTGGTACTGGAACCGCTATCCCGGCTGCATGTGCGACGTGGAGTCCTACACGTACCTGCCGCTGCTCGAGGAAACGGGCTACATGCCCACCGAGAAGTACGCGAGCGCCCCGGAGATCTTCGCCTACTGCCAGCTCGTCGGCCGCCACTTCGACCTGTACCCGCACGCCCTGTTCCAGACCGAGGTGGACACCGCGGACTGGGACGAGGACCTCGGCCGGTGGGTGGTCGTGACCGACCGCGGCGACCGCATCACCGGCCGGTTCGTGGTGTGCGCCGGCGGCATCCTCTCGAAGGCGAAGCTGCCCGGCATCCCGGGCATCGAGAACTTCGCCGGCACGGCGTTCCACACCAGCCGGTGGGACTACTCCTACACGGGCGGCGGCCCGACCGAGCCGATGGACCGGCTCGCCGACAAGCGGGTGGGCATCATCGGCACGGGCGCCACGGCGGTGCAGGTGGTGCCGCAGCTGGCGCGTGCCGCCAAAGAGGTCTACGTCTTCCAGCGCACCCCCTCGGCGGTCGGCGTCCGCAACAACGGGCCCACCGACGAGGCGTGGTTCCGCAGCCTGCAACCGGGCTGGCAGCAGCAGCGGATCCGCAACTTCACGCAGGCGGTCACCGGCAAGAAGCCGGGGAACGTCCTCGTGGACGACGGCTGGGTGGACGTCATGTGGGAGGACACCCAGTCCCGCACCGACGACCCGGAGGAGGCCGCCCGGCTGGAGCAGTCGGACTTCGAGACCATGGAGGCGATCCGTCATCGGGTGGACCAGGTGGTCGAGGACCCGGAGACGGCGGCGAAGCTGAAGCCCTGGTACGGCAAGCACTGCAAACGGGTGTGCTTCCACGACGACTACCTGCCGGCGTTCAACCGTCCGAACGTGCACCTCGTCGACACCGACGGCCGGGGCGTCGACTCCGTCACCCCCACCGGCGTGGTGGTCGACGGCACGGAGTACCCGGTGGACCTGCTCGTCTTCGCGTCCGGCTTCGAGGTCACCACCGACCTCGAACGCCGCCTCGGCTTCGACCCGCGTGGTCGCGACGGGGTCCCGATGAGCGAGCGCTGGCACGACGGGGCCCACACCCTCCACGGGGTGCTCGCCAACGGGTTCCCGAACCTGTTGATGATCAGCATCGTGCAGGCCGGGTTCGGGACGAACTTCCTGCACTTCCTGTCGGAAGCGGCCACGCACGTGTCGTGGATCATCTCCCGCTGCCTGCAGGAGGGGATCCGCACCATCGAGGCCAGCGAGGAGGCCGAGGACGAGTGGCACGGCATCCTGCTGCGGGTCGCCGGCCAGATCGCCGACTACTCCCGCAACTGCACGCCCGGCTACTACAACAGCGAGCAGGGCAACAATCCTCACGGCTACCGGAACCTCACCTACACCGGGAGCCTCGAGGACTACGTGGGCTACCTCGAACGCTGGCGCGCCGAGGGTGACTTCCCCGGGGCCGTCGTCACCCGCTGACCCCGGGGATCAGGCTCACGACGCGTCGTCGGGGCGCTGCCCGGCGGCCTTCGCGTCGGCCTCCGCCTCCTTGGCCGCGGCCTCGATGTCGGCGGCCACGGCCTTGTCGACAGCCTTCTCCACGATGCGGTCGGCCTTGTCGAGCGCCTTGCGGATCTGCACCACCTGCGGGTCCGACACCAGGGCGAGGATCCCGGAGTGGCCGGGTTCGATCGCGGCGTCGAGTTCGTCGGCGAGCTCCTTGCGGTGGTGCACCTCGCGGGCCTTGCCGATCGCCGCGCCGGTGGCGCCGAGCACGGCGGCGCTCCCGATGATCGACGGGGGGAACAGCACCCCGAGCACCACACCGCCGACCACGCCCCAACCGAGGCCCCTGCGGGTGGAGTGGTCGGTCACCTTCTGGACCTCCACCACGCCCTCGGCGTCCTTCTTCACCACGAGCACGCCGTCGATGGACAGGTTCTGGCCGTCCTCGAGGGACTTCAGGATCTCGTAGGCCTCCCAGGCCGTGTCGGTCTCGCTGAAGTCGGCCACGAACACCGTGTAGGCGCCGTCGGTGACCAGGCCACCGACCACTTCGGTCTCCTCGGCGCTGTCAGGGGTGTCGTCGGACATGTGTCGCTCCCGGGCTCCACCGGCCGCTCGTCGACCGGGCCCGGTCACGCTATCCGAGCACGCCCCGGACCGGGCCGGTCAGCCGGCCGTGATGCCGTTGTCGACGCTCAGCACGGCGCCGTGGATCGAGCGCGCCCGGTCGGACGCCACGAAGGCGAAGAGGTCGGCGAGCTCCTCCACCCGGGCCATGCCCCGGTGACCCATGTAGGGCTGCATCAGGTCGAGATCCACGCCGTCCGGGATCGAGAAGGACCGCACCAGCGGGGTGTCGACGCCGGCGGGGGCGATGGCGTTCACCCGGAGGTCCGTCTTGACGAACTCCATCGCCAGCGCCCGCGTGAGCTGCACCGCAGCGCCCTTCGACATGCAGTACGGCACCGTGTACGCCTGCCCCATGAGCCCGGCGTTGGACGCCAGATTCACGATGTTGCCGCCGGTGGCCAGCAGGTGCGGCAGCGCGGCCTGGCTGAGGAAGAACGGGGCGTCGGCGTTGACGGCCATCATCCGCCGGTACTGCTCGGGGGTGACGTCCGCGACGTGGTGCGAGGCGGCGACCCCGGCGATGTTGCCCAGCACGTCGAGCCGGCCGTGGAGTTCCACGCAGGCCGTCACCGCGGCGCGGCACGCCGCGGGGTCGGAGAGGTCGGCAGGGTGGGCGGTGAAGCGCTCCCCCGCCACCTCGGCCACCTCGGCCAGCCCGTCGGCGGCGATGTCCACGCCCACCACCTGGGCGCCGTCGGCCACGAGGCGCAGCGCCACCGCGCGCCCGATACCGGAGCCCGCACCCGTGATGAGTGCGACCTTCCCGTCGAAGGTGTCGTCCACCGGCCGAGCCCGTCGCTCAGTGCGCGTGGCAGGCGCCGCCGCAGCACCCGCCACCCGCCGGGGGCGCGGCGACCGGGGTCGGCGCCGCGGTGGCCCGGCCACCGATCGACACCGTGCTCAGGAGCTTCACCGTGTCGGTGTGGCCCTCCGGGCACGTCGCGGGGTCGGACGCCTCGGCCATCGGGCGCTCCACCTCGAAGGTGGAGCCGCAGGACCGGCACCGGAAGTCGTAGCGAGCCATCCGGCGATGGTAACGACGGGACCGGCAACGACCCACACATCCGCACCGTCCATCCCGACAACGCTTTGCTCCTCCACGACGACGCCACCTGCACCGTCGCCATGATCCCCCACGGTCACTCCCGCCTCTCCGTGGCAGTGCGCCCGGAGCTCCTCGGTGTGGCGGACCCGTCCCCGACGAGCACCTGATGCGCCTCACGCTGTTCGGGGCGGTGACGCTTCCGTCGAGGACCGCTGACACCCGTCGTTGCCCCGCCGACGCGGTCGTCCCTACCCTTCGGCAATGCGGGGCGGGACCGGGCAACGACGTCGACGACGGTTCCGGGGCGTCGCCGGACTGCCGGCCGCAGTGGTGGCGGTCGTCCTCGCCACGGGTTGCTCGGCACCGGCGAGCCCCCAGGACCTGGCGTACCTGCTGCCGGCCGCCCCCGAGGTCTCCTACGCCCTCAACGGTGCCGGGTCCCTCGACCCGGCCACCGTGGTGGCCGACACGGTGGTCTTCCCGGTGGACCCGGCCCGCGGCGAGTACCCGCGCATCCCGGTCCTGCTCCGGGCCCTCGACGGGTCCCTCGTCGCGGTCGCCACCATCCGCCTCGGGTCGATCTCCGACTCGGCACCGTCGCTGCTGCGTGCTGCGGTCAGCCGTGACGGCGGCCGCACGTGGGTCCACCACGACATCGCCCCGAACACCTCCACCGAGGACGGCGACTCCGCCGCCGTCGTCGACCCGGCCACCGGCCGGATCCTCGTGTTCGGCAACGGCCTCCACACCTCCGACGACGGCGGGGTCACCTGGACCACCCGGCCGCTGCGCATCGGCCCGAACGCGGCCGGGGTGGTGGGTGACCCCGGCGGCCCCGGCGCAGGGATCGCGGTGCGGTCCGGACCGCATGCCGGGCGACTGGTGGTGATGTGCCGGGCCACGACCGGGCCGCCTCCCCTTCCGCTGCCCGGACCCTTCCGCGACCGGTCGGGCGAGTCCAACTGCACACTGACCAGCGACGACGGCGGCTCGACCTGGACGACCAGCACCACCGTGCAGGGATGGGTCGGCGAGGGGTCCGTGGTGGAGCTCGCCGACGGGCGTCTCTACATGAGCTCGCGCACCTACCTGTACGACGGCCGCCGCGCCGAGGCGTACAGCCCCGACGGCGGCACCACCTGGACCGACCTCGGCCGCTCGGTGCTCCCCGAACCCGTCTTCGGGGTCAACGGCAGCCTCACCCGCCTCACCGACCCGGGCACCGGCGCCGACGTGGTGCTCTACACGAACGTGCCCGAGTGGGACGCCCCCTTCGGCATCGTGCCCCTGGTCCGGAAGGACCTGTCGGTGTACCTCTCCACCGACGGCACCCGCTCGTGGCGGTTCGGACGGGTCCTGCGGCGCGGCCCGGGGGCCTACAGCTCCATGGCCGCGATCGACGGCGACGTGGGCGTGCTGTTCGAGGCCGTGGTGGAGGGCGTGAACTCCGAGCGATCCGTCCTCGATCCGGCCGAGGGCATCCGGTTCCTCCGCTTCCCGGTCGCCGCGGTCACCGGCTGAGCCGACCGGGCCGACCGGGCCGACCGGGCCGACCGGGCCGACCGGGCCGACGGGAACCCGCCCACGGGCGGCGATACCCTCGGGCGCCGACCCGGGGCGGGCCCGGGACAGGGGGTGGTGGATGGGAGCGGGCACGGGGGTCGACGAACTCGTGCGGGGGTCGGCCCGGTGGTCGGACGAGCTCGCGGCGGTGCGCCCGGTCCTGCTCGCCACCGGCCTCCGCGAGGAGGTCAAGTGGGGCAAGGCCTGCTACACCCACGACGGGGCGAACATCGTCATCCTCCAGGAGATGAAGGACTTCCTCGCTCTCATGTTCTTCAAGGGGGCACTCCTCCCGGACCCGGACGGGGTGCTCGAGGACCAGGGCCCGAACTCCCGGTCGGCCAAGCGGATCTGCTTCCGCTCGGTGGGCGACGTCACACGACTGGCCGCCACCGTCACCGCCTACGTCGACGAGGCGGTCCGGGTGGAGGAGGCCGGCCTGGAGGTGGCCCCGGCACCCGCGCCCGAACCCGCCGAGGAGTTCCGGGCACGCCTCGACACCGACGAGGAACTCCGCACGGCCTTCGAGGCGCTCACACCGGGGCGCCGCCGGGAGTACCACCTGTACGTCTCGGGCGCGAAACAGGCGTCCACCCGGTCGGCCCGCGTGGAGAAGTGCGCTCCCCGCATCCTCGCCGGCAAGGGTCTCCGGGACCGATGAGCCGGGCGGGCACGGTGACCGACCGGCCTGCGCCGGCGGGTGGCCCACCGACGAGGAGGACCCGATGACCGTCGAGGGTTGCACGAGCCACGAGGAGGCGTTCGGCGAGTGGTCGCCGGCGCCGGACCGGCCGAACCCGAACGAGGTGATCGCCGCCGACGAGCAGGGGCGCCTCCCCCACCTGCTGCCGCTGCGGCGCCGGCGCATGGCCGAGTCGCCGTTCGCCTTCTACCGGGCGACCGCCCCGGTGTTCGCGATGGACCAGTCGCACCTCCCCCGGTCCTCACTCGTGGCCCAGCTCAGCGGCGACGCCCACCTGTCGAACTTCGGCCTCTACCGGGCGCCGGACCGGGCCCTCGTGTTCGACCTCAACGACTTCGACGAGACCCTCGCGGGCCCGGTGGAGTGGGACCTCCGCAGGTTGGCGGCCAGCATCGAACTGGCCGGGCGCGACCGGGGCTTCGGTCCGACGGACCGGAGCCGCTGCGTCGAGGACGCCACCCGGGCCTACGTCGACGGCCTCGCCGAGTTCGCCACCATGCACCACCTCGACCTCTGGTACCACCGGGTGACCGAGGAGGACATCGCGGACCACTGGGGCAACGACGCCCCGAAGGAGGTGCGACGCCAGTTCCGGGAGGCGACGGCCAAGGCCCGGGGCAAGGACCGCATCCGGGCACTGCGCAAGCTCACCGAGGAGGGTGACGGCGGCTCCCGCCGCTTCCGCGGCGACCTCCCGAACCTCACCCCGGCGCGAGACCTCACGGCGACCGCGGACCGCGACACCCTCCACGCCTTCATCCACACCGCGCTGGACTCCTACCGCTCCACCCTGTCGGTCGACCGACAGATGCTGCTCGACCGCTACCGATTCACCGACGTCGCGCTCCGCGTGGGCGGCGTGGGCAGCATCGGCACGCGCTGCTGGCTGCTCCTCCTCCTCGGCGACTCACCCGACGACCCGCTCGTCCTCCAGGTGAAGGAGGCCGGCGCGTCGTGCCTGGAGCCCTACCTCGGCGCCAGCCCCTACGCGGAGGCCGGGCAGCGGGTGGTGGAGGGCCAGCGGCGGATGCAGGCCTCGACCGATGTGTTCCTCGGTTGGGAGACGCTGCTGAGCGAGGACGGCCTCGAGCACGACTACTACGTCCGCCAACTGTGGGACGGCAAGGGGGGCTTCGACGTGGAACGCGCCGGCGCCCGGTCGCTGGAGGTCTACGCGCGGGTGTGCGGCCACTGCCTGGCCCGGGCCCACGCCCGCACCGGCGACGCCGGCGAGCTCGCCGCTGCGCTCGACGACCGCCGCGCGCTGGTGCGGGCGATGTGCGAGTTCGCGTCCCGGTACGCCGACCAGGTGGAAGCCGACTTCGCCGCGTTCTCCGCGTCGCAGGACTGAACCCGACACGACGGGCCGGCGTCGCTCAGGCGGGCGGTGCTCCTCGCCACGGCTGGCGGAACACCAACCAGAGCGCGCCGCAGAACCCGCCGGCGAGGGCCAGGAAGCCGACGAGGAGGACCAGCGCGCCGAGGCCACGGTGGTCCTCCCGCAGCCCGCCCGCCAGGAGCATGAGCACCAGCCCCAGGAACGACATGGTGAGCAGTGTGGCCACCCACCGACTCCGGCGCCGGCGCCGTTCCGACTCCCCGGGTGCCGAGGGATCGGTGCCGATGACCTGCTGCAGCGCATGCGTGGCGTCGGGGACCGGACGGATCCCCGCACCGGCCAGCACCGCGATCGCAGCAGCCGGGTCCTCGACGGCGAACCGCATCCCGTCCACGAAGAGCCCGGCCTCGCTGTGGGACCGGCGCCGGCTGAGACCGAGGGAGCCTCCGGACTGGACCCGAACGCCGGGCACCCGGGTCGGCCGGCGGAACACCAGCACGAGGTTCGCCCCGGCAGGGCCGCCCTGCAACTGGGCGAACGGCACCACGGCCTCACGACGCAGCGCGACGTCACCGGCGACACGGCGGTCGGACACCGCCGCCACGTCGGCGAGCGGCACCACGAACGGCCCGTCGAAGGCTCGCAACAGGATCCGGAGCTTTCCGCCCTCGACCTCGATCCGTTGCGGTCCGCCGTCCAGTTCCCGGCCGGGCAGGCCGACGACGCATGGAGTGTCCATCGGAGGATCCTAGGAGGCGCTGTTGTCCATCCCCGGGGTCCCACCGGTCCGACACTCAGACCGGGGCGACCACGCCCTCGAAGGTCACCACCCAGGCCCTGGCCCGGTGGCGGCGCAACAACGCCGCTCCGTGGATCGGCCCGGCCAGCGCCACGGCGGTGGTGAGCATCTCCGCGGTCGACCCCTCGGGCGCCACGACGGTGATGGCGGCGAGGTCGAGCGCGGCCGGAGCACCGTTGCGCGGGTCGAGGATGTGGTGGACGGGGCGGCCGTCACGGGTGTGCCAGCGCCGCTTGAGCGGGGAGCTCGTCGCCAGGCCCGTGTCGTCCAGCCCGACCTCGACCACCGGGTCGAGCGACTCGTCGAAGGGGTTGCGCACGTCGATCCGCCACGAGTCCGCGTCGTTGGCGCCGCGGACCCGCAGGTCGCCCCCCAGGTTCACCAGCGCGCCCACGGCGCCGGCCGCGATCAGCTCCTGCGAGACCACGTCCGCGGCATGACCCTTGCCGATCCCTCCCGGATCGAACGCCGCCCCGCCGCCGAGCGCCGCGGGACCGGCCCCGCCGTCGAGACGGAGCGGGGACGGCGTCCGCAGGGGTTCGCCGATCGCGGGTCGAGCGGCGCCCGCCGACGGGGCCGCCGCCCACGCCCCGCGGTGGCGGTCGATCTCGTCGAAGGTGCGGTCGTAGCCGAGATCGGCCAGCGCCCGTCCGAGGAACGGGTCGAACCATCCGTGGGTGGCACGCCGGGCCGCGTCGGCCCGGCGGAGGAGGTCCAGCGTCGACGGGTCGACCTGCACCGGTCGGCCACCGGCCCCGTTGAGCCGGGACGTGTCGCTGGTCGGCATGAACCGGGACCACCGCGCCTCCAACGACCGCACCCGCACCACGGCCTCGTCGGCGAGCCGGTCGGCGCCGGGGTGGCCGGGCGCCGGGGCGGCGCGCACCACCACGTGGCAGTCGGTGCCCATGGCCCGGAACCGACGCTCGGCCCGTGCCACGTCACCGGGCGGGGGTGGAGGTCCGGTCAGCTGCCCTGGGAGTTGGTGTCCGGGCCCTGGCTCTGGTTCTCGCACTCCTGCGTGGCCTGTTGGTCGGCGCCCTGGCACACCTCGAAGAACACCGGCTGGCCGGTCTGGCCACCTGCCTGCACCGCCACGAACGACCCGGAACGGGACGCGGTGAGCCCGGCGCCGGCGCCACCCCACTTGCCCCAGCCGCCACCGCCACCACCGGAGCTGGTGACGGTGTAGCCCTGGGCCTGCAGCGCCGTCCGGTACTCGGCGACGATCTGCTCGGCGGTCGCCCCGCTCGAGTTCGACCACCGCTGGTAGACGACTCCGTTGTCGTTCCCGGTCTGCACCTCGATCGACCCGGTGGGTGCCGCGGGCAGCGCCCCGGCGGCGGATCCGGACGCCGTCCCGCCGCTCGCCGACGTGGTGGTGGTCGCCTCGGTGGTGGTGGGCGCCGCCGTGGTCGTGGTCGTCCCGTCGGAACTACCACCGCAGGCGGTGACCAGACCGAGGATGCCGACACCGGCAGCAGCAGCGGCGAATGCGGTCCGGGGGGTGTCGGTGGCCATCGGGCCCTCCTGGTTCGTGCGGACCCCTTCGACGCTAACGGTCGTGGGGCCGGAACGGCGCGGACCCGTCGGTCGGTGCCGGGAAGGCCGGCCGAACGCGCCCCGGGTCAGCCCGCCGGCCAGGGCTCGGGCAGCGGAAGGGGCAGTAGCCGGGCGAGGTCGAGCCCCTCGCTCGGCGGGGGCGGCCTCCAGTCGGGGACGGCGGGCTGCGGCACGTCGCGCACCGCGGTCATCAGGAGTTGCATCGAGCGGTACTTCCAGGCCGGGGAGAACAGGTCCCCGGCACCACCGAGGGGGTCCAGGGCGAAGGCGCTCGGCGGGCCCATGCGCACGACGACCATGTCGAGGCTCGGGATGACGTAGGTCTCCTGGTCGAACGCCCCGCTGAACGCGAACGTGTCGCTCGGTGCCGGCGGGATCAAGCGCTCGTCGTCCACCTCGAACACGGGGATCCCGTCGTTGCCGCACCGGTCGCTCCGGTTGGTCCGCACGAGGAACCCGTAGCAGGGGTTGCTCGCGCTCCCCTGCTGGGCCGCCTCCAGGTAGGACGGGTCGACCAGCTGCGTTCCGGACCACCGACCACCGGAGCCGGCGAGCATGCCGAGCCGCGCCATGGCACGGGGGGCGATGTCCAGCATGGCGAAGCCCTGGGTGGTCCCGGCCGGGTCGCGCTGCCAGACCCACTCGCGGTCGCCGATGCCGATCGGCGCGAACAACTCGGCACGGGCGAAGTCCTGGAAGTCACGTCCGACGGCACCCTCCACGATCCGGGTGAGGGCGTTCAGGGTGGTCTGGGCGTAGATGAACGTGGATCCGGGCACCGCCTCGAAGGGCCGCTGCAGCAGCGCGGCCACGCTGTCGGTGGAGACCGCCTCGAGGAAGTCCTGCACGATCGGCATGCGGATGCCGGTGGTCTGGGTGAGGAAGTGGCGCACGGTGAGGGCGCCCTTGACGTCGTCGACCGGGTAGCCGGCCTTGCGGAGGTATGGGCCGACCGGGTCGTCGAGACCCAACGCACCGAGCGTGACGGCCCGGCCCACGACGAGGGACACGACGCTCTTGGTCATGCTGAACGCGAACATCGGCTCGCCGGACATCGCCGGGGACAGGCCACCGTCGGCCACGAGGCACCCGTGGCGGTACACCCGGTAGGACAGGGCCCCGGTGGCCCCGGCGTAGTCGACGGCGGTGCGGACTCGGACCGGGTCGAGGTCCATCTGCTCGGGCGCCACGAACCGGAAGTCCTCGCCGACCGCCGGCAGTTCACACGAACCCACCGACGCCGTGGACGCCGCCGGCGCCGACCGGGGCGCCGGCGGCGTGAGGGCGCAACCCGCTGCCACCGACACCACGAGCACGAGGGCAGCCCCACGCAGCCCGTGGCGGCCCAGGCGCCTCGTTGGTCCCCTCGACGGTTCCACCCGGGCCAGTGTGGCATCCCTGTGCCGCAGCGGGTGGATCACGACGGGCGGCCCCGCCCGGGCGGTCCGCCCGGCCGGACGGGGCCGACGCCAGAGCTCGAACAGCGATCCCCAGCTCGGCGGGAGGTCGGGATCCAGACGGACGACGGGTACCTCGAGCAGGGGCGGGGACGTCAGCCGGGGCTGGTCGCGGTCCTCCGCCGCCGTCCCATGAGTCCGTGACGCGGTGCGAGCGCCCAGGCGATCACGAACACCGCGGCGAGCACGAGGACGATCGTGGCCCCGACCGGCAGGTCGTAGCTCCACGACAGGTAGATGCCGACCACCGCCGCCGTCGCGCCGAACACGGGCGACAGGGCCAGCATGACGGCGAGGCGGTCGGTGAGCAGCCGAGCCGTCGCAGCCGGTGTGACCAGCAGGGCCAGGACCAGGATGTTGCCGACCGTCTGCAGCGACACCACGACCGCGAGGGTGACGCACACGTACAGCGCGAGGTCGAGCCAGAACGTGGCCAGACCCAGGGCCCGGGCCATCTCCCGGTCGAGCGACACCGCGACCAGCCCGCGGTGCAGGAGCGCCACCACCCCCAGCACCCCGACCGCCGCGGCGGCGGTGGTCAGCACGTCGCGGGCCGGGATGCCGGTGATCGACCCGAACAGGAACTGCTGCAGGGAGCCGGCGTAGCCGGGCGCGCGCGAGATCACCACCAGTCCGAGCGCGAACGAGGCCACCAGGAAGACCCCGATCACGGAGTCCTCCTTCAGCCGACGGTTCTGGCTGAACACCGCGACCAGAACGGCGGTGAGGACACCGGCCACGGCGCCACCGAGCACGAGGCTGCCCTGCAGGACGAAGGCGACGGCCAACCCGGGGAACACCGCGTGGGCCA